>NZ_JBFTPR010000006.1:0-296531 GCF_056398585.1 Aminobacter sp. 01T433
CATGCGGATTGCCCGGCGCGTCATGATAGACCCAGTCTGCAACCATGCCCTTGGCGAGGATGTGTCGTTCGACGAAATCACGGACCAGTGCGATGTTTTGCTCGGACGACAGCTCCAGCGGCAAGGCAATGGTGATGTCCTTGGCAAGCTGGGCATCTGCGCGTTTCTCGCAAGCCTCGACCTTGTTCCAGAAGGCTTCCGCAGCACCTGCCACCGAGCGGTCGGCAATGAGGCTGCGCAGCCATTGCGGCGCATCAGGTGGTGCCGAAAACTCCTCGTGGAGTAGCCCTTGCTTGCGGGTGTAATCGACCGAGCGCGCTTCGCGTTCGTACTCCATCTTGGCGCAATGGCGATAGGCGGCCGACAGCACCGCGCTGCGGCCGTCGCCGCGGCTGACGATGCTGACGGAGAAGTGAGGGACAGTCACGGCAGAGATTGCTCCTGGATGGCGAACGGACACTCGGCGTTCGTCAGGAGCGGCTGGCTGGACAGGCCGTTGAGCAAGGCGTCGCGCCAGCGACGTATAATTGCGCCCTTGGACCGCTCCTTCGGAACGGCGGGATCATCGTTGAGAGCGTCGCCACCGCCGACTGCAGAATAAACGGGAATGCGCTTCGCACCCTCCCCGTCGATCTTTGTCTGGCGTTTCGCTCAATCCAGACAAGGAAGGTTCATCCAAAATGAAACGACCCTCATCGAAGATCAGGCAAGAAATCGCCCGCCTTCAGGCAACTGAGGCAAGCGGAAATGCGCAAGGCCGAGCGCATCGGGCTCAAAGCAATTCGGGCTGGCCTCGGCGAAATTGAAAGCGACGAAGCCGAGTTACTGGCAGCTCGCTGTTCTTCTGTTTCGACAGCTCGTTAGGTTCGTCCACCTGGCATCTTCTTCGTCGGCCTGGGCGGCTTCAAGACTACGTCGGTGCGATCCCAACCGCGCTGAAATGGGCGGCGGCCTGGTGGTGCTTGATCCGTCCTCTGAGATCGCACCGATGATGATCGCGCATCGCTGCAAAGCCGACCGCAAGGTGATCGTGCTCGATCCCATTGGTCCCGCGACCGACTTCAACGCGCTCGATGGATCGCCGCGTCGGCGGCACGAAGGAAGAGGACATTGTTGCTGTAGTGACATGGGTGATGACCGACCAGCCGAGACATACATTCGGCGTGGGACGACTGCTTTCGCGCCTCCGCACTTCAGCTTTTTACCGCCACCGTGTCGACCTGGGATTTGAACGTGCGCCGGTTCTACAGCCTCACTTTCCAGCCGACCTTGTTTGGCGGCGCATGGGTCATCCGAAACTGGCGGCGGATTGGCATCGATGGGCAAGCCATGATGGAAACCTTCGATGAAACCGACGACGCTCAACGCGCTATGAAGCGTCTGGAGACGATGGAGAAGCGGCGGGGCTATCGAGCGCCAAGGGAAGCCGGGCCAGCAGGTGCTTAAGATGAGACAACCCTGACGCTCCAAGAGCCAGAGGTGTGGCCCCGCCTTGTGGGCGGGGCCGGGCTCGGCCGGTCAGTCCCGGTTGGGGCGGGACCAGATGAGCTGGAGGCCCTGCTCGCCTTCCACCTCGACCAGGGTGGCGTAGATGGGAGCCTGGAAGCTCGGATCGTCCAGCTTGACCGAGAGGTAGTCGCGACCGCTCTGCCCGGAGTGCTTCTGCCAGGCGGCTCCGAGCTCCACGGAGCCGGAGAAGATGCGGAAGTGCGGGCCCTTGTCGGAGGGGTTTTCGATGCGCTCGAAGCGGGCCTTGACGGTGAGGGTGAGGGTCTTGATCGAACCGGTGAAGCCGTTGGCGGTGCTGGTGAATGAGCCAATGGTCGTCATGAGTGGTATTCCTTTCTCGTGTTTCGGGCCGCGCCCTTCGCGACCTCGATGGCAGTCGAAAAGATCGGAGACGATCGAACCGCACCCGTCAGGGCCGCAATGAAATGGAGGGCGGCAGGAAGCGGCTTTCTTGGCTCGCGAGGAATGCGAACGCTGTTTGCAGGGGAAGAAACCTGCGCCTGCCGTTGCGGGATAACGATCGAGGCGAAGCCGCTCTGCGATCGGACATGCCCCATCGAGCCAGCGGAAGGACCGGCTGTCGCGACAGGGAAGGAAGGACACCGCGGCCAGTGTGCCGATGTCATCTGTCACCGCACGGCTGACTGCCGGGTTGTGTTCCTAAGCGCTAAACAGACGCCCCACTTCCGATCGCAGCCGAGCCCGCAAAGCAAGTGCCAGCAAAGCAGGTGCCGGCGAAATCAGCGGGGCGAACACCTCAGGGGCATCGATGCCGTAGTCGCGACTATGCAGCGCGCAGCTTGCTCGGCAGGACTTGGAAGTGGTCGCGGAAGCTCTTGGAAAAATGCGACGAGGAAACGAAGCCGCAGGCAACCGCGACATCCATGATCGGCATCGGCGTCAGTTCGATCAGCTGGCGAGCTTTGGCCAGCCTGAGGGCGAGATAATGCTGCCATGGTGTCGTTGAGAGGTGGCGTTCGAACAGCCGCTCGATCTGGCGACGCGAAAGCGAGACCTGACTTGCGATCTCCTCCAGCGACAGCGGGTCCTCGATGTTGCGCTCCATGAGCTGGATGATGCGCAGGAGCTTCTTGCCGGTACTGCCGTAGCGCAGCCCTGGTGGCACCGACTGGCAGCTTGCACCATCGCGCCAACGGTCGGCCGTGACATGCTGGCAGATGCGGCGGGAAAGCTCGGTGCCGCAGCGCTCTTGCACCAGTTCCAAGGCGAGGTCGAAGGCTGCGAGTTCGCCGGCGCAGGTGACGATCTGGCCGTCGCGCACAAACAGGGCATCGTCGATGGCGAGGTCGTAAAACGTCTCTGAAAGTGCCGCCAACTTGCCCCAGTGGATGGTGCATTTGACGTCATCGAGCAACGCCGCTTCGGCAAGCAACCATGTCGCGGTGCCCAGCGCATAGATCGGCACATGGGAACGAAAGGCACGGCGCAGGAAGGCACGCAGCTCGTGCGAGCCGTGCTTTTCGACGCCTTCGCCTGCGCAGATGACGACAGCGCATTGCGGGTCGAGCGCCATGGCCTTCTGATGCTCGGTGAAGCTGCCTGTCACCGCAATCGAAATGCCGCTGGCGCATTCCACCGGCAAGCCGTCGAGGCTCATCAGCCGCCAGCTGAACTGGCTGCGGCCTGATAGGGAGTTGGCAATCCGCAGCGGATCGATCAACGACGACAGGCACAGTTGCGAGAACCCGGGCAGCACAAGCACCAGGAATTCGGCTGGCGGGAATTCGGCTGGCGAAGCTGAGCCGGTCGGCTGGGGCAAGGCGCCGGGCAACGCTTTTGCACCGGGCCAGCAGGTCTCGACGTTGAAGTCCGCATGCTTGTTCGGTGCGTTCATGTGCCCTCCCCGACCCCGGTCTTCAACCAGAGCCGATTGCCTCAAACGAGACAGCATGATCACAAATTGGCAAAAAAGAACACAAAACGCAACATGTCAAAATGCACCGACAGCTGCTTTTGTTGCGCAGAGGTTCAACCTTCGGCGGCGACGGTTGGCTGCACCATGCTCATCAGCCAGTCGCCGAAGGCGATGACTTTTGGCGTTTTCGCCTTCTGCGGCGTGGTCAAGAACCAGTAGGAGCCGGCACCGCGAAGGCGCTGTTTGAAGGGAGCGACGAGCAGGCCTGCGGCGAGTTCGCGCTCGATCAGGGCGGTTCTGCCGAGCAGCACGCCCTTGCCTTCGATCGCAGCACGGATCGCCATGATTGATTGGTCGAAAAACGAGCCGGCGGAGGTGTCGATACCGCTCACGCCAGCATGTGCCAGCCAGCTGTCCCAGTCCTCGTCATAGCCTGGCACATGCAGCAGATCCCCGGCTTGCAGGTCGTCAGGCGAGGTGAGGCCGGCGGCATATTTCGGCGCGCAGACGGGAAAGGTTTCGTCGCGCAGCAACAGCGTCGCCTCGCGCTTGGGCCAGTTGCCCCAACCAAACTCGATCGCGGCATCGACCTTGCCTTCGCCGTGGTCGAGCGCGGTCAGCCTCAGATCGATGGTCGGATGCTGGGCGCGGAACAAGTCGAGCCGTGGTGCGATCCACTGGCTGGCAAACGAGGTCGGCACGTGCACGACCAGCATTTCACGCATGCCGCGCCCGGCAAGCTTGGCGGTTGCCTCGTCGATCATCTGGAAGCCGCGGCCAAGATCTTCCGCATAGCGACGGCCACGGTCGGTGAGCCTCACGCCATTGGCATGGCGGTCGAACAGCTCCTTGCCGAGACGCAGTTCCAGGGCCCGGATATGTTGTGAGATCGCCGAAGGGGTGACGTTCAACTCGCTGGCGGCACCCGCAAAGGTTCCAAGCCGAGCAGCAGCTTCAAATGCCCGGAGCCAGTTCAGCGGGGGTCGGGCAGTTGCCATAGTACCATTAGTTTTTCTTGGTGTTCCCCTAAGGTAATCGCGTTTGCCGACCCAGACAAGAACAATTCTAATCTGCCTCAAACAAGCACTGGGAGGCGCTGCGATGAATGTTCACTGGCTCAACAGCTATCGGCCCGGTCACGGCCTGCCGCGCGACTTCTACACCAATGCTGAGATCTTCGCCGAGGAGCAGGAGCGGATTTTCCGCAACAACTGGTTCTTCGCTGGACATTCGATCGAGCTGCCCAAGTCGGGCGACTACATGACGCTGAATGTCGGCGGAGCCCCGGTGGTGGTGGTGCGCGACCGCGACGGCAAGGTGCATGCGCACCACAATGTCTGCCGCCATCGCGGCTCCATCATCTGCACCAAGGAAACGGGCAAGGCGACCCGGCTGGTTTGCCCCTATCACTCATGGTCTTATGCCCATGACGGCACCCTGATCGGCGCGCCGATGATGGGCGAGGATTTCGACAAGGCCGAACATGGTCTCAAACGCGTTCATGCCGAGGAATTCGACGGGCTGATCTTCGTCAACCTGTCCGACACGCCCTCTCCGTTCCACGAGCTGCGCGACCACCTCTCGCCGATCCTGAAATCGCAAGGCATGGCACGGGCCAAGATCGCGCTGATCCGCGATTACGAGCTCGACGTGAACTGGAAGATCGTCGTTGAAAACAACCGCGAATGCTACCACTGCGAGGCCAACCATCACGGCTATGTGTCGGTGCAATACGACACCGAAAACGACAATCCGGACCTTAAAGACGAGATATCGGAGCGCCTGGCCGACTGCGCCATCCGCTGGGAAAAGGCCGGTCTCGACACCGCCCGCGTCAATACTTCGTCGGACTATACCGCCGAATGGTTCCGCGCCAACCGCACGCCGGTGCGCAAGGGCATGGTCACCGAAAGTCCCGACGGTCAGCTGGTGTGCAAGGTGCTGATGGCCGGCTTCTCCGATCCCGACATGGGCACGGCGCGCGCCAACACCAACATCAACTTCTGGTGCCACGCCAATTCCGACTATGCCCATACGGTGCGCATCACCCCGGTTTCGCCGACCAAGACCATCGTGCGCGGCTATTGGCTGGTCGACGAGAACGCGGTCGAGGGCCGGGACTACGACCCCGAAAAAGTCGCGGCCTTCCATGACGAGGTAATGTCGGAGGACTGGGAAATCTGCCGGCGCCAGTGGATCGGGGTGAACTCGCCGGGATTCCAGCCCGGCCCCTACTCGCCGCTGAAAGAGCAGAACGTCGACCGCTACGTCAGATGGTACGCCCGCCAGATGGGCGCCTGATCCTCCCAAGACAAGGCCACATCATGCTCTCCAGGCCGGAAATCCTGCTGCAGGTTGCAGAAATCAGGGCGCTCACCGCAAGGGTCTCGGCCTATCGGCTAGTCTCGCCGCATGGCGAGCGCCTGCCGGCCTGGGAAGCTGGCGCGCATCTCAACTTCCGCCTCCCGAGCGGCCGTGCCAGATGCTACTCGCTGTGCGGTGACCCGGCGCAGACGTTTGAATACTGGATCGCCGTGCAGCGCGAGGAGCAGGGCGAAGGCGGTTCGCTGGAGATAGCGAAAGCCTTTTCGCGCGGCGTGGTGGTTCGCGCCGATCCGCCGCGCAACGGGTTTCCTCTCGCCGCCGATGCGCGGCACCATATCCTTGTGGCAGGTGGCATTGGCATCACGCCTGTCATCGCGATGATCCATCATCTCAAGGCCGCCAAGGCGAGTTTTTTCGCTCATATCTGCGCCCGCTCGATGGAAGAAACGGCATTCGGCGAATTCATCGTCGATGAGGTAAAGGTCGGTCGCGCGGCCCTGCATCACGACGACAACAACCCGGCAAAGCGTCCTGATATGGCGGCACTCATCGGTGAGGTGGCGGACGGCGTGCATGCCTATGCCTGCGGCCCGGCTGGCTTCCTCAAGGCTTTCGCCAAGGCGACCGAAAGCTGGCCGCGCCATCAGGTGCATGTCGAGAGCTTCGCGCCTGAGGAAAAGATTGAGGCGGGTGACCGGTCCTTCCAGGTGAAGATCGCCTCGAGCGGTGCGGTCATCGACGTGCCCAATGGCAAGTCGCTGCTCGCGGCCCTGACGGCGGCCGGCCACCGCATCGAGACGAGCTGCCGGCAAGGCATGTGCGGCTCCTGCATGGTCGGTTACCTCGACGGCGAACCTGACCACCGCGACACCGCACTCACCGAAGACGAACGCCGCGAATTCCTCACCGTGTGCTGTTCGCGGGCCAATTCACCACTGCTTGTTCTCGACCTCTGATGAAATTGCCGGCGAACACCGGCTGAGCAATCCCGAAATCCCCTCGCAGCCGCGAGCTCACTTGGAAAGTCAAAGCATGTCCGGCAAAGTCCCCTCGCACGCCCGCATCGTCATTGTCGGCGGCGGCGCCCTTGGCACCTCCATCGCCTATCACCTCGCCAAGATGGGTGAAAAAGACGTTCTGCTATTAGAAAAGAACGTGCTGACGGCGGGCTCGACCTGGCACGCCGCCGGCCTCATGGGGCAGCTGCGCAGCAAGGTGAACCTGACGCGCCTGATGCAATACAGCGCCGATCTCTGCGCCAAGATTGGTGCGGAGACCGGGCAGGATGTCGGCTGGAAGAATGTCGGAAGCCTGCGGCTCGCTGCCTCCGATGCGCGCTGGGAAGAACTGAAGCGCGCCCATACCGCTGCCAAGAGCTACGGCTTCGACATGGAGCTTGTCGGTCCCGACGAGGTCAAGAAGCTGTTCCCACTTGTCGACACCAAGGACCTGCGCGGGGCGACCTGGATCGCCTCGGATGGCCATGTCGATCCCTATTCGCTGACCCATGCCTACGCCAAGGGCGCGCGCACTGGGGGCGTGCGCATCGTCGAGGGCGTGACGGTCACCGGCTTTACCATCAAGGATCGCCGCATCACCGGCGTGAAGACTGCAGAGGGCGAGATCGGCTGCGAGATCGTCGTCAACGCAGCCGGGCTGTGGGCGCGCCAGCTTGGCGAACTCGCTGGCATCGACCTGCCGATCACCGTTGTGGAGCACGAATATTTCGTCACCGAAAAGTCGCCCATGGTGCCCGACGACCTGCCGACCCTGCGCGACCCGGATGCCAATTTCTACGTCAAGCCGGAGCCGGGAGCGATGGCGATCGGCGGTTGGGAAAAGGAAACCCGCGCCGCCTATGGTCTCGGCAAGCTGCCGATGAGCTTTGGCCAGGAGCTGCTCCCCGATGATCTCGAGCGCATGTCGGAGGTGATCGAAGGTGCTGCCAACCGCATTCCGATCCTCAGTGAACTCGGCGTGCGCGCAGTGGTCAACGGCCCGATCCCGATCTCGGCCGACGGCGAGCCGGTCATGGGCCTTGCCGGCGACTATGAGAACTTCTTCGTTGCCTGTGGCTTCACCTCGGGCATCGCGGCATCAGGCGGTGCTGGCCGCGCCATGGCCAACTGGATCGTCGAAGGCGACCCTGGGATGGATTTGTGGGCCTTCGACCTGCGCCGCTTCGGTAAGCCGCATGGTGGCCTCGCCTATCTCAGGGACAGCGCCATTGAGGCCTATTCCAAATATTACGCCATCGCCTGGCCAGAGGAGGAACGTTCGGCCTGCCGCCCCTTGCGCCGCTCACCGCTCTACCAGACCTTGACCGCGCAAGGCGCCGTCAACGGAGTCAAATTCGGCTGGGAACGGCCCAATTATTTTCTCAAAGCCGGCGAGGCAAAACCGCCGCTCGAAACCTTCGAGCGCGCGCCTTATGCCGAGGTGATCGGCCGCGAGCACAAGATCGTGCGCGAGGGCGTGGCACTTGTCGACCAGTCGTCATTTTCGAAATTCGAGGTCGCAGGACCGGGCGCGCTCTCTTACCTGCAGTGGTTAGCGGCCGCCAATGTAGATCGCGGCGAAGGTGCAGTGATCTACACCCAGCTTCTCAACAAGCGCGGCGGCATCGAAGCCGACCTCACCATCATGCGGCCGCGCGAGGACGTCTTCCACGTCGTCACCGGTTCGGCCTTCGGCACGCGCGACGGTGGCTGGATCCGCCGTCACATGCCGCGCGACGGCTCGGTGAGCGTACAGGATGTGACCGGTGCATACGGTGTCATCAATCTGTGCGGACCGCTTTCGCGTGACGTGCTCGCCAAGGTCAGCGAGGATGACGTGAGCAATGCCGCCTTCCCCTATATGAGCTGCCGCAACATCCGCGTCGGCTGGGCGCCGGTCATGGCCGCGCGCGTCACCTATGTCGGCGAACTCGGCTGGGAATTGCATGTGCCCACCGAATACATGGCCTATGTCTACGAGGTGCTGAAGGACGCAGGCGCTGCGTTCGGCATCGCCGATGTCGGCTACAAATCGATCTCCAGCCTGCGCATGGAAAAGCGCTACCTCTATTGGGGCGCAGACATAACGCCCGACGACACACCGCTGGAAGCTGGCCTCGGCTTTGCCGTGTCGATGAAGAAGGGCGATTTCCAGGGCCGCGAGGCGCTTGCGGCGCAGAAAGAACTTGGGCTGAGCCGCAAACTCGCCTGCTTCCGGCTCGACGAGCCGCTGTCGGTCTATGGCGGCGAGGCGATGTCGGTGAACGGTCGCATTGTCGGCATGACGACCAGCGGCGACTTCGGTCATACGGTGGGCGCGTCGCTGGTGTTCGGCTATCTCAAGGGTGAGGACATGGGGCTCAAGGCGATCGAGGTCGAGGCCTTCGGCCGCCGCAGCCGCGCAACCGTCGTCGACCGATGCGTGTACGATCCCGCCGGCGAGCGTGTCCGCATGTGAACCGAACATCCGGGCCAGCTGCCACATATTGCAACATATGCTTGCTCGATGAGGCCAATATCGCCACATTGGCCTTATGTCCGACTCGCACAGTTCCAACGCCCGGGCGCTCGCGCCGCGCCGCCATGACGAGATCCTGAGGCGGCTTGCCGCCGACGGTTCTGTCGGCATCACCGAGCTTGCCAATTTCTTCGACGTGTCGCGGGAGACGATCCGCCGCGACATGAAGCATCTGGCCGAGCGCGGCCAGCTCGACCTCGTCCACGGCGGGGCGACGCTGTTTGAAGCAACCGAGCCGGCGCTCAACGAGCGCAGCCAGGAAAATGCTACGGGCAAAGCTGCCATCGGCCGCGCCGCAGCCAATCTGGTCGAGGACGGCATGGTCGTTTTCCTCGATTCCGGCACCACCACGCTTGCCGTCGCGCACGCGTTGACCGGCAAGCAGAACCTGACGGTTTGCACCACAAGTCTGGTGATCGCCCTGCACATGTGCCGTCAGCCGCATGTGCGCGTGCATATGCTGGGCGGCGAAATCGATCCATCGGAGGAAGCCGCCATCGGCATCGATGCACTGGAGGCAATCAGCCGCTTCCGTGTCGATGTGGCGTTTTTGGGCGGCGGAGCACTGTCGCCTGAGGGCGAGGTCACCGACTTCACCCGCAATGGCGCCGAGCAGCGCTCGCGCATGGCGGCGACCGCTGCAAAAGCCTATTTCGTGCTCGACAGTTCCAAGTTCGGCAAGCTGACCCCGCTGCGCATCCCGCGCTTCGAGCTCGCCGCCGGCGTCATCGTCGACGCCCCTCCCCCCGCTGCCATGGCGGAGGCGCTGGAACGGAAGGGACCGAAGGTGATCGTCGGCGATTGATGGCTGACGGCGGATGCCGCCAGCCAAGACTTTTCAGCTCAGATTTCTACGCCGTTCCAGTTCCGCATCGGTTGGGGTCTCGAATTCAAACGAGCCGGTGACGATGTCGCCATCGCGAACGTATTTGTTGACGGTCACGCCCGTCCCGGAAACCTTCGAGGAAACCAGCTTCAGTGCCGACGGTCGTGTGCCGTCGCCGAACAGGCGCTTGCCCTTGCCCAGCACCAGCGGGAAGATCGAGATGTTGAGCTCGTCGACGAGGTCGGCGGCGAGCAGGGTCTTGAGGAAATCGGTCGAGCCCTGGGTCAAGAGATCCGGTCCGTCCTCGGCCTTCAGCTTGTGCATGGCGGCAACGGCGTCCGTGCCCAGCGAATGGCTGTTTTGCCAGCCGAGTTTCAGGTTGGGATTACGGGTCGCGACATATTTATTGATCCTGTCGAACAGTGGACCAATCGGATCGTCGGCGCCGACATAAGGCCAGTGCGCGGCAAAGATGTCCCAGGTCTTGCGCCCAAGCAGCAGGTCGAAGGGCTTGGCGAACATCTCGCCCACCGCTTCACCCATCGTTTCGTCGAAATAGGGCGCGCCCCAGCCGCCATATTTGAAGCCGCCGATCGGGTCCTCCTCGGGGCCTCCCGGCGCCTGCATGATGCCGTCGAGGCTCATGAATGCACCCACCACGATCTTTCTCATGTCGTTCTCCTTCATCGCCCCTGCTGGCTCTACGCTTTGAAGACGTTCGGCGGCGGTGCGTTCCGACAAAGCTAGCGAAATTTCCATGCACTGCAGCCCGCACGCAAGCCCGCCTTGGCATGCGGTACCGTTCGCCCTTCCCGACAGACGGTGTAGTCGCACGTCTCCCCGCTTGGTATGTGATTATTTGTTGCAATTAATGTTGCGTTTTGTTGCGACCGAGATAGAGTGCGGCCTTCACCTTTGGGAGGTTGTTTCATCATGGCGCAGGAATTCCCGACGCAGGCACGCGTCGTCATCGTCGGCGGCGGCATCGTCGGCTGCTCGGTCGCCTATCACCTGACAAAGCTCGGCTGGAAAGACGTCGTGCTGCTCGAACAGGGCCAGCTCAGCGGCGGCACCACATGGCATGCCGCAGGCCTGGTCGGGCAATTGCGCAGCCACGCCAACATGACCAGCCTGATCAAATATTCGACACAGCTCTACAGCGAACTCGAGGCTGAGACGGGCCTTGCCACCGGCTGGAAAAACTGCGGTTCGCTGTCGGTTGCCCGCAGCGCCGACCGCATGACGGTGCTGAAGCGCACTGCCGCTTCGGCTCGCGCACAGGGCGTCGACATCGAGGTGATTTCGGCCAGGGAGGCGCAGGAGAAGTGGCCGGTCATGGCCATCGACGATCTTGTCGGCGCCGTTTGGCTTCCGGGCGACGGCAAGGCCAACCCCACCGACCTGACCCAATCGCTGGCCAAAGGGGCGCGCAATCGCGGGGCGCGGGTCATCGAGCGCGTGCGTGTCACCGGCATCACCGTCAAGGACGGCAAGGCTTGCGGCGTCGAGACCGACAAGGGCAACATCACAGCCGAGATCGTCGTCAACTGCGCGGGCCAGTGGGCGCGCAAGGTCGGCGCGATGTGCGGCGTCACCGTGCCGCTGCATTCGGCTGAACACATGTACATCGTCACCGGCAAGATCGAGGGCGTGCATCCCGACCTGCCGGTGCTCCGCGATCCCGACGGCTTCATCTATTTCAAGGAAGAGGTTGGCGGCCTTGTCATGGGCGGCTTTGAACCTGAGGCCAAGCCATGGGGCATGAACGGCATTCCCGACAATTTCGAGTTCGCGCTTTTGCCCGACGACTGGGACCAGTTCGAGATCCTGATGCAGAATGCGCTTGTGCGCGTGCCGCAGCTGGAAACATCAGAGGTCAAGAAATTCTACAATGGGCCGGAAAGCTTCACCGCCGACAACAATTTCATCCTTGGCGAAGCCCCGGAGCTCAAGAACTTCTTCGTCGGCGCCGGCTTCAATTCGATGGGCATTGCCAGTGCCGGTGGTGCCGGCAAGGCGCTCGCCGAATGGATCGTCAACGGTTCGCCGACAATGGATTTGTGGCCGGTCGACATCAGGCGTTTTGCCGGTTTCAACAACAACCCGCGCTGGCTGCACGACCGCGTCAAGGAAACGCTCGGACTCCACTATGCCATGCCGTGGCCGAACCGCGAGCTCGACAGCGCGCGGCCTTTCCGCCGCTCGCCGCTCTATGACCGCCTCGCCGCCAAGGGCGCCTGCTTCGGCTCGAAAATGGGCTGGGAGCGCGCCAACTGGTTCGCCGGCGCGGGCGAAAAGCCCGAGACGCAATATTCCTTCGGCCGCCAGAACTGGCACGATGCGGTCAAGCGCGAGATGAAGGCCGTGCGCGAGGCCGCCGGCATCTTCGACCAGACCTCGTTTGCCAAGATCATGGTGCAGGGCCGGGATGCCGCTTCGGCGCTCAACCATATCTGTGCGGCCGACATCGACGTCGAGATCGGCCGCTCGGTCTATACCGGCCTGCTCAACGAGCGCGGCGGCTATGAGAGCGACCTGACCGTGATGCGGCTGGCGCGCGACAAGTTCTTGATCGTCACCGGCTCGGCCCAAGCTGTGCACGATGCCGACTGGATCAGCAAGAACATCCCCGAGGGCGCGCACGTCACGCTGACCGACGTCACCTCGTCCTATTCGGTGCTGGCACTGATGGGGCCGCGCTCACGCGACATCCTGGCCAAGCTCACCTCGGCTGATCTGTCCAATGCCGGATTCCCCTTCGCCACGATCAAAGAGATCGACGTCGGCTATGCCACCGCTTACGCCAACCGCATGACCTATGTCGGTGAACTTGGCTGGGAGCTGATCGTGCCGACCGAATTCGCCGTTGGCGTCTATGAAGCGCTGGACCAGGCCGGTCGCGACCTCGGCCTCACCGATTGCGGTTACTACGCACTCGAAGCGCTGCGCATCGAAAAGGGCTTCAGGGCCTGGAGCCGGGAGCTTACGCCCGACATCAATCCTTACGAGGCAGGGCTTGCCTTCGCGGTGTCGATGGACAAGCCGGGCGGTTTCATTGGGCGCGACGCG
Source organism: Aminobacter sp. 01T433 (assembly GCF_056398585.1). Lineage (NCBI taxonomy): Bacteria > Pseudomonadati > Pseudomonadota > Alphaproteobacteria > Hyphomicrobiales > Phyllobacteriaceae > Aminobacter > Aminobacter sp. 01T433. The sequence goes on from NZ_JBFTPR010000006.1 coordinate 13,122, forward strand.
CTGGCCGAGGCAAAGGCCAAGGGCAAGCTGACGCGCCGCATCGTGCAGTTCACGCTCGATGATGCGGCCCCGATGCTGTGGGGTGGCGAGCTGGTCCTGCGCGACGGCAAGCCGGTCGGCGAAGTGCGTTCGGCGAGCTATGGCCACACGCTCGGCCGATCCGTAGCACTCGGGCTGATCGAACACGCTGAAGGCGTCGACAAGTCGTTCATCGAAAGCGGCCGCTACGAGATCGATCTCGCTGGCGAGCGCCACGCAGCCACCGCCCATCTCAAGGCGCCCTACGATCCAAAGTCCGAACGGGTGAAGGCCGACAGCACAGAGCTACGCGCCGCGGCCTGACCGTTCCAATCTTCGATTCTACCCCCCACTGCCCCTCCCGCCATAGGGAGGGGCTTTTTCGCAAGCGGTCAGGCCGGCGCGAGCTTGAGCATGGCGATGCCGGCGAGCACGGCAGCTATGCCACCAAGTCGTATGGGCCCGAGCGGTTCGCCAAACAGCACGACACCCATGACAACGGTTCCGGCCGCTCCGATTCCCGTCCACACCGCATAGGCCGTGCCAACAGGAAGCGTGTCCAGCACGCGGCCGAGCAAATAGACGAAAGCGCCGAGAAGCAGGATGGAGACGATGCTCCATCCTAGCTTGGTATAGCCCTCGGAATATTTCATCGACACCGCCCAGGCGACATCGAGCAGCCCAGCGATCACCAGCAGGATCCAGGCGAGACCCTGGCTCATCATGCGGCGAGCTTCATACCTTCGGCCTGCATCGCCTCGCGCACCTTTGGCCGACTTCCGACGCGGCCCATATAGGCGCGCAGGCTTGGGAAAGCCGAGAGGTCGACTTTGGCAAAGCCCGACCAGCCGACGATGGTGAACAGATAGGCGTCGGCGACGGTGAAGCGTTCGCCCATCAAGAACGGGCCGGAAGCCGCGAGATGGCTTTCGACAAAGGCGAGCCGCTGGGCAATCTTGCCGCGCGCCACTTCCTGCGCCTGGGCCCCATATTCGGGATGGAACAGCCAGGGACTGTACATCTTGTGCAGTTCGGTGGCGACGAAGTTGAGCCAGGACTGCACCTGATAGCGTTCGCGCGTGCCGGCCGCCGGCGCAAGATTCGCTTCCGGTTTGAGGTCCGCGAGGTACTGGATGATCGCCGCACCTTCCGTGAGAAGCGAGCCGCCGTCGAGTTCGAGCACAGGAACATAGCCGTTGGGGTTGACCTTGGCGAAGTCGTGGCCGGAGCCGGTGACATGCGGTTTCCTAGATATGTCGACCCGCTCGATGTCGAGCGGGATGCCGGCCTCGAGCGCCACGATGTGGGGCGACAGCGAGCAGGTGCCGGTGGCGTAATAGAGTTTCATGATCTGTCCTCTTGGGTTCTGACCGTTTGGCCGTTGCTTCCGGGACAAATCTAGTCGTTGCGTATTCGCAATGCTCATTGGGTCTTTGCCAACTGCGCTTGCATGACTGCAAGACCAGGGCGTGCTAGAAGGCACGCATGGAAGACTGGAACGAACTCAGGCTAGTGCTCTCTGTAGCCCGCGCTGGCAGCCTCACCGCAGCAGCTGGAGTGCTCGGCATCGACCACTCAACCGTGTTTCGCCGGCTCAATGCTCTCGAACAGCGGCTGGCGGTGCGGGTGTTCGAACGCCTTCCCGGGGGCATCTACCAGCTGACACCTGCTGGCGAGCGCATGGCGGCCGCCGCGGAACGCATGGAGGACGAGGCGCTGTCTCTGGCGCGCGACATCGCCGGTGCCGACGGCCGGCTGTCGGGCCGACTGCGAGTCACCTCATCGGAGACTCTGGCCTACTCCAGGCTGACCAGCCACCTTGCCGCGTTCCAGCAGGTACATCCCGGCATCATGGTCGAACTTGTGATCGAAAACCGCGTGCTCTCCCTGTCGCGCCGAGAGGCCGACATCGCGCTGCGGCCGATCCGCCCTAAGGAAGGTGACCTGTGGGGCCGCAAGCTTGCCGGCGTCGCATGGACCTTCTTCGCATCCACCGCCTATCTCCAGGCCCATGGCGGACCGATCGAGGGCCCTGACGACCTTGGCAGTCAATCGCTGATCGGCTGGGAGGAGACTGCGGGCGGCATCATGGCAGCCGACTGGCTCGACCGAGCCGTTGCGGCGGACGCTTTCGTCTACCGCACCAATAGCCTGGTCAATCAGGCAGTCGCCGCCAGGGGTGGCATCGGCATGGCGCTTTTGCCCTGCTATCTCGGCGACGGCGAGCCCGGTCTCGTCCGCGCGCTTGCCGCGCCTTTGCCTGAGGTTGCCGGCGAACTGTGGATTGTCACCCACTCCGACTTGAAAGGCACCGCGAGGGTCCGCGCGTTCTTCGATGTCGTCGGCGACGGCCTCGCCCGCGAACGCGACCTGTTCGAAGGCAGGCGCTGCTGAGCGGTGACCGTGTGTTAGGGGTGGCAGCCGGGTAGCTTTTGGCGCGCGGGCTAAGCAACACATTGGAGGATGCTGCAATTTACTCCGAAGATCACGCAGGCTTGCTCGAGCGCATTCGAACCTGAATAATGGCTTGACGCTGATATCGAGATGAACAGGCAAGGGAGAGGCAACGATGTTGTACGCTATCCTGGCGTATCACGCGGAGGGAGTGGTCGAATCCTGGACTGACGAGGAGGATGCGGCTTTGATGACGGATCTGCTGGAGATCAACGATCGCCTCGTCGAAGAAAAGCACCTGGGTCCGGCGGCGCGCTTAGGGGCGACGGAAAGCGCAGTGACGTTGAGGGGGAAAGGACTCGGTTTCGTCACCGACGGCCCCTTTGCCGAGACCAAGGAGCAATTGCTCGGCTTCTACGTCGTGGACTATCCAACGATCGACGGAGCTGTCGCAGCGGCACGCGAGTTGCGCTCCGCCAATCCGACAGCCGTGTATGAAATCCGGCCGATTTCGCTCTATGTCCCCGGCGTCCCAATGGCGGCGCGGTCCGAGAGTTAGCGAAGCTTTCGGCATCTGAACTGTTCGCCATTGCCTGTTCCGACGCTACGGCGCTGACATATGCAGGTTTTGCTTGACCAAGGCACTCGGTGATCGCCGGTTGCCCGGCACCGCGATCGTCTGCATGGCCCGGCGCACGCCCGGCATTTGAAGCTCGCCAGCGCAAAGCAGCCGAGCCACGATGCATGCGCTCAGTGCCAGAAGCTGCAGTAGGGTCGAAGCCGTTTTCATAGCTATCGCCGGTCAATAACGACCTGTCTGAAGCGTTGGCCACTTCAGCTCGCGGTTCGGTTGATTGGTTCTGCGAATGTTCGGATGCGGTCGTTCTGCCGATCAAATCCGAAGACCGACTATTCATAGCATGAAAAATTGTTTCACACTAGAGGAATATTTTGGGGCAAGCGATGGCTTGGTAGGTTGTTGAAGGTTGCATGCCGGAGCAATGTCGCTCCGGCATGCATGGGCCCGTCTCAGGCGCCTCTGATATAGGGCATGACCTCCAGGACGCCGCGGTAAATCATCTCGCCGGCGACATAGAGGATGATCACCAGGCCGACATAGGCGATCCAGCGATGCTTCTGCAGCAGGTTGGCGATGAAGCTTGCGGCAATACCCATCAGCGCGATCGACAGAACAAGGCCGAAGACCAGGACGTTGGGGTGATCGCGGGCAGCACCTGCAACGGCGAGCACGTTGTCGAGCGACATAGACACGTCGGCAATGACGATCTGCCACGCGGCCTGCGCGAAGGTCTTGCGCGGGGCGGCGCCGGCGACCTTACCGTCGCCATCGATATCGGCCTCGGCAAGTGCTTCGACGGCCTGCGTCTCTTCGGCATGGCTATGGCGGAGTTCGCGCCACATCTTCCAGCACACCCACAGCAGAAGCACGCCGCCTGCCAGCAGCAGGCCAACGATCTGAAGGAGCTGTGTCGTTGCCGCGGCAAAACCGATGCGCAGCACGGTTGCTGCGATGATGCCGATGAGGATTGCTTTGGCGCGTTGATCCTTGGGCAGGCCCGCGGCAGCGAGGCCGATTACGATGGCGTTGTCGCCCGCCAGGACCAGATCGATCATGATGACCTGGAGGAGAGCCGATAAGGCTTCGGGAGTGATTAATTCTGTCATGCGGCACCCTTTGCTGTCGCTAGGGCGGCGTGGCTCGCACATGCTCTGTTTTGCGCGGAACCCGCGCGAAACTCGCCAAGTGCTGTCAAGGAGTACGGAACGTCAAAGCCAGGCCGCCGGATTGAAATTCCAGTCCGACATCACAGTCATTATTGACTGCCAGAGGGGCCCGGCCTGGTGACGGTTTGGTAATCGACCAAGGCGAGAAATTCAAGACAGAATGTGCGGTTGAAAAACCCAGCGACACACTTGCTTTCAACCCGCCGCCATCGACCGCGCAATATCCAAAAACACCCGCACCAGCTTGCCGCCGCTGCGCTCCTTGAGGCAAATCAGCGCCTCATCCATCAGCATTTCGGGTGCAGCGATCGGGATCTGCACCAGCCGCGCGTCCTGCCCGAACTCGGCAGCGGAGACGAAGCCTATGCCCGCCCCTGAAGCCACGATCTCGCGCACCGCCTCGCGGCCTTCCGCCTCGATTGCGGGCTTGAACTCGAAGCCTTCCTTGATGGCCAAGTCTTCCAGCTTGGCGCGGGTCTTTGAGCCGCGCTCGCGCATGACCAGCGGCAGCAGCGACAGTTCGTGCAGCGACAGCGACTTGGCCGAGGCAAGCGGGTGGTCGGTGGACACGAAGGCAATGATCGGCGTCGAGTTCAGTTTGACCACCTCGAAATCGCGGCCGATTGGAATTTCGCCGAGCACACCGATGTCGGCCTCGTAGCTGTAGAGGCTGGAGATGACGGTTTCGGTGTTGCCGGCGCGCACAGACACCTGGATGCCGGGATATTTTTGGCGGAACTGGCCTAGAATGTGCAGAAGATGGTGGGCGGCGTCGGCGACGATGCGCAACGTGCCCGAGCGCAGCGCGCGGGATTCCGACAGAAGCTCCAGCGCCTGCTGCTCGGTGTCGAACATGCGCCGCGTGATTTCGAGCAATTGCTGGCCGGCTGCCGTCGGCGTCACCTGCTTCTTGTGGCGGTTGAACAGCAGGACTTCGTATTCTTCCTCGAGCTTGCGCACCTGGTCGGATATCGCCGGCTGGGTGAGAAACAGCGTCTCGGCGGCGCGCGAAAAGCCGCCGCAAATCGCGACATAATGGAAAGCCCGAAGCTGTACGTAGCGCATGCCTACTCCCTGATATCGGGTAGAATACCAATAATCTCAGCCAATACAAATATCGAAACTAACGATTTGATTTATATCCAGAACCACCGAAGATAAGGCAAGCGCCACAGCTGCGCGCTTTGCAATCGGAGGCTCGCGGCCATGCATTTCATGTTCATCCTGCTGCAACTGGCCGGCGCCATCATGCTGCTTTTGTGGGCGGTGCGCATGGTCCGCACCGGCGTCGAACGTGCCCATGGCGCGGTGCTGCGCGAGGCGTTGCGTGGCGCGACCAAAGGCCGACTGAAGGCCGCGACATCAGGCACCTTGCTCGCCATTCTTTTGCAGAGCGCAACCGCGGTCGCCGTGCTCGCTGCCGGTTTCGCCGCTACCGGCGTCCTGACCGTTTCGGGCGGGCTCGCCGTGATGTTGGGGGCCGATGTGGGCTCGGCGCTGGTGGTGCAGGCACTGTCCTTCGACCTCAGCTGGCTGGTGCCGCTGCTGTTGTTTTTCGGCGCCACCATGTTCCTCAAATTCGAGGCGCGCATCGTCAAGCAGACCGGGCGCACTTTGCTTGGCATCGCGTTCATCCTGATCTCGCTGCGCATGGTCGGCGAAGCGACTGCACCCATGCGCCACAGCGCGTTGCTGCCGATGGCCATCGACTACCTCCGGAGCGATCCGGTAACGGCCTTCGGTGCTGCGGCGCTGTTCACCTGGCTGATCCATTCCAGCGTCGCCTCGGTACTGCTGTTCATGTCGATGGCAGCCCAAGGCGTGCTACCGGCCGAAGTGGCGGTGCCGATGATCCTCGGCGTCAATCTGGGTGCCGGTCTCGTTGCCGTTGGCCTGACGCGCGGCCTGGCGATCGAAGCGCGGCGCATTCCGGTCGGCAATCTGATTTTTCGCGCAACGGCGGCAATCGCTATCCTCGTTGCCATGCAGGCGATAGAGATCCCGATGACCTGGTTCGGCGCCAGTGCGGCCCGGCAGGTGGTCAACATGCACCTTGCCTTCAACCTGGCGCTGCTGGTGTTGTGCCTGCCCTTCACCGGGCCGATGGAGCGGCTGGTAGCGATGTTGCTGCCCGACGCACCCCGCGGTTCGGAAAGCTTCAACCTGATGTCGCGGCGGGTCAGTGCGCTCGACCGCACGGTGATCAAGATGCCGAGTGTCGCGCTCGCCAGCGCCACGCGCGAGGTGCTGCGCATGGCCGAAGTGGTGGAGATCATGCTGCGCCCGGTGATGGATCTTTTCGATTCCGGCGACCGTGACCGTGTCGAGCAGGTGCGCAAGCTCGACGAAGAGGTCAACCGCGCCCACACCGACATCAAGCTCTACATCGCCGAAGTCAATCGCGGGACGATGACCCAGGAGGAGGCACGGCGCGGCATCGAGCTGACCGACCTTGCCATCAATCTCGAGCATGCAGGCGACATCATCGCTAAGAATCTTTTGGTGCTGGCCCAAGAGAAGAACGACAAGCGGCTGAGCTTTTCCAAGGAAGGTTGGGGCGAGCTGACCGCCCTGCACGACCGCGTACTGGCCAACATGCAGATCGCCATGAACGTGCTGGTGTCGGGCGATGCAGACGCCGCGCGCCAGCTGGTGGTCGAAAAGGAGCGCATGCGCAAGCTCGAACGCGATAGCCACGAGCGGCATCTCAAGCGCCTGCAATCGGGCTCGCCGCAAAGTATCGAGACCAGCGACATCCACCTCGAAGCGGTGCGGGCGCTCAAGGAGTTCAACTCCCTTCTGGTCTCGGTCGCCTATCCGATCCTGACCCAGAGCGGCGATCTTCTGGAAAGCCGGCTCGCCAAGACGGCATGACGAAATTGCATGTCATCTAGCCATCATCGTTTCAGCTTATGAATGAATACAAAATAACGATTTTACATATGGATTGCCGGTCAGCAATGTGAAGCCGAACCAGACATCTGAAGACGGCGAGGAGAAAGAAATGCTGTCCGAACACAAGCTTGCGGCTCAAGCCCCCTTCCCGGCACCAGCACTCGGCGAACCCTATCTGCTGACGCCCGGGCCGCTGACGACCTCTTATGCGGTCAAGCAGGCGATGCTTCGCGACTGGGGCTCATGGGACGGCGACTTCAGGGCGATGACGGCCGACATGCGCCAGCGTCTCCTCGCCATGCTCGGCGACGGCAACAGCGACTTCGATTGCGTGCCGATGCAAGGCAGCGGCAGCTTCGCCGTCGAGGCAATGCTGGGCTCGTTCGTTCCGCGCGACGGCAAGGTCCTGGTGCTGGTCAACGGCGCCTACGGCCAGCGCATCGTTCAGACGCTCGGCTACCTCGGCCGCGACTGTGTGGCGATCGACAAGGGCGACTACATGCCGCCGCGCTGCGATGAAGTGGCCGCAGCTCTGGATGCCGACCAGGCCATCACTCATGTCATTCTCGTCCACTGCGAAACGAGCTCCGGCATCCTCAACCCGGTCGCCGAGATTTCCGAAGTCGTCTACGCCAAGGGCCGCAAGTTTCTTGTCGACTCGATGAGCGCATTTGGCGCCATACCCCTCAACGTCAGCGAGATCCGCTACGAAGCGATGGTGTCCTCGGCCAACAAATGCATCGAAGGCGTGCCCGGCTTCGGCTTCATCATCGCCCGCAAGAGCGAGCTCGAAGCCGCCAAGGGCCGCAGCCATTCGCTCAGCCTCGACGTCCATGCCCAGTGGGCGCACATGAACAAGACCGGCCAGTGGCGCTACACCCCACCGACCCATGTGGTCGCCGCCTTCCTCGAGGCGCTGCGCCAGCATGAGATCGAAGGCGGCGTCGCCGGCCGCGGCGCGCGCTACGCCAGAAACCGCGACGTCATGGTAGCAGGCATGCGCGAGCTGGGCTTCGAAACCTTGCTCAAGGACCGCTGGCTGTCGCCGATCATCGTCACTTTCTTCTGCCCCGCCCATCCCGATTTCGCCTTCGACCGGTTCTATGAGCTGATGAAGGAAAAAGGCTTCATCATCTATCCAGGCAAGCTGACGGTAGCTGACAGCTTCCGCGTCGGCTGCATCGGGCAGATGGACGAGCATGTCATGCGCAAGGTGGTCGAGGCCGCCGGCCAGTCGCTCAGGGAAATGGGCGTCGACACAGCGGCTCCTCCCGCGACCGCCATCGCCGAGCGCGCCAAGCTCGCCGCCTGAATAAAGATTTAAAGGAACTCCCCATGAACAAGATGACCACGATCAATGTCAGCGCCAACGGCCGCACTTACGAATGGCCGCGCGTGCCGGCGATTGCCATCTGCCTCGACGGCTGCGAGCCGGCCTATCTCGACGAGGCGATCAAAGCCGGCCTGATGCCATCGCTGGTGAAGATCCGCGCCAAGGGCACCGAGCGCACCGCCCACAGCGTCATCCCTAGCTTCACCAACCCCAACAATCTGTCGATCGCCACCGGCCGCCCGCCCGCTGTGCACGGCATCTGTGGCAACTACCTCTACGAACGCGAGACCGGCAAGGAAGTGATGATGAACGACCCGCGCTTCCTGCGCGCGCCGACCGTCTTCCAGGCCTTCTACGATGCCGGCGCCCGCGTTGCTGTCGTCACCGCAAAAGACAAGCTACGCGCCCTTCTCGGCAGCGGCCTGAAGTTCGACGACGGCCGCGCCATCTGCTTTTCTTCGGAAAAGTCCGATGTCTCGACCAAGGCCGAGCACGGCATCGACAACGCGTCCGCCTGGCTCGGCAAGCCGGTGCCGGAGGTTTACTCGGCCGAACTATCGGAGTTCGTCTTTGCCGCTGGCGTCAAGCTGCTCAAGGAATTCAAACCTGACGTGATGTACCTGACCACCACCGACTATGTGCAGCACAAATATGCGCCCGGCGTGCCTCAGGCTAATGCCTTTTACGAGATGTTCGACAAATATCTCGGCGAACTCGACGCGCTGGGTGCGGCCATTGTTATTACCGCCGACCATGGCATGAAGCCCAAGCACAAGTCCGACGGCACTCCTGACGTAGTCTATGTCCAGGATCTGCTCGACGAGTGGCTGGGCAAGGACGCCGCACGCGTCATCTTGCCGATCACCGACCCATATGTCGTCCACCACGGCGCGCTTGGTTCGTTTGCCACCGCCTACCTGCCCGAAGGTGCCGACCAGGCCGGCATCATGAAGCGCCTGGCCGCCATCGAGGGCATCGACGTTGTCATCGACAATGCCACCGCCAGCGAACGCTTCGAACTGCCGAGCGACCGCATCGGCGACATCGTGCTGGTCTCGTCGGAAAACAAGACCATCGGCACCAGCGAGCATCGCCATGATCTTGCAGCACTCAACGAGCCGCTTCGTTCGCATGGCGGCCTGACCGAGCAGGCGGTGCCGTTCATCGTCAATCGCAAACTGCCCAGCCTGCCGAACGAACCGGTGCTGCGCAACTTCGATGCGTTCTATTATGCTGCCATGGCCGCAGCGCAGGCCTGAGGGAGTTGACGATGGTCAAGGCTGAAACGACGTTCAAGGTGCGCCATGAGCCCATGCGCATCGCCGGGCGCAAGGTCGATGCCGACGGCATCGTCAACGTCCACTACCCCTACACCAATGCGGTGATCGGAACGGTGCCGGCGGGGCGTGCCGAGCATGCCCGTCAGGCCTTCGACATCGCCGCCAACTACAAGTCGAAGCTGACGCGCTATGAGCGTCAGCAGATATTGTTCCGCACCGCCGAAGCGCTTGCCACGCGCAAGGAAGAGATTTCCGACATCATCACGCTGGAGCTCGGCATCTCCAAGGCGGACTCGCTTTACGAGGTTGGCCGCGCCTATGACGTGTTCACGCTGTCAGCGCAGATGTGCATCCAGGATGACGGCCAGATCTTCTCCTGCGACCTGACCCCGCACGGCAAGGCGCGGAAGATCTTCACCACGCGTGAACCGCTGAAGGCTATCTCGGCGATCACGCCGTTCAACCATCCGCTCAACATGGTGTCGCACAAGGTGGCACCAGCGATCGCCACCAACAATTGCGTGGTGGTCAAGCCGACCGAACTCACCCCGATGACGGCGCTGATCCTCGCCGACATCCTCTACGAGGCCGGCCTGCCGCCCGAGATGCTGTCGGTGGTGACGGGCATGCCAGCCGACATCGGACTGGAGATGATCACCAATGAAAACATCGAGCTGATCACCTTCACCGGTGGTGTGCCGGTCGGCAAGATGATCGCCAACACCGCAGGCTATCGCCGCACCGTGCTGGAACTCGGCGGCAACGATCCGCTGATCATCCTCAACGATCTCTCCGACGACGATCTCGCCAAGGCGGCGGATCTCGCTGTCGCCGGTGCCACCAAGAATTCGGGCCAGCGCTGCACCGCGGTCAAGCGCATCCTGTGCCAGGAAAGCGTCGCCGACCGCTTTGTGCCGATGGTGCTCGAGCGGGCCAAGAAGCTCAAATTTGGCGATCCGATGGATCGTTCGACCGACCTCGGCACTGTTGTACACGAGAAGGCTGCCGCCCTATTCGAAAAGCGCGTTTACATGGCCGCCGAACAAGGGGCGGAAGTGCTCTATGATCCAGGCCGCAAGGGCGCGCTGTTGCCGCCCATCGTTGTCGACCGCGTACCGCATACCTCCGAGCTGGTGATGGAAGAGACCTTCGGGCCGATCATCCCGATCGTGCGCGCGCCCGACAATGACGACGAGCTGATCGCACTGTCCAACTCGACAGCCTTCGGCCTGTCGTCAGGCGTTTGCACGAATGATTTCCGCCGCATGCAAAAATACATCGCCGGCCTGCAGGTCGGCACGGTCAATATCTGGGAAGTCCCGGGATATCGCATCGAGATGTCGCCATTTGGCGGGATCAAGGATTCAGGCAACGGCTACAAGGAAGGCGTCATCGAGGCGATGAAGAGCTTTACCAACGTCAAGACATTCTCACTGCCATGGTCTTGAGCCGGCACCTTCTTGTTTAAGGATAGGACGTCGCTGTCCGAGGCGTTCGGTGCAATTCGCTTTTGAACGCGATTTAGACCGGCAAGGCCTGGCAAAGTTCATCTAAGCGCCAGCTTCCAACGTCGAGAAGCTGGCGCACGAGAGATGCGACATCGAAGATTCCGAATCTGGAAAAGAAGATCATCGAGCTGAGGCTTGCTCATTAGGTACGGCTATCCAAAAAGTTACGCGGGTCACAGTTTACGCCTCCGAAAGCCGTAATTGCAGTCAAAGGCAGAAACCGTCAGGGTGGGAGATAGACGCGTTGCGCGAAATTGGATGAAAAAAGTTCATTGGCTCATGCGATCGGGCAAACGGCCTGAGACCGATAATGCCAGAGAACAAAGTCGGATATTTGGAGCAGCAGATGTCGGACGAAAACATAACTCCGCCAACCAGCAAAGAATATCCTCAGCCGAATCCCGTCGGAAATGCAGCAATAGTTCTTGTCACTGATAAGAATTATATTCTTCCGACGTTTGCGACTGCATTATCCGCCGATGCCCATACGCGGGACGAAATTGTCATCTACCTATTCGTTGTCAATGCGGAAGAGACGTGGATACGACAATTCGATGCAGCTGTTTCGGGGACGAAGATTTCAATCCGGACAGCTAACCTCCCGCAATTGGCCGAATTCTCCCGACTTCATCGCGATGTGGTTCCCCCGATCGCGTTGGCACGGCTGTGGATCGGAGCATTGCTGGATGAGAATATAGAACGCTTTCTGTACATCGACGGCGACACCATGGTGGATAACGAACTCGACAGCCTATTGGCGAGTACGCCGCCCGAGGACGGCCTAATGGTGATACCAGAATTCATAAGGATATACATTGACGAACTAAGCTTTTCCAAGAAAAAAGACATAGATCACCTTAGCAATCTAGGATGCAGTCCGGAATCATATTTCAATTCCGGCGTAATATATACATCGAGGAAAGCGTGGAATCGTATCGCATCAGAGGCGACCAATTTTCTACGTGAGTATCCAGACCGCTGCATCGCGTCCGATCAAAGCGCACTTAATTACGCGGCGCGGGGAAAAGTCAGTTTCCTGCCTCTTCACTACAACTACCAGAGCGATCACATGATGGCACTGGACCCGCGCGAACGTGGACTCAAGCCGACGATCTGGCACTTCGTTGGTGCACCTAAACCTTGGGACGCAACTGGCTGGCCTTGGGATGAATACTTCAACAGATTCTATCGCCAAGCAGAGACTCTACTACGAGACTGCAGCGTCGCACTCCCGTCCCCCCCAGAGGCCCAGATAGCTAGTGGTCTCTCCCACCGGGCGCGCAACAGATTTCGCATGAAGTGGGTGTATCCATGGCGGAGATATACGCGCAAACGCAAGATCTTATCCTTGCTTTTGCAGTGAGTTAATTGGGCGTGGATTCCGAGAGGGCCGAATGGACGGCGATCTCGAAGCCAAAGACTATTGTGAATCCCACCCGCACTCCGGTCTGAACTTCAAATCGCCGCGCGAGTTCATCCGCCTTAGTGATTAATCCCACCCGCAGTCTGTCCGGTGAAACGGGGGTACTCTAGTGCCGAAGCTGGCACGCTGTGGGTTCACCCGTGTAGAGGAAGAGTCGCCGAGGAAGACGTTCCTCAAGATCGGTTCGGGCGTCTGAGCCGCTGGCCACCCTGTGTCGTGGCGCTTCAGCCGATCACGCCGGAGAGAAGGCAGATATGCTGGTTTTCGATCTGCTCCCTGAATTCGGCGACGCGCGCGCGGATCCCTTCCTCGTGTTTCTCGCGGTCGGCGACCAGCCGCGAGAACTGTGAGACCAGCGTTTCGACATCGAAATTCTCGACATGTTGGCAGTACTCGCCAAGGCCCATTTCCGCCATCAGCACGTCATTTTTCCTGGCGTAGCTGAGCGAGATCGTCGGCTTGTGCATCTTCAGCGCGCAGACAATGTTGTGGAAGCGCGTAGCGACGACGATGTCGGTGAGCGCCATTTGCTCCATTACGTCGCCCAGAGAACAGACCTGTCCGTGCGCAAGCCTTGACGTGGGCCGGACGTTGCTGACAGCTTCCATGAGAGCGTCCACGGCGATCTTGTCCTCGTCGTCGCCTGTAAGAAGGCGGACATCGTGTCCGCTGTCCAAGAGATGGACGACGAAATCCGCAAGCTTGCCGATGTACCGTGAAAAGATCGACTGGCCGCCCTCCTCGTAGCCGTACCAACCGCGGTAGGCCATGACGCCGACCCCTACCCTCAGTGCGCCTCCCGGAGCGCGTGGAGACGGCATGGGCGTGGGCAATCCGAAGGCAAGGTCGGGATAGACAAGGTCGCCGCGGGTGTCGAAGCCGACGCCTTCCATAAACTCCCTGGATTGGAGGTCGCGATAAGACCGATAATGCGCAAGTCTGGCCGCCGACAGCATCAGTAGGCGGCTTAATCGGTTCCTGATCGGCCCTGCCCCAATGCTGACAAAGGCAATGCGCGTGCCTGCGAGTCGGGCTGCGAGGCACCATTTCAGTATGTCGTAAGGCATGCCCGCCGGCCGCTCCCCGAAATCGTCGAGGATTCCGGTACCTGGAAAGATCATCACGTCTGCCTTGCGGACATTGGCGAACGCCCGCGCGAAATCGGCGAGTTTTCGTGGAATTTTAAGTAGGATTCGTTTGACCCTTCCAGACTGACCGCTTGCCGGACCATTCCAGCGGATCGGCAAGGCCTCGATCCCGAAATTCTGTTTGACGACATCGGGTTTCCCGCAGACGCATGAAAGTTCCGCCTCAGGCCGCTCTCTCTTGAGGAATGAGGCCATCGCCTCAAGCGAACCTTCGTTGCCGAGGTTGCCGGAGCCGAAGAATCCGAACAGGGCAATCCTAGAAGGCCGGCGCCGCAAAGCTGCGCCTTGTGCGGATGCACGACGGGATGCTGCCTTAATTGCGCCGTCGGCCGCGAGGCTGTCGGCGGCATCGTTCCTGGCGGTCATTGGCGTTGTTCCGGTCGCGAATTCAGTTGGAAAAGCACGCCCGCGAAATAGCCGCGCGGCAGCACGGACGAGGCAAGGAAGAAGAAAGCCGCTCCGATTGATGCACAACGCAACATTTCAGTGCCCACCGTTCCACGAACCGGCAACATGACCCTCATCGGAAACCTCAGCAATCTGTCCAATAATAGGAAGACGGCACCTCGTCTGGGTACGTCTTTCGAATGCGGCTCTTGGAGCGGACCAGGTGTTGACGGAGCGTAGCTGGCCTTTTGCAGGCAGTTGGCACATCCGGCTGGGCTGGAAGAGTTTGACCTATGGTGTGCCAGGTCTCTCCGAGGGTCCGGCGCTGTGCTTGTCGCGTCCAATGCTTGATTTTGGCGAAGGCTTGCTCGATCGGGTTGAGGTCGAGCGAGTATGTCGGCACTAACCAGCGCCTTTGCGCTGTTTGCCATGATGGCCGGCGAAACGGCTGTGGCAATACCGCCGGCTTTGAGAACCGGCGCAATCCGCTGCTGGATATAGACGCGGAAGCAGGTGCCGTTGATCGGGGCGTCGAAGACGCTATGTGCGTCGAGCCGATTGCAGCGCAACGCCCCCTTCCTTCAATCCGTTCAGCGCCAAGTTTGGTGTATTGCCGATCAGCTCAACGATGGAGGCCCGGTGCGGCTAAAGAACTCGCTTGCAGTGGCCGCCCATTTTGCCCTGCAATGCTGCCCGTCGCCCGTTCAGGCTGCGGCCATCACAACTGAAGAAACCGCAGCGATAAACCGCGCAGCTACACTCCGGCTGCTCTCCCCCAACACAAACGCCACAACAACACGCGCACGAAGATCGTGTGAAAGGGCACGTGTCCTCCGATGCTGGCTTCCGCCCGGCTGACCTCCTTCCTGGCTTCACTGGATGCAGTGTTTGGCTGCCGAAAGGGGGACGCGCTCCAGCGGAGCTTCGGTGCTCAACCAAACGTCGGACCCTACTCCCTTTTGGCTGCTACTTCGGACCGACCGCCTGTGTTCTTCTACCTTCTGAGTTGCGTCCGGTACCAGGTGTCATGACTGGCACTCATCCAGTCGCAGCCTTCATTTAGGGCCGCCATGTCCGTCAAACGCGCACTTCTACTGAGTACAGGCGATCGCTACATGACGATGGCCTTGAACTTTGCCACCGTTGCGGCTGTTTCTCGCATCCTGACCCTCGAGGAAATCGGGATTTCGGTTATTGGCTTGGCGATCCTCAGCATCGCCGTGTCTGCGCGGGAGTTTGCCAGCACGAGTTTCGTGATCCAGCGCCCGGTCCTGAGCCGGGAGGACATACGCGGAACTTTCAGCTTGATGCTTGCCCTCACAGTGGCGATTGCCGCCTTTCTGGTGGCAGCCGCACCCGCACTGGCGTCCTCCTTCCAGGAAGAAAAGCTGGTCCCGTACCTTCGGTTGGTATCCATCTGCCTATTCGTCGATCTGGTTTCCATCCAGGTTATCGCCCTGTTGCGGCGTGACATGGCTTTCGGAACGGTCGCGCTGATCAACGTTGCCGGAGCAGCGACCGCAGGAGTGGCGACCGTCGCGCTGGCGCTGACGGGGTTCAGCTACATGAGTTTCGCATGGGCCTGGCTGGCAAGCAGCACAGTCACCGCTCTGCTCGCCCTCGCGTTCCGCCCGCATCTTTGGATGTTCATTCCGACATTCAGAAATTGGCGGGGGGTAGTGGCATTTGGCGGTTACAACGGCGTGATGGTGTTCCTCTACAGGGGGTACGAGGCTTTGCCTCTCTTGTTGCTAGGCCATGTCCTGTCACCGCATGCTGCCGCGCTTTTCAGCCGCGGCCTTACTGTAAGTCAGATACCCGACAAACTGGTCCTTGGCGGCGCCATGTCGGTCGTCCTCCCCGCCTTTGCTGCCTCGGCCAGGCAAGGCAGGGACCTGAAACGGCCTTACCTGCACGCACTTGAAATCGTCACCGGACTTCATTGGCCAGCGCTGCTGGTTCTTGCCGCGCTCTCCTACCCTGCAGTGAATCTTCTGCTTGGCCACCAGTGGTGGGAAGTTGCCCCTCTAGTCCAAGTCATCGCCCTCGCATCGCTTTTCACCTTCAGCTTCGAGCTGAACTATCCTGTGATGGTAGCGATAGGTTCGATCAGGGACATGTTCTTCCGATCGATGATCGTCATCCCGGTCTCTGCTGCCGTCATGACGGCAGCCGTCCTGTTTGGCGGACTCATGGGCGCAGCATGGAGCCTGATGTTCATTGTGCCGTTTCAGGCCTTTGTTTCCTTGAGTTTCGTGCGGCGCAGGCTCTCGGTGCAGTGGGGCGAAATAGCGGTCGCCGTCTGGAAGAGCGGCGTCGTTGCCATTTCCAGCGTGCTAGGCTCGTTGGTTGTGGTCATCGCTAACGGCTTCAGCTTCGAGCTTTCGCTCGGCCAGGCGATATTCGCCGGCGTTCTCGCCGCGGCTGGCTGGCTGGCTGGAGTGTTCATCACCCGCCATCCCCTGCATGACGAAATCGCAAGCGCCCTACGGGTCTTCCGCCACGCAGCTACTCCGACATGAAGGATCCCACCGCATCATGCCACCATTGGCAGGCAGCCATTGGGGATTGTGGGAAGCTCCGTCGCGCCCGAAAAATGGCCTGCGGGGTGCCGCAGGCCGGCACCTTGGCGAGCCCGATGCCGAAATCTTCGCAGCAACGAGGCGCGATCGAGTACCCTTGTGAACCCTCATCCGTCATCGGAGAAACTGGTTGATGGCTAGCGTCGACATTATCATCCCGTGCTACAACTACGCGCATTTCCTGCCGCAATGCGTCCAAAGCGTTCTCATCCAGGGAGTCGATGATTTCAGGATCGTCATCATCGACAACGCCTCAACCGATAACAGTGTCGAAGTGGCACGTCGGCTAGCGGAGACGGACAGTAGGATCGAGGTTGTCTGCCATCAAACAAATCTCGGTTCCCATGCTTCGTTTAACCATGGGATCGACTTGGCTCGGGCCGACTATTTCATGATCCTGTGTGCCGACGATCTGCTGACGCCGGGTGCCCTTCGCCAAGGGATCGCGATCCTGGACCGGTTCCAGGAGGTGTCGTTGGTGCTGGGCAAATACGTGGCGCCATGGGTAGGTAATGACACGCCTGCTCTACCCGCGCACGCCGATGGCTGGAGCCTGATGAATGGGGATCTCCTGATCGAGACGTGCTGCCGGAAGATGAAATTCAATCTGTCTGCCCATGCGATGCTGGTGCGAACATCTGCCCAAAAAGCTGTAGGCCACTATCGACCGGCCGTACCATTGCTTGACGACCTGGAGATGGCGCTTCGCTTGGCGCACTACGGATCGGTTGCAGAGCTATCAGCGCCATTGGCTATGACACGCGAACACACGACCAACATCTCGCAAGTCATGTGGCAGAACGCACTTCGCCGGTTGCAGGAATATGAAACTGTGTTGGAGAGCTTTTTTGGTCACGAAGGTAGCACCATGCCTAACGCACCAACGCTACATCGCATGGCGCGTCACCATTTGGCGGCAACCGCTTACTGGTCGGCGGTATCGCATCTAATCCGAGGCCGGCCCTCAGCCGGCTTCGAATTGTTCAAGTTCGGCTGCAAGCTCGACCCAGCCTCCATGCTTTTACCGCCCATCGGGCATCTGTTCCGGATGGAGGGCTCCTTCAAACGTGCGCAGCGCGTCATCTTGGAGGCTCTTGGCAGTACCCGCGCTTGACTGTGTTTTTCAGCGCTTTGCAAGCACTCAACGTCCACGATGAGTCAATCGGCGTGGGAATGGGTAACTCGGCTTCAGTGATGGGGTAGGACGGCCCCTGCTCCCGGCCTGCAGGGTTGGCACGGTCAATATCTGGGAAGTCCCGGGATATCGCATCGAGATGTCGCCATTTGGCGAGATCAAGGATTTAGGCAACGGCTACAATGAAGGCTTCATCGAGGCAATGAAGAGCTTTACCAACGTCAAGACTTTCTCACTGCCATGGTCTTGAGCCGGCAAATCGCATAAGCCTCGATGAGGGAGCGCTTGCGCTCCCTCATTTGCGTCTGGAGGGGAAATGCACTTTTCGAAAGCCTTGGCGCGTCCATCGTCCGGCGCGACGCACACCATTACCCTCCTCCACATAAAAGTCTGATCGCATGTCCGGTTTCGCGCTTACCATCGTGCTGGTCGCGGCGTTCCTGCACGCGAGCTGGAATGCCGTCGTCAAGGCGGCGACCGACCGCGCCGTTGTGCTTGCCGCCGTCTCCGCCACCCACGCCACGCTTGGCACGGTACTGGTCTTTTCGGCACCTTCGCCGTCGATGGAAAGCTGGATCTACATCTTTTTGTCGACCGTCATCCACTTCGGCTACTACGTCTTCCTGTTCCAGTCCTACAGGTTCGGCGACCTCAGCCAGGTCTATCCGATTGCGCGCGGACTGGCGCCTGCCCTTGTCGCCTTTGGCGCCTATGTGATGATCGGCGAAACGCTGCCACCACTGGGCTGGGCCGGGCTTGCGGCAATTACATTCGGCATCGGCTTCCTAGCTTTCCAGCGGGGTGCCGCAAATGCCGATCCGCGCGCTGTGGCTGCCGCTGCGATCAACGGCGTTCTGATCGCTTCTTATTCGGTCATCGACGGCATAGGCGTGCGCCTGTCCGACAGCCCGTTCGGCTATATGGGCTGGTTGTTCCTGCTCGAACTTCCGGTGACATTGTTCGTGCTGTTGCGCCGGCGCGGTGCCACCCACACCATCGATTTGCGCACAGTTGGGCTGGGGCTGATCGGCGGGCTCGGTGCTGTCACCGCCTATGGCCTTGTGATCTACGCCAAGACCATCGCGCCGCTCGGAGCAGTGTCGGCGGTGAGGGAATCGAGCGTGATCATCGCGGCGCTGATCGGCCTGTTCATCTTCGGCGAACGACCCTGGCCGGCGCGCATCATCTCGGCGGTCATCGTGGCCTGTGGCGTTGTAGCGCTCGCCTTTTCCTGAGCGTTACACCTGTTTGAAACAATGCTGTCACTTGCCTGTCGCGCAACTGTGTAGCTCATAAGCTGAGCCTACAGTATCATAAAAAGAATAGATTTTACTTATTGACCCCTCGTTCCCAGTATCAGCCTTGGACGAGGCGCAATCGGGGCAATCGCGGCACGCGCATCCCTGCTCAGACCTCTCCCAATCAGAACGTGCCAAAGCGATCCAAATGGGAGCCAGATATCCATGAACCAGAAGAAAGCCTTCGTGCTAGCCGCCTTCGCCACGATGATGATGTCGTCGGCGGCATGGGCGGAGACCGAGCTCACAGTCTACACGGCAATCGAAGCCGAAGACCTCAAGCGCTACGCCGAGACATTCAACCAGGACCATCCCGACATCAAGCTCAACTTCATCCGCGACTCCACTGGCGTGGTAACCGCCAAGCTGCTCGCCGAGAAGGACAATCCGCAGGCCGACGTGATCTGGGGTCTGGCCGCGACGTCGCTTCTGGTGCTCAAGGCAGAAGGCATGCTTGAGCCCTACGCGCCCAAGGGCGTCGAACTGCTCAAGCCCGAATATGTCGACAAGGACACGCCTCCGGCATGGGTCGGCATGGACGGCTGGGCCGCTTCGATCTGCTACAACACCGTCGAAGGCGGCAAGCTTGGCCTGACCGCGCCCAAGAGCTGGAAGGACCTGACGAAGCCCGAATACAAGGGCCATGTCGTCATGCCCAACCCGGCGTCGTCGGGTACCGGTTATCTCGACGTGTCGAGCTGGATCCAGCTGTTCGGTGAAAAGGAAGGCTGGTCCTACATGGACGGCCTGCACCAGAACATCGCCACCTATACCCATTCCGGCTCCAAGCCCTGCAAGATGGCCGCTGCCGGCGAAACGGTGATCGGCATCTCCTTCGAGTTCCGTGCTGCCAAGTCGAAGGCCGAAGGTGCGCCGATCGACATCATCATTCCTGAGGAAGGCATCGGCTGGGACATGGAAGCCTCGGCGATCGTTGCCGGTACTACGAAGGAGGAAGCGGCCAAGACGTTCATCGACTGGACGGTCACCAAGAAGGCCAACGAGATGTACAATGTCGGCTGGGCAATCGTCGCCATGCCCGGCGTGGCGAAGCCTGTTCCGCACCTGCCCACCAACATCGAAGAAAAGATGATCAAGAACGATTTCGAGTGGGCCGCCAACAACCGCAACGCAATTCTTGCCGAGTGGTCCAAGCGCTACGACTCCAAGTCCGAGCCGAAGAGCTGATCCCGACTTTTGTCCGTTGAACCGGGCGCCGCCACAGGTGGCGCCCGACTCTTACCCTCAAAGCCGGATCATCACGATGAAACACGAAACCCTCGCCGAGCAGCCGCGAACTCCAGTTGATGTGAGCGCCATGACCGCTGCCAGCCTGAACGTGAAGCCCGCCTATCTGCAAATCTCCAATGTCTGGAAGGCCTTCGGCGATTTCCACGCGCTGAAGGACATTTCCCTCGACATCCGCGAGGGCGAGTTCGTCTGTTTCCTCGGTCCCTCCGGCTGCGGCAAGACCACATTGTTGCGCGCAGTCGCCGGCCTCGACCTGCAGACGAGCGGCTCAATCCGCCAGGGTGGCAGGGACGTGTCCACCTTGCCGCCGTCGCAGCGCGACTACGGCATCGTCTTCCAGTCCTATGCGCTGTTCCCCAATCTGACGATTGCCAAGAACATCGCCTTCGGCCTCGAAAACACCAAACGCCCACGCGCCGAGATCGCAAGCCGCGTCGCCGAACTGCTCCAGCTTGTCGGCCTGCCCGACCAGGCCAACAAATTCCCAGCCCAGCTTTCCGGCGGCCAGCAGCAGCGCATCGCGCTCGCCCGCGCTATCGCCATTTCGCCAGGCCTTCTGCTGCTTGATGAACCGCTCTCGGCACTCGACGCCAAGGTACGAACGCATCTGCGCCACGAGATCAAGGAGCTGCAGCGCAAGCTCGGCGTCACCACCATCATGGTCACCCATGACCAGGAAGAGGCCCTGTCGATGGCCGACCGCATCGTGGTTATGAACCATGGCGTGATCGAGCAGATCGGCTCGCCGACAGAGATCTATCGCCATCCCGCGACGCTATTTGTCGCCGACTTCATCGGCGAGGCCAACAAGTTCAAGGGCAAGGCCCAAAAGGGTGCAGTTAGCTTTGGCTCCAAAATCTTCAAATGCGCGGCCCATGGGTTTGACGAGGGCGCGCCTGTCATTGCGGCCATCCGGCCAGAGGATGTGATCCCGCACGGGCCTGGCGCCCGTTCTCCGGGTGCACCCGATGTGGTGAAGCAGCCGCAAAACCTGCTCGATGTGACAATCGGCGAAATGGAATTCCTCGGCTCGTTCTGGCGCACCAGGCTGCGTGGCGCCGATCTCGGCGACGAGACGCTGATTGCCGACTTCTCGATCAATGCAGCGCGGCGCCTGACATTGGCGGAGGGTGCTGCTCTTACCGTCGAGCTGCCGGAAGAGCGTCTCTTGATCTACCCCCGGGGAGAATGACATGGCGATGGCAATCGACGCCGTCCTGCCGGCGGGCCGCAAGCTGAAGGTTTCGCTTGACCGGGATGAAATGATCAAGCGCGGCCTGATGGTGGTCATCGCGCTTTATCTCATCGTGGCGCTGGCCGCCCCGCTCTACATCATGCTGTCGAAATCGTTTTCGACCTATAGCTTCGACCTTGCCAGGTTCGAGTTCCTGGTGAGCGACAAGGACGGCAATTGGGGTGCGCCGGTCACCGCTGCGGCCCTCAACGACAAACTCGCGGTCGTTTCGCCGCAGAAGCTTGCGACCAATTCCGATGGCCGCCTGCAAGCGACGACCTTCTTCCCCGATTTCAGCTTCCGCAGCCCGGTAAAGTACAAGATCCGCGGCACAACCGAAGATGCTTCTTTCCTCGTCGGCCTTCAGCTGCACAAAGGCACCGAATGGCTTGAGCTCGGCTCCAACGAATTCCGTCGGGTGATGCTTCGACCGGCGCGTGCGATTGGTCTCGAAAACTACTCCACCTATTTCTCGACGCCGACGCTGTTCCGCTCGATCGAAAACTCGGTCTTCATCGCCTTCATCAGCACCATTGTGACGGTGGGGCTCGCCTTTGGCTTCGCCTATGCGCTCAACCGCAGTTGCATGCGTTTCAAGGATGCGTTCAAACTTGTCGCCATGGTGCCAATCCTGGTGCCGTCGCTACTGCCCGGCATCGCGCTGATCTATCTCTTCGGCAATCAGGGCCTGCTCAAGGACCTCCTGATGGGGGTACCGATCTACGGGCCGCTCGGCATCGTCATCGGCTCGGTGTTCTTCGCTTTCCCGCACGCCATGATCATCATTTCGACGGCATTGGCCATCTCCGACCAGCGCCACTATGAGGCGGCCGCTTCGTTGCGCGCCAGCAGCTGGCGCACCTTCTGGACGGTGACCATCCCCGGTGCGCGCTATGGCTTGATTTCGGCGGCCTTCGTCGTCTTCACCCTCGTCATCACCGATTTCGGCCTGCCGAAGGTCATCGGCGGCCAGTTCAACGTGCTCGCCGTCGATATCTACAAGCAGGTCATCGGCCAGCAGAATTTCGAGATGGGCGCGGTCGTTTCGGTGATCCTGCTGATCCCGGCTATCGCCGCCTTCGTAGTCGACCGCATGGTGCAGAAAAAGCAGGTCGCGCTCCTGTCTGCACGCTCGGTGCCCTACCAGCCGAAGCCGAACCGGCGTTTCGACACGCTTTGCCTGACCTGGTGTTCGCTGATCGCCGTGTTCATCCTCGGCATCATGGCAACGAGCCAGCTCGCAGCGCTGGTCAAGCTGTGGCCCTACGATCTCAGCTTCAGCCTCAAGCACTTCGCTTTCGACCGCATGGACGGCGGCGGCTGGGGTTCGTACTACAACTCGATCCGGCTTGCTGGCCTCACCGCGATCTTCGGCACCATCATCGTCTTTGTCGGCGCCTATATGGTTGAAAAGACCGAAGGTTTCCGCACAGGACGGTCGGCATTCCAGTTCCTCGCCATGCTGCCGATGGCGGTGCCGGGCATGGTGCTGGGTCTTGCCTACATCTTCTTCTTCAACGATCCGTCCAACCCGCTGCACGCCATCTACGGCACCATGACCATCCTGGTCGTCTGCACAATCACCCACTTCTACACCGTCGGGCACCTGACCGCGCTGACGGCGCTGAAGCAGATCGATCAGGAGTTCGAGCCGGTAGCGGCGTCGCTCAAGCAGCCCTTCTACAAGCTGTTCGCCCGGGTCACTGTACCGGTCTGCCTGCCGGCGATCCTCGACATCTCGATCTACCTGTTCGTCAACGCCATGACGACGGTGTCGGCGGTGGTGTTCCTTTATTCGAAGGACACCGCACTGGCTTCGGTCGCCGTGCTCAACATGGACGACGCCGGCGACGTGGCACCGGCGGCGGCCATGGCAATGATGATCTTTTACACCAACGCCGCAGCCCGCCTGATCCACCTGTTCCTGTCCAAAGTGCTGATCACCCGCACCCAGGCCTGGCGGCAGCGGTAGGGATTACGGCTTGACCCGATCGGGATGAGCCTTGGCGAAGGCATCGAGGCCTTCGCAGCGGCGGGCGATGTCGAGGACGCGCGGCAAAGCCGAAAGATCGACGTTCCAGCGCCGCGCGTTGTAGACCTGCGGCACTAGGCAGAAATCGGCCATGCCAGGTGTGTCGCCATGGCAGAATTTGCCGGTCGAGGGATGGTCGAGCAGTTTCTCGAAAGCGACCATGCCGTCGCCGATGAATTTCTGCATCCACGCATCGCGCACCTCCTCGCCATCGCTTGTGACCCGCATCAGCTCGGCGACCACGCCGGTGTTGCAGACCGCGTGGATTTCCATAGCAATCGCATAAGACAGCTGGCGCACGCGCTGGCGTCCGACCGGGTCGACAGGCAGGAAGCCGGCATGGCGTGTTTCGTCGAGATATTCAATGATCGCCAGCGACTGGGTGAAGGCGTGGCCTTCGATCTCGAGCACCGGCACCAGCCCTTGCGGGTTGCGCGCCAGATGCTCCGATGATTTCTGGCCTTTGGCCAGCAGGTCTACGGACACTGAACGAAACTCCTGCCCGAGCATGTTGAGCGCGATGCGCACACGGTAGCTTGCGGACGAGCGCCAATAGTCGAACAAGACGGTTTCGGTCATCGTGGCTCAAGCCTTTTCGTATCGGGTCACAGTCTGTTCGATAGCCCCGAATATCGAATGGCCATCGGCATCGTCCATCTCGATACGGACCTGGTCGCCGAACTTCAAGAATGGTGTGACCGGCGCACCCGTCTCGATGGTTTCGATAGTCCTGATCTCGGCGATGCAGGAATAGCCTGCACCTCCTGCCGAGATCGCCTTGCCCGCGCCGCCGTCGAGCTTGTTGGACACCGTGCCCGAACCAATGATGGTGCCTGCGCAAAGCGGCCGGGTCTTGGCGGCATGGGCGACCAGCGTCGGGAAGTCGAAGGTCATGTCGATGCCGGCATTCGCCCGGCCAAAAGCCTTGCCGTTGACGCCTACAAGCAACGGCAAATGCAGCTTGCCGCCGTGCCAGGCATCGCCCAGCTCTTCCGGCGACACCGCAACCGGCGAGAACGCCGTGGAGGGCTTCGACTGGTAGAAGCCGAAACCCTTGGCGAGTTCAGCCGGGATCAGCCCGCGCAGCGACACGTCATTGACCAGCATGACCAGCCGGATCGCCGCATGCGCCTCATCGCGGCTCGCGCCCATCGGTACATCGTCCACGATGACCGCCACTTCGCCTTCGAGATCGATGCCCCAGGCTTCGTCGGCCATCGCAATGGGGTCGCGGGGCCCGAGGAAAGCATCCGAACCGCCCTGGTAGATCAGGGGGTCGGTCCAGAAGCTTGCCGGCATCTCGGCGCCCCGGGCCTTCCGCACCAGCTCGACATGGTTCACATAAGCCGAGCCATCGGCCCACTGATAGGCGCGCGGCAAAGGTGAGGCCGCATCATGTTCGTGGAAGCGCAGGGTCGGCTGCGCGCCTGCCTCTATGCCTTCGGCGACAAGGGCAAGGCGCGGGCCGACATGGGCCCAGTCGTCGAGTGCAGCCTGCAAGGTGCGGGCAATGTGGCCGACTTCCGAGCAGCGGGTTAGGTCTTTCGAAACGACGACAAGGCGGCCGTCGCGGGTGGAGTCTTTCAGTGTCGCGAGTTTCATGGTGTTCCCGTCTTCACTTGATGCCAGGTGTGCCGTCGAATTTGCGTTCGAGACCATCCCAGCAATCGATGTAATTGTCCTGCAAAGTTTCCAGCTCGGCGGCGAATTTGGTCAGCTGCTGGGGAAATCGCGTCTCGAACATGAAAGCCATGGTGTGGTCGAGCTTGACTGGCTTGAGCTCGCCGTTCGACGCCCTCTCGAAGCCCATGGCGTCGGGCCCGTGCGGCAGCATCATGTTGTGCAGGCTCATGCCGCCCGGCACGAAGCCCTCCTCCTTGGCGTCGTACTGGCCGTAAATCAGGCCCATGAACTCGCTCATGATGTTGCGGTGATACCAGGGCGGGCGGAAACTGTGCTCGGCCACCAGCCAGCGCGGCGGGAAGATGACGAAGTCGACATTGGCCGTGCCGGCTTCCTCCGTCGGTGCTGTCAGCACAGTGAAGATCGACGGGTCGGGATGGTCAAACAGGATCGCGCCGACCGGCGAGAAGGTGCGCAGATCATATTTGAACGGCGCATAATTGCCGTGCCAGGCGACCACGTCGAGCGGCGAATGGCCGATCTCGGTGACATGGAACTTGCCGCACCATTTGACCAGCACGCGGCACGGCGTTTCCTTGTCTTCATAGGCTGCGGTCGGCGTCTTGAAGTCGCGCGGATTGGCCAGGCAATTGGCACCGATCGGGCCACGGTCGGGCATGGTGAACTTGGCGCCATAGTTCTCGCAGATGTAGCCGCGCCGCATCTCGCCATCGCCAAGACGCGAGACCTTGAACATCATGCCGCGCGGGATCAGGCAGATCTCTGAAGGTTCAACGTCGATGATGCCCATTTCGGTGAAGATGCGAATCGATCCGACCTCCGGCACGATCAAAAGCTCACCGTCGGCATTGAAGAAATAGTCGTCGGCCATGTCGTCGTTGAAGGCATAGACGTGTGCCGCCATGCCGACTTGGGTCATCGCATCGCCCGCCGTCGTCATGGTGCGGATGCCCTGTATGAAGTTGAGCTTGTCCTTTGGCGTGGGCAGCGGCCCCCAGCGCAACTGGCCGAGCGCGAGCGAATGGTCATCAAGGCAAGGTGCTGTCTTCCAGTGCGGATAGCTCGCTGCCGAAAAGCGCTTGGTATGGCGCACGCTCGGGCGGATGCGGTAGAGCCAGGAGCGCTCATTGGTGCCGCGCGGCGCGGTGAAGGGCGAGCCTGAAAGCTGCTCGGCATAGAGGCCGTAGTTGCACTTTTGCGGGCTGTTCTGGCCTTGCGGCAGAGCGCCCGGCAGCGCCTCGGTTTCGAAGTCGTTGCCGAAGCCGGGCATGTATTTCACGTCGGTGGCAGCGGCCACCTGCTTTTCGGTTTTGTCCAGCATGGCTTGCACCTCCCGTGAGCACATGAGATCGTCGAATTGGTTGCAATTGTAACCGTCGATTTTGTAACTATCAAAGGCTGTTCTATGCCCGCGCCCTTCGATCTCGAGAGTTTCTTGCCCTATCGGCTGAACCGCGCAGCCGAGCTGATCAGCGTGAGCTTCGCACGCGAATACAAGCAGCGCTACCAGATCACACGGCCTGAATGGCGCACGCTGGCTGCCCTTGGCAGCGTCGGAAAGATGACGGCGACGGAGGTCGGGGTGCATTCCAATATGCACAAGACAAAGGTCAGCCGCGCCGTGCGCGCTCTTGAACAGCGCCGCTGGTTGAAACGGACCGAAGACAATTCCGACCGAAGGGTCGAACATCTGGAACTGACTGCGCTCGGCCAGAAATCCTATCGCGAGATTGCAGCACTTGCCCGTGCCTATCAGGCGAGCCTAGAGCAAACGCTTGGGCAAGGCGCCATCGAGCGCATCGAAGCTGGGCTGACGGAGGTCGAGACGGCGTTGCTGGCTGGGACCCGCAGCCGCTGACATCACCCGATCGGCAACGCCCCGAACTGCTTGAGCGTGGTCAGCACGATCGATGTCTTAACGTGCTGGACAGCGTCGTGCGGCAACAGCACCTCGTTGACGAAGCGCGACAGGTCGGAGAGCCCGCGCACCACGACCTTCAGGTGGTAGTCCATCTCGCCGGTCAACGAATAGGCCTCCAGCACTTCGGGCAGGTCGTTGACCAGACGGGCGAAGCGCTGGGCATTGTCGCGGTTGTGGGTGGCCAGTGTCACGGAGATGACCACGAGAAGGTCGAGCCCCAGTTTCTCCCGATCCAGCATCGCCTGATAGCCGCGGATGAAGCCGTCAGCCTCCAGCCGAACGCGACGGCGGGAGCACTGCGAGGCCGACAGGGCGATTTTTTCCGACAGCTCGTTGTTGGTCAGCCGCCCATCGCGCTGCAGCTCGCGCAGGATCTTGAGGTCGAACTGGTCGAGACCGTCAGCCATTGCATGCTTCTCCACTTCTATGCGCATTTCATGCATAGATCTGTCCATGTGGCATCAAAATGCAAGCACATTGCATCGAATGGGGAGCACAATATGCGTCACCTAGTTTTGAGGAGGAATTTGCATGGGTCCGTTTCCGCACGATGCGCCGCCGGCCAAGATCAGCGCCGACAACCCCGCTGGCACCGACGGATTCGAATTCGTTGAATTCGCCCATCCCGAGCCAGAGAAGCTCGAAGAGCTGTTCGCCCGCATGGGCTATGTGCCGGTTGCGCGTCACAAGACCAAGAACATCACCGTCTGGCGCCAGGGCGACATCAACTATCTGATCAATGCCGAGCCGGGCAGCCATGCCATGCGCTTCGTCGGCGAGCATGGCCCTTGTGCCGCCTCGATGGCCTGGCGGGTGGTTGATGCCAAGCATGCCTTTGATCATGCCGTCTCCAAGGGCGCTACGCCCTACACCGGCGACGACAAGGCGCTCGACGTACCGGCGATCGTCGGCATCGGCGGGTCGCTACTTTATTTCGTCGACAAGTATGGCGCCAAGGGCTCGACATATGCTGCGGAATTCGACTGGCTTGGCGAGGCCGATCCAAAGCCAGCAGGCGTCGGCTTCTACTTCCTCGATCACCTCACCCACAATGTCTATCGCGGCAACATGGACAAGTGGTGGGACTTCTACCGCGAGCTGTTCGGCTTCAAGCAGATCCACTTCTTCAACATCGACGGCCGCATCACCGGCCTGGTCAGCCGCGCTATCACCTCGCCATGCGGCAAGATCCGCATCCCGCTGAACGAGTCCAAGGACGACACCAGCCAGATCGAGGAATATCTGCGGAAGTACAAGGGCGAAGGCATCCAGCACATCGCCGTTGGCACCGACGACATCTACAGTTCAACCGACAGGATCGCCGACAAGGGCCTAAAGTTCATGCCCGGCCCGCCCGATACCTATTACGAGCTGTCGCACACACGCGTGCATGACCATGAAGAGCCGATCGAACGGATGAAGAAATACGGCATCCTGATCGACGGCGAAGGCGTCGTCGATGGCGGCATGACCAAGATCCTGCTGCAGATATTCTCCAAGACCGTGATCGGGCCGATCTTCTTTGAGTTCATCCAGCGCAAGGGCGATGAAGGCTTTGGCGAGGGCAACTTCCGCGCCCTGTTCGAGTCGATCGAAGAAGACCAGATCCGGCGCGGCGCGATCTCCAATAACGCGGCGGCCTGAGCGCAAGGGGCCCGGCTTCGACGAGAAGCCGGGCCTCAGGTCGCGCGCTGCGTCGTGGCAGCCTGAATACGCGCCCGGCGATAGGCATCCGGGATCGACAGCGCCCAGACGAACAGCCCGCCGGCATGGCGGCCGATGAAGCTCTGGTCGGGCGTGGTCGTGGCGTAAGTGATCACCGAAAACAAAACGACGAAGAAGGCGAAGGCGAGCCCGCGCGTGGCATCGCGCGCGGCGACATGCCCTGCGCCTGGCAGCACGATCGCCAGTGCCAGCACGACATAGGGGTTGATTGGCTTTGCCATGGGAACCTCAGGCAGCTTCGTAGGTGGGGATTACGGCTTCCGCTTCGGCAAACACCTCGCTCAGCGCGTTTGCCTCGGCAATGGCCAGGCTGACGAGTTCGGGCGAAATCGCAGTCAGCGGAAAACGGATCTGCCGCAGCAGAAGATGCGCGCCGGGCTCGCCCTGAGCGGCCTGGCGGATGATACGCGTGCCGCGCGGCTTGATGACGGCTTCCTTGACTTGCGGGTCGGCAAACAGGTTGCGAAACAGGGCCGAAACGCGCTCGATCTGCCAAGGCGTGGCCGTGCCGTCGCCACGCATCAAAAGCGAGGCGTCGGTCTGCGGCGGGGTCATCCACTCCGCCATGTCGTGGACCAGCGAATAATATTCGGCGCCGGTCGGGCGAGCGAGCGCGCCGATGGTGGGGCGTTTCAGCGCTCCGGTTTCGCTCAAGGTCACCCTGAGCCAAAGCTGGGGCAGCCGGCGAAAAACCATGGTGTCCACGATGAGCTCGACCTTGGCCTGGCGGCCATCGTCGAGGCGGCCGACAAGGGTCGGGAAGTGATCGGGGCCGAAGGTGATGTGGGCATTGGCAAATATCGTGGCCGCGTCATCGAGCAAGCCGTGGCGCTGGGCCAGCGCCGAGCGGTGCTCGCTCAGCGCACGGGTGCCCATCCAGCCGCAGCAGATGGCGGCAAAGACCGAAAGGACGATCGTGGTGATCATTCGTGGCGCCTTGTTAGATGAGAGGCGGCGCGGGTTTGCGCCGCCTCTCCTGGCATGGTCAGTAGCCGACCGGCTTCGGCCAGGGCATGGTGAACTGGTCGCCGCGGCGCACGAACTGGTAGCGCCGGAAGTGGAACCAGAGCGATGCCACGATGTAGAAGCACATCATCGCGCTGAGCTGTGTGCCATAGCCGAGGAACACGGCGAAATAGGCGGTCGAGCACAGGATCAGCAGGACGATCGTCGGCAGCGGGTGGAACGGATGGACATAGCCGCGCTTAATGGTGTCGAGCGGCCACTTGTTGCGGAACATCACCATGTTGAAGGTCATGAAGGTGTAGCCGAGCAGGCCCGACAGGATCGAGAAAGTGACGACCTGGTCGAGCGGTGCGCCGAGCGCGAAGATGAGCGCGATCGGAACCAGAAAGACGATGGCGCGGTACGGCGTGCGGTAGACTGGGTGCACGGCACCGAACCAGCTCGGCAGGTAGCGATCGCGACCCATCGAGAACCAGGCGCGCGAGGCGTCGTTAATGCAGCCATTGGCCGAGGCCAACGTAGCAAAGGTCGTGCCGACAAAAAGCAGGACCATCAGCCCGGTACTGCCAGTAACGCGAGCCGCGTCAAACAGCGGGGTACCGGCCTGGCCGAGATATTCCCACGGAATGAGACCCGAGCAGACATACCAGGTCATGGTCGCCGCAATCAGCAGCGTCATGATGCCGGCCATAGTTCCGTAAGGCAGGGACCGCGCCGGCGAGCGCACTTCCTCGGCGGCCTGGCAGGTGCCTTCGATGCCGAGATAGTACCACAGGCCGAAGTGCAGTGCCGCAACTATGCCGACCCAGCCGTAAGGCAGCGGATCGGTGGTAACAGCCGAAAAGTCGAGCGGCACGTTGGAAGCACCGAACTGCACGGAGATGAACAGCGTAATGATCGCCAAGAAGGCTACTGCGGTGATGACCAGGTTGAAGGTCAGCGTTGCCAGCACGCCGCGATAGTTGAGCCACGCCAGAAACATAATGGCGAGGATGATGAAGGGCTGCTGGTTGAGCCCGGTATGGCCCTGCATGCCTGCGACGGTGTCGAGCAGGAAGCCGACAGTGATCGCGTTGGCTGCTTCGAGCATGGTGTAGGCCATGACCAGGAACAGCCCGACATTGAAGGCCATGAGCGGGCCGACGATATGCTTGGCCTGGGCATACTGGCCGCCGGCCGCTGCAACCGTCGAGGTCACTTCGGAATCGATCATGGCGACGCAGGTGTAGAGCAGGCCGGCGACCCAGCAAGCGATGAGGCCGGCAATCATGCCGCCTTTGCCGACC
Organism: Aminobacter sp. 01T433; assembly: GCF_056398585.1. Taxonomy (NCBI): domain Bacteria; kingdom Pseudomonadati; phylum Pseudomonadota; class Alphaproteobacteria; order Hyphomicrobiales; family Phyllobacteriaceae; genus Aminobacter; species Aminobacter sp. 01T433. Next base: position 44,328 of record NZ_JBFTPR010000006.1, read on the forward strand.
GAGAAGTTCCAGCCCATATATTCGCCGACCAGAACGATGCCAACGCCGAGCGCCCAGATATGGGCGGGACCAAGCACGCGCAGCAACTGAAGCCGTTCAGGCTCCGCTGCCGTTGATGTAACATTTGCCATCGTCGTCCCCTCAGATCTCGTGGCGTTCTGCGGTCGCCTCGATCTCGCCTTCGCGAGAGGAGATCAGCAGTTCATTGTCGTAGGTGGTATCGATGCGGACGAGGTCGATGAGCATCAGCACGCCGAACATGGCAGAGAGCGCCCAGGCCACGTATTCAAGGATGTTCCAGGTATCCATTGTGGCCTCTCCCTAGCGCTTCTCGTTGCCGAAGCGTTCTTCGATGACTTCGCGGTATTCCCTGTCGGAAAGCCGCACGACCATGACGAAATAGCCGATGACCAGCACGGCCATGACGATCAACGCGACCCAGCTGAAGCTGTAGTCAAAGCGCGCGGTAATGATGTCATTGGCAGCGGCAGGATCGGTGATGCCAAGGGCCGCCCATTGCTGCTGCTCAGTGGCGTTTTGGCCAAGCGCTTCCCAGGTTGGGTTGGCGATAGGGTTCGGCACTTTGGCCGCACCGGCAAGGCCAAGATAGAGCGGAATGTAGAGCGCGCCGATGGTCAGCACGAGCAAGGTCACGACGTCGAAAATCTGGCCGGCCAGGCTCTGTTTCGGAGGTTTGTAAGCCATTGTCCGCTCCTCAGCCGCGACGCCGGCGCATCTCGTCGAGATGCTTGATGTCGAGGCCATAGATGAAATGTTTGTCTTCGACGTAGTGGCGCAGCATGGCAACGATAGCCGCCGTGTTGAATGTCAGGACCAGGGCGCAGGCAATCGACAGGATGACGCGGATGGCCGGGATCGAGATGTAGGACCAGACGCTGAACAGCGCGAACAACATGGTGCACCAGAGCACCGCGACGAAAACCACGAGGCCCGCTCGATCACGGGCATGCATCTTGTCGATGCGCTGATCGAGAGTCGCAGCCTCGCGCTGCTGACTTAAAGTCGCTTCCATTTTTCCTCCTCATCAGGCCGTTTTCGGCTTCGTATTGGTTTGCCTATGCGGGAAATTAATTTCCCTTGAGGAATGTCCGGCAAAGTTAATTTCCTGTCAAGTGACGACCGCGCGCAACTGTCGCAGCGCGACTTTCGACCGAGGCGCAATGACATTGAAACGATTGGATTTTGTCGCCCCTGACAAGCTGTCGGAAATTTTACGCAGGCTGTCGGAAATAGGCGAGAAACGGTGAATGACAATGCCGCGCTTCGGCGGCGATGATCCAAGACGGTACTACTGGCAGTGCATGGCGGGTGTTAGCCCCGACGGAAAGCCGTCCAACCCTAACCCCGCAAACGCGAGCCGTGCCTCACCACAATGTTGCAGCAGGCGCAGAAATTCGAGCATGGAGGAATGAGTGAGTCTGCCAGCTAACGTGGTCTCGAAGTCGTCGCCGGCACAGATCAGGACGGTTGCGGACAGCGCTTGAAGTTTGCCGGTGTGTTGTTCGCAAAGACAGCCGTCGAGGGACGGCGTGTACGGCCGTTCCATCTTGGCCAAGCGCACGGCGTGAAATCAGCTCTGCATTTCTAGCTCGAAGGTAGCGGTTTGCCCCTCCTGCATGAGGTAGCAAACCGCGCTTCACGCCGGCGAGCCGTTAGCGTTGAAGGCGCTACTGAGCTCTCCGGGATATGAGGCTACTTCTTTTTCGATGCGTTGAACCTGTCGACGTAGCCGCGTGCGACCGCGCGGACGGCGCGGCCGATGTCGTCATAGACATCATCTTGAAGGTTGGCGAATGAGACGCGCACGCTCCAGTTGGGCGCATCGAACCCGCCTCCATTGAGCAGCACGATCGAATGGTCTTCGGCCAATCGATAGACAAGGTCGAGCGGATGCACGTTCTCTTTCAGCCATTGGACCATCTCTTCGCCCTGGTACTTGCGCAGCCAGAACTCGAAATCGAGGGTGCCATAATATCCCGCAAAGCTTGGATTGGGCTGAACATCGAGCGGCAGTCCTTCGAGCAGGCTGTCGACGCGACGATTGCAGATCTCCATGCAGGCTTTCTGGTACACCTTCTCGGTGTCCATCAGCTCGCTCATGGAAAACATGGTCATCATCACCTGCTGTGGCAGCGATAGCCCGGCGGTGTGATTGAGCGCCACGTCGCGGCTGTCGGCCACAAGCCTGTCGATCATCTTGAGCTTGCGTGGCTCGAGCGTGATTGCGATGTAGCGCTTGTCGAGCGCCTCCAGCTCCTTGGCGGGAAGCTTGGCGATGATATCGTCGAGGATGTTCTTTTCGTGCAGCGCGATGACGCCGAGGCGCCAACCGGTGCAGCCGAAATACTTCGAATAGGAATAGACGCCGATGGTGTTGTGCGGCAGCTCCGCCATCAGTGAGCGGAAGCCGTTTACAAAGGTGCCATACACGTCATCGGTGAGCAGGATGAGGTCCGGGCGCTTCGTTTTCACGAAATCGACCAGCTTCTTCATGGTTGGCGCGTCGATCGCCATCGAGGTCGGGTTGCCGGGATTGACCACAAAGAAAGCCTTGATCTTTGGGTCTTCGAGTTTTTTGATTTCCTCGTCCGAATACTGGAAGCGATGCTCTTGCGTCGCTCTGATGTGCACCGCCTTGAAAGCGTAGTCTTCGAGCTCGGCGATCTCGATATAGGGCGTGAAGATCGGCGTGCCGATCGCAATGGTGTCGCCCTTCTTGAGAATGCGGTTCGCCATCAGCGACTTGAAGATGTAGCACATGGCGGCAGTGCCGCCTTCCACCGCATAGAGGTCGAACTTGCCAGACGGCGGCTTGTCGCCGGCCATCGCCCACATGAGGTAGCGGTGAGCGACCTGCTCGGCGTGAACGAGCATGCGGTCCGGCACGGGGTAGTTGTCACCGATGATCGAGTCGGTGAGCTCGAAGACGAAGGCGTCTGCATCGAAGCCCAGGGCCTTCACCCCATGGCGAACCATGTTCGACAAAAAGTCAGCGCCCGGCATGTCGGCGTGCTTGTCCAGCCAAGCCTCCAGGCGCTCGGCAATCCCGCGCATCTGCGGCATGCCGGCGAGCCCCGCCTTCGGATCATCCATCGTGCGGCGGCATTCGGTCAGCGCAAACTGGCCGAACAGAAAGAACCCCTCGCGTGGCGCGGTCGCAACCCAGTTGGGATTGCCGCGTCCAGCGTTGAGCAGGGCATGGGCGGATTTCTGCGCGCTAACCTTAGCTAGCTTTATGAGCCCGTCCTTGATCTCGAACGGGCTCATCTTTTCGTATTCTCGGTAGTCAATCGTTTCCATGGCATCACTCCCAGAATACCGAGCAGGGCGTTATTGCCTACTCTGCTTTCTTTCCGTCGCCCCGAAGGGGCAAGCTTAGGCGACCTCGTTCACGATCATCATGCACCCCGCGAGGGCGACATGTCCCGACTGGCTTTAGAACTTCACCCTGGCTCCCGCGAGAAAGGCATAGCTGGTGTCGATATCCACGGCCGCCTCATCGTATGAATAGGAGCGCGCGCCGAGATAGAGTTCTGTCTGATAATAATCCAGATTCTGGACGAATTGGGCACCAAAGGATGTGCTGCTGCTGTCAGCGGCTGCGATGTCGTTGCCAAAATAGGCATCGACCGAGAACGCGGTCTTGCCCGCTTCGAAGATGTCGGTTTGATAGCCCAGCTTGACGTAGCCATACTTTCCATCGACCGCCTGCTCATCCGAATAGGCTGCCGCGACCGTCAGGCTCAACCCCGTCGGCTCATGCAGTATCGAGACCGACCCGTCGAACAGATTTTGGTCGTCGCCGGGCCTGGAGAAAGCGATGGCGCTGGAGACTTTGTAGTCTCCAATGGTGTTGTCGTATCGCGCGGCAATGTCCCACACGGTGACGTCGGTATCCGTGGGGACCACCTGCTGCCCTACCGAAGTCGCCAGGCTGAAACCGCCAAGGAATTTCGGCGTGTCGTATCGAGCGCGCAGCTTACGGCCAACCCCGTCGAAATCGGTGAACGCATCCTTGACATGCACAGAAGTGAGCGTGCCATCGGACTGCCTGAAGAACGGCCCTCCGGCCATGTCGGAGACCAATGCATATCCAACGACGGTGGTTCCTGAGAGGTCGACTTCCGCAGAGGAGTCTGACGCCATGCTGCCCTGACCGAGCCACAATTTGCCGAGCTCTTTGGACTCCAGGTAGAATTCCGCCTTGCGCAGCAGATTGGTATCCCAATCGAAATCGCCACGATTGAGCTGGTTCACGGAGTTGGTGGAGTAAGGGGTCCACTCCCATTCCAAGTTGCCGCCAAGCGACCAACCTTCGGAGATGGCCCCGTATAGCCGTAACCCGATGCGCGAGGATGAATTGCCGTTGTCGACCGGACCATAACCCAAGGTCGATCCGCCGTCGCCGAAGACCAGCAGGCCTTTGTTGATCTGGCCATAGAGTTCAAGATAGCTGTTGTCGTCGCCAACACGCAGCTTGGGTATCAGGGTGGACTTGCCGGTGTCGGCTGCCTTGGCCGCCGCTGTGTCTGCTGCAGCGGCCGGCGTGGCCATTGCCAGCGACATGAGCGGGAAGGCCATTGCCGCCACCAGCGTCTGTCGTTGAGTTCGCATCATCCCCTATCTCCGATACGTTTCAATCCGCGGCTGTGCCGCATTGCAGGACCCCGCCAAAATCAAAGATTACCTGGAAGCTGCCGTCGTCCGGCGCGTTTGTAGTTTGCGGCTCTCTTGGCAACGCCGAAGCCACGTCTTGGCGCGGAGGCCAGCCACAATTTCGATGCCGTTGTGATGGAAGCGTGCTTGGACGACGGAGCGCAAGACGCGCACGGCTTGACGTCGGGAACCGGCGAACTCTCGCGACGACTGGCAAGTAAAAGTCGCCGCCGGGTCCGCTTCGGCGAGCGGTTTGTGCTCAGGCAGGGGATGTCGCTTATGGTGCAAAACTCCCCGGGCAGTGTTGGCCGCGGCCGGGAACCAGTCACCCAAATGACGCCATCTGGAAATGATGGACGTTTCATTTTCATTTCAGCTTTGGTTAACTGCGATAGGCATGAACAAAACTTCCCCGGTCCATGACTTATATTGCAGGATACCAGATAAAGCCTTCATGTACTTCCTCTGCACCGAAAATGCACTGGAAATTAGCAGTAAGTCTCTTGTTTTCTTCGCAATGGTAGCATCTTGAAAGGATGACGCAAGGGTGTAATCTTGCCTGATTGGCGATGCACCTTGCAGCGCAGAGTTGTGACCGGCCGTACCGATTCATAGAGGGGATTCCACTATGTTTGACTGGTTCGTAAACACACTTCGTAGTTATCCAGAAATCGCAATATTTCTCTCTTTGGCCCTCGGATACTATTTCGGGTCTTTTACATATAAGGGGCTCGGCCTCGGTGCGGTAACGGCAACCTTGATCGCGGCTGTCATCATCGGACAGCTCGGAATTACGATCTCGCCCCCGCTCAAAGCGACCTTCTTTCTGATGTTCCTGTTTGCGATCGGCTACGGCGTCGGGCCGCAATTCGTTCGCGGCATCGCCAAGGATGGCATCCCGCAGGCTCTGTTTGCGGTGGTTGTTTGTGTTTTCTGTCTCGGCGCGCCTTTGCTGGCGGCCAAGCTGGCCGGCTATGACATCGGATCAGCGGTAGGTCTCTACGCCGGTTCGCAGACCATATCGGCATCGATGGGGCTTGCGACGGACGCAATCAATCGCCTGGCGCTGCCGCCGGAAGAAACCAAGCGGCTGCTCGATGCGATGCCGGTTGCTTATGCCGTCACCTATATTTTCGGCACGGTCGGTTCGGCCATCGTTTTGGCCCTGCTCGGCCCCGCCTTGCTGGGCATCGATCTGGAGGCCGAATGCAAGCGTTACGAAGCCGAACATGGCGGCACCAAGGACGTGGGTGGTGCCGGAACCGCCTGGCATCATTATGAACTGCGTGCATATAAGGTCCGGGAAAATGGACGGGTTGTCGGAAAGACGGTCCATGACGCCGAGTCCCTGATCCCCGACCAGCGCGTGTTCATCGAGCGTTACCGCCGGGGCGGCAAGATCGAGGATGCGACGGCAAGCACGGTGATACAGGGCGGCGATATCGTTGCCGTGGCAGGCCGGCGCGATGTGCTGGTGAATCTGCTCGACGAAGCCGAAGAGGTCGATGACCGCGAATTACTGGCGGTGCCCATCGAAGGCGTCGACATTCTTGTCACCAACAAGCAAGCCGACAGCAAGACGTTGGCCGAGCTTGCGCAATTGCCGGCGGCACGTGGCGTGTTCCTGCGCAAGATAGCACGCGGCGTCACCGCGACTGAAATTCCGATCTTGCCGAACACCAAAGTGCATCGCGGCGACATTCTGACGGTAGTCGGGCGCACACAGGATACCGCGGCAGCCGCCAAGGCGCTTGGCGTCGCAGACCGTCCAAGCGATATCGCTGACGTGGCTTTCATCGGGGCTGCGATCGCAATCGGCGCCCTGATCGGAGCGATCGTCTACAAGGTCGGCAATGTGCCGCTGACGCTGTCCACTTCGGGCGGCGCACTCATTTCAGGTCTCTTCTTCGGCTGGTTGCGCTCCGTACACCCGACATTCGGACGAATTCCATCCTCCACGGTCTGGTTCATGAATTCGGTCGGCCTCAACGTCTTCATCGCCGTGGTCGGCATCTCGTCGGGTCCGGGCTTTGTCGCCGGCCTGCAGCAACTTGGCTTCAGCCTGTTTCTCTGGGGCATATTTGCAACGACAGTGCCTCTCATTTTGGCGATGTATGTCGGGAAATACGTATTCCGCTTCCATCCCGCCATTCTGTTGGGGTGCTGCTCGGGCGCACGCACGACGACGGCATCGCTTGGCATGATCAACGACCGTGCCAAGAGCCAAATTCCCGGGCTTGGCTATACCGTTACCTATGCCGTTGGAAACACCCTGCTGACGATCTGGGGCATGGTCCTTGTGATGCTGATGGCCTAGGTGCGACTTCTGGTGGGGCTGTCCTCGGAGACGGCCTCCCCGGATGGCTGACCGAGGAAAGATGGTCTGCACGGGATGGAATTTTCGGGTTCCATGGAGCGCCGCAATCGGCGGCGCTCCAAAACCGGTGAGATGACGGCCGGATGGCCGCGACAGACAGTTTAATCAGAACAAACATTTAATCAGAACAAACATTGGGAGCACGCGATGCCACGCAACACCGCACGTATCGATCAGTTCCTCCTCATCCATTCAGCGCGTGCCGATAACTGGCGCGAGATCACGACGCTGGCTGACGCCTGGGCCACCGGACGTGGCAAGCGGGCAGCGCTTGAGGCTGCGATTGCCGAGATGGCGGCAGCCGAGGAGTACCACGCCTATCCGGGCTCGCGATTGCTCGGAGCCTTGAACGAGCGCGTTGCCACCGATGATGCGGGAGGAGCGGCGAAACTGGCCCGACGCATTTCCAACGGGCTTCTGACACATGCTTATCGCGGTCGTCCGGGAGAGTGGGACGTCCATGATGAGATGTCGTCGGGCGAAGTTGCCGACATCATGCCACCCGCGAGCGGCGAAGGGGGCGGGCGCCGGCCCTATTTCGAAGTGCTGTTCGTCAACAGCCAGCCCGCCGCGCGCTGGCCCGCAATGGCAGCAGAGTTGCGCAGGCTGCGTCGGCCGGAGGATGCCTTCATTTATGAGCCCATCATGGTCGGCTCCTTCGAAGATGCGCTCTGCGCTGCGGCATTGAACCCGGACATCATTTCGGTCGTCCTGGCCGAAGGCTTTCCCTACCGTTCGCGGCGCGACGCGCCAGTGCTGCGCTCGATATTGGATCCGCTAGGAGAAGCAGAAGGACCTGACATGTCGGCGTTGCGCCTTTCGCGCACGTTGAAGCGGATTCGACCGGAACTCGACATCTACCTGCTCTCCGACCGCCAGGTGGAGCACATTGCCGGCGACCCGGCGGCGGATGCCGTACGCCGCATCTTCTACGCCGTGGAAGAGCCGCTGGAGATGCACCTCGCCATCCTGGAAGGTGTGCAGGACCGCTTCGACACGCCTTTCTTCGACAATCTGAAGAAATACGCGCGGCGGCCCATCGGCACATTCCATGCGCTGCCCATCGCCCGTGGCAAGTCGGTCTTCAAATCCGACTGGATACGCGACATGGGGGAATTCTATGGCCTCAACCTGTTTCTGGCGGAAAGCAGCGCCACGACAGGTGGCCTCGACAGCCTCCTGGAGCCCACGGGAACCATCAAGCGCTCGCAAGAAATGGCCGCGCGGGCATTTGGCGCCGACCACGTGTTTTTCGTGACCAACGGCACTTCCACGTCCAACAAGATGGCTGTGCAGGCGCTGCTGGCGCCAGGCGACATCGCAGTCGTGGACCGCAACTGCCACAAGTCGCACCACTACGGCATGGTCCTCACCGGCGCGCAGCCCTACTACGTCGAAGCCTTCCCGATGACGGAATATTCGATGTATGGCGCGGTGCCTCTAGCCACCATCAAGCGGGCGCTTCTGGCATTGCGGGCGGAGGGGCGGCTCGACCGACTGAGACTACTTGATCTGACCAACTGCACCTTCGACGGACACATGTACAATGTCCGCCGCGTCATGGAGGAATGCCTCGCGATCAAGCCGGACCTCATTTTTCTGTGGGACGAGGCATGGTCTGGATTTGCCCGCTTCTCGCCGTTCCTGCGTCCGCGCACGGCCATGGGCGCTGCCGAGGATATCGAGAACTGGCTGCGGGATCCGGCGTCGGTCGATGCCTATGAGAAGCAGCGCGCGGAACTCGGCGACAAACCCTCCGACGAGACGCTGCTCGCAACGCGCCTGATCCCCGATCCACGTCTCGTGCGGCTTCGGGTCTATCAGACCAACTCCACGCACAAGTCGATGTCCGCCATCCGCCAGGGGTCCATGCTGCTGGTCAAGGACGTGGATTTCCACACCGTGGAAGCTCAGTTCCACGAAGCGGTCTTCACCCACGCTTCGACAAGCCCCAACCAACAGCTGATCGCCAGCCTCGACGTGGCGCGGCGGCAGATGGAACTCGAAGGCTATGGCCTGGTGATGAACGCCATCGAGATCGGGCTTAAGATCCGGCAGGCGGTGAACACTCACCCACTGATCTCGAAATATTTCCGCGTCCTCGGTGCCGACGAGATGATCCCAGCTGCCTACCGGCAGTCAGGCTTCAAGGACTATCTCGCACCCGGCTCGACCTGGGCCACCGCGGTAAAGGCGATGCGGGAAGACGAATTCTACCTCGATCCCACGCGCATGACGCTGGTCTGCGGAACCGCCGGTTTCGACGGAACCCAATTCAAGGGTCTGCTGGCGAACGAGTATGACATCCAGCTGAACAAAACATCGCGCAACAGCGTGTTGCTGCAGTCCAACATCAACAACACAAGAAGCGACGTTGCTCACCTCGTGCGCGTCCTGGTCGAGATTTGCCATGGCATCGAAAAGCGCCTCGCCGACGGTGGGGAAGAAGAACGGTCGGCCTTCGCCGCGCGTGTGAAGTCGCTGATGACCGACGTGCCCGATCTTCCAAACTTCAGCCACTTCCACGAGGTTTACCGTGGCGACGCCGGGCGGTTGACGCCGGAAGGTGACATCCGCACCGCGTTCTTCAACGCCTATGATGCTTCGGTCTGCGAATACGTGCCGCTCGCCGGCGCCGAGTGCGACCGGCGACTGCGCGAGGGGCCGGAGATGGTCTCGGCCAATTTCGTCATTCCCTATCCACCGGGCTTCCCGATCATGGTGCCGGGCCAGGTGCTGACGCAGGAGACGATCGACTTCATGCGGAAGCTCGATGTGAAGGAGATCCACGGATACGAGAAAGCGCGAGGACTGAAACTGGTAAAACCCGACGCGGTCGCAGCCAGGTCGAAACGCTGAAGGGGCCGCCGCACATGCCGCCCAAACCGCCTCATGCAATGGCGCAGGCGCGGTAGCTCAGGGTCGGGCAGAGGGGAGCTTGTTTGGTCATGGCTTGGTTCGGACAATTTCTGGTCAAGTATCCCGAGCTCGCGATTTTCCTTGCGATCAGTATCGGCTACCTGATCGGGGGGATAAAGGTTGGAGGTTTCAGCCTGGGGCCGGTTACCGGCTCTCTTTTTGCGGGCATCCTGATCGGACAGTTCGCCGATGTGCCGGTTTCGAGTACGGCCAAGTCGTTCCTCTTCCTGCTCTTCCTCTTCGGCATAGGCTACTCGGTCGGGCCACAGTTCATGCAGGCCTTGAAGCGCGATGGGATGAAGCCGGTCGTGCTCGCCGTGGTCGTGTGCGTAACAGGACTTCTTACCGCGATCGCGGTTGCCAAGGCGCTCGGCCTCGACCCAGGTTTCTCAGCGGGGCTGCTTTCAGGGTCGCTTACCGAGAGCCCGGCCATGGGTACGGCAACGGAGGCAATCAACGCTCTCCCGCTGCCTGAGGCAGACCGTGCGCGTTTTGTGGCGCACATCGCTGTAGCAGACGCGGTCTGCTACATATTCGGTGCTGTCGGAGTGATCTTGTTCTGCAGCGTCGTCGGGCCCAAACTGCTCGGCATCGACCTGGCTACCGAGGCGCTCAAGCTGGAGAAGGAGTTGGGCATCAAGCGCGTCGCTGCTGGGGTCTCGTCGGCTTGGCACAAATTCGAGTTGCGCGCATATCGGGTCGCGGATCACGCGCCAATCGTCGGCCAGTCAGTGAAGGCGGCCGAGGAAAAGTTTCCGGAGCATCGGCTCTTCATTCAACGAGTCCGGCGAGACGGCACCATTCTTGAGGCGACACCGCAGCTTGTAATCCAACCTGGCGACGTCGTTGCAGTGTCGGGCCGGCGAGAGACGCTGGTGGACGTGGTCGATGAGCGCGCCGAAGAGGTTGAGGATCCTGAGCTCCTCGATGTCCCAGTCGAGGTCGTGGACGTGCTGGTGACACACCGGGAACTCGTGGGCCGGACCATCGAAGATGTGTCGAAGGAGAGCTGGGCAAGAAGCGTCTATCTCCGCAGCATCACGCGCGGGGGGCAAGACATTCCTTTCGCGCCTGGCATCACGGTCGAACGCGGCGACATCGCGCGGCTGGTAGGTCCAGAATCAGTTGTGCCACGTGCCGCAGAGCGCATCGGAGCCATCGTCGCGCCAACAACAGCGACCGACTTCTTCGTTCTCGGCCTTGCGATCTTCCTTGGCGGGCTTGTCGGCGTGCTCGTCACCATTCCCATCGCAGGCATGCAGATTTCCTTGAGTACCAGCGTAGGCACGTTGCTGGCGGGTTTGGTTGTGGGGCATCTGCGCACGCGCTTTCCCCTCTTCGGCCGGATACCAGACGCGGCGATATCACTGATGACGGCACTCGGCCTCGCGGCCTTCGTCGCGATGACCGGTCTTCATGCCGGACCTGTGTTCATGTCTGCCATTGCCGAAGCGGGCATCGGACTTTTGTTCGGCGGCATGATCGTCACCCTGATGCCCATGATTGTGGGGCTTTACGTCGGCCGCTACTTGCTCCGCATGAACCCCATACTGCTGCTGGGGGGACTGGCGGGGGCGCAGACCATGACAGCCGGCATGGCGGCCGTCCAGGATCGGTCCGGCAGTCCGGTTGCCGTGCTCGGTTACACGCCGGCGGTTCCGATCGGCCATATCCTGCTCACCACCTGGGGAACGGTTATCGTCGGGGTGATGGCCGGATGAGATCCGCGTTCAAGCATGATCCGCCCAAGCGGCTGCAGACACCTACAATGATGCGGAGGGATACTTGCCGAAATTCCGTCTCCGCATCCTGATGTTTGGTTGCCGCAAGCGAGCGTAAGATTGGTGTCGAAGAGATCACCTGCCAGACCCCGACCAAGGCAAATGAGGCGCATATTCTTCGCTGCGCTTTTGCATCAGCTTCATGTCTTGTGGCCGATCTTCTCTGGCGTTCTGCTGGTCATGATCGGAGCTGGCCTTATCATTGGGCGCATAGAGGACTGGCGGGTCCATGAGGCGCTTTATTTCACCTTCGTGACCGGCCTTACGATCGGCTACGGAGATTTTGCGCCGAAACATTTCACGGCACGGTTGCTTGCGGTGGTGATTGGTTTTTCCGGCATCGTCCTGACCGGGCTTGTCGCCGCTGTCAGCGTCCAGGCGCTGCGAGCGACCGAGGATGAGGATTCCGAACAGAAATAGGCTCACCCGACGATACCGATGCCAACCGTTCGAGCCAGGACAACGGTACTGCGCGATGACTCGCCACAAGGCACTTGCCGATCGCAGGCATCGATAAAAGTCCTTGGGGTCAGGAAAAGGATGTGACTGTAGCCATGCTTCTTTTGCTCAAGGAAATCCGCAACAATCCAATGCTCTGGCTATTGGTATTTGTGCCAGTGGTGCTCATTGCTCAGCAGCTTGAGCCCGAAGCGCATACGCTGCTTTTCGTACTTTCCGTCCTAGCGATCGTGCCACTGGCCACGCTGCTGAGTTCCGCGACCGAGTCGGTGGCAGCCAAGACTGGCGATACTGTTGGAGGTCTTCTCAACGCCACGCTCGGCAACTTGACCGAACTTGTCATCGCACTGGCTGCGCTGAATGCCGGGCAGTATACCTTGGTGAAGGCGTCGATTGCCGGAGCGATCGTCACCAATACGCTGTTCATGCTCGGCGCGTCGTTTCTGCTTGGCGGGCTCAAGTTCCATACGCAGGAATTCAATCGAGACAGCGCCCGGCTGCAAACATGTCTGCTGTTTCTGGCAACGATCGCGATCATGACACCGTCCGCAATTCTCGATGCCGAGTCTGTCTCTACATCGGCCTTTACCCATCAATTGAGCGTTGGGCTTTCAGTACTGCTGATCGGCACCTATGCGCTGGGTCTGCTATTCTCGCTCAGGACACATCGGGAATTTTTCGGCAGCGCATCGCATCACGAGGCCGGTGACGAGATATGGCCAGTGCGACTGGCGCTTGCGGTCCTGGCCGGCGTGACCGTGCTGGTGGCACTGGTGAGCGAGATTTTCGTCGAGTCGGTGCAGGAAGCGGCGGTTACGTTCGGCATGTCCCCCGCATTCGTCGGCTTCATCGTCGTCGCGCTGGTTGGAGGCGCTGCAGAGATGGCCTCGGCCTTTTCCGGCGCCCGCAAGAACCGGCTGGATTTGAGCGTGGGCATCGCACTTGGAAGCGCATCCCAGATAGCACTGTTCGTTGCGCCGGTTCTGGTCCTGTTGAGCTACGTCATCGGCCCTACGCCGATGGATCTGTGGTTCTGGCCAGGCGCGGTGATCATGGTTTTCGTTTCGACGATGACGGCTTTTTTGATGACAAGCACCGGACGTTCGGCGTGGTTCGTGGGGGTGTTTATTCTGATGGTCTACCTGGTATTCGCCATGACACTGTACCTTCTGCCGCCGCAGATTTAGCTCCGCATGAACCCCATACTGCTGTTGGGGGAATTGGCGGGGGTGCAGACCATGACGGCCGCATGGCGGCTGTCCAGGACCGGTCCGGCAGTCCGGTTGCCGTGCTCGGCTACACACCGGCGGATCGGCCACATCCTGCTCACCACCTGGGGAACGGTAATCGTGGGTATGATCGCAGGCTCCGTCGAGAGCGCATTGCACCGCCTCTGGTCGAGTCATGGCCGCGATGTCGATCTCGCTTCGCCCTCAGCCATCCACGCATTCAACAATGTGTAGGCCACCGCAAGGACAGTAGGGCCGATGAAAATTCCCAACAGACCAAACGATATCAAGCCCCCAATGACGCCGGCAAGGATAAGAAGAATGGGAAGGTCGGCGCCTCTTCGAATGAGTGCCGGACGTATGAACTGATCCATTGTGCCAGCCACGATGGCAAAGAGTAGCAACACCGTCGCCCAAAACGCCTCGCCAGAATAGTACATCCACACCACCGCTGGCACCATCACCAGCGCGGGGCCGAGCTGAATCAAGCACAGCAAGAACATCACCGCTGCCAGCATCGGCGCGAAAGGCACGCCAGCCACCAACAGACCTATGCCCCCAAGAGCGCTCTGGGCTACTGCGGTCACGACGACACCCAGGGCAACACTTCGGATTGCCTGGCCAGCCAGACGAACGGCCATTTCTCCTCGATCACCACCCAGTCGGCGGCCGAAACGAACGACAGTGGCAGCTGCCTGCTCGCCGCCCATGTACATGATAGCGGCTATCAGGGTCGTTAGGAGGAAGTGGAAGAATATCCCACCCAGACTGCCTGCGAAGGATGCAACCCATTTCGTCATCGCCCCCGCATAAGGGGCAAGCTTGGACGCCAATTCATCCACGCGACTTGTCGAAAGCTTTGTCCAGGCCTCTGCGGCCCGTGAGCCCACCAACGGCAAATCGGCCAGCCAGGACGGCGGCGGCGGCATCCGCAAGGACAGGGCGGTGCGGATCAAGTCGCCAATTTTGTCGGTATTGGCGACGACGGCACTGACCGCCAGCCAAAACGGCACGATCAGGACTAACAGCAAGATCAGCGTCATGATCGCCGTGGCCCAGCCACGGCGATTGCCGACATGGCGCTGCACCCACAACATCAGCGGCCAGGTCGCGATCACCAACGTCGTGGCCCATATGATCGCTGGCAAAAAAGGAAGCATCACCCAGATGCTGGCGACAAGGATGCTGCCGATAAACAGCACGCCTAGTGTTGCGCGCGTGAGATCCCCATGCACTCGAGCCATACCATCCGTCCCCTTGAGCGCCGCCAAGTTGCAACAAGAAGGCAGTCCCTGACATGTTGTTGTCAAGTCGCACTGATCACGGTCCGCCAAGTACATACTCTACAGCAGCTAGCTTGGTCCGCAGAGGGTAATGCACGGAGGTTTAACGCCGATTTGGGCCCCCCTCCAGGAGGCATTTAGGACTAGTGGCATCGCCCCTCGTTTCGGCTGCCCAGATTGAAAGCTCCGGCTGACGATGAACGCGTGCGGGTGGTCATTCACCATTTGAAAGCTGGTTTTGCGCCAATAAGCGCGACCAGGGCATCTGGCAATTGCTAGCGGGTTTGATAGGGTTCCCAATGGCCGCATGCGTGTCGCATCGGCTTGCTGAGCATGGAGGTTGCGAGCGTCCCCCGCCATCCAAGTAGTCGATTGATTCCAACTGTGTAGAGGCGCATGATGCATTGGAGGGTAATCCTGCAACATGTGTGCGATGACGATTGCGAGCTACAGTTTGGGTTCGGCAGCGTCGATTGCTCACAATACGAGGTTTTCATAAGACTGGGGTGCTGAGGCTTTGGCCATGCTTGCCGCGTCCAGTGTTGAAGGCGAGGATGAGCACCCGATAAGCGAGACTTGCCTTGGCGTAGGGGGGTTGTCCCTTGAGCGAAATTTGGAGGTACTGCGATGATCATCAACAAGATCATGAAAGCCGGTATTACGTCCGCCGTTGCTCTTACCTTGATGTCCGCTGCCTCGTCGTACTCCGCTTTGGCGCAGGAAAAAACGGCGGCCACACCAACCGCGCCCCCGGCACCCGCGGCGCAGACGCCGGAGCCGCTGAGCGCCGACGAACTCGAGGTGCTGGTGGCGCGGATCGCGCTTTACCCGGACGAGCTCGTCGCGGTGATCTCCGCTGCCTCGCTCTACCCTCTGCAGATCGTCGAAGCAGAGCGCTACCTCACCGCCTACGCCAAGGACAAAAACCTGAAACCGAATGAGAGTT
This sequence comes from Aminobacter sp. 01T433, assembly GCF_056398585.1. Lineage (NCBI taxonomy): Bacteria > Pseudomonadati > Pseudomonadota > Alphaproteobacteria > Hyphomicrobiales > Phyllobacteriaceae > Aminobacter > Aminobacter sp. 01T433. The sequence goes on from NZ_JBFTPR010000006.1 coordinate 59,999, forward strand.
GGGATGGCAGCGTCATCTCGCTGCTCAACTATCCAGAGCTCGTCAAGATGATGAGCGACGATCTCGAATGGACACAGGACTTTGGCGACGCTCTCGCCTACCAGCAGAAGGACGTGCTCATCGCCATCCAGCAGTTGCGGGAGGAAGCAGTGGCGAAGGGCGTCATCAAAAGCGATGACAAGGTGAAGGTGGAGACGTCCGGCGACAATATCATCATCCAGTCGGCGAGCAGCGAAAAGATCTATGTGCCGCGCTACGAGCCGCAAATGCTGTACGAGCCGGGCTACGTTGCGCAGCCAATCTCCTACTATCCCGATCCCTATCCAAGCTACTGGTACCCCACCGCGACTTTCTTTGCGGCGGCGGCAACCGGAGCGATATGGGCTGCGGCGGTCAATTGGGATGATTGGGGTATTTGGGGTGGTAACTGGAACGGCAGCGACATCGATATCGACTGCAATAACTGCCTCAACAACATCAACGGCAAGCTCAACCTCAAGGACGTCGACTGGAAGAACGTCGACCGCTCGAAGCTCAATTTTGACAAGAGCCAACTTGCTAAATTCGATCGGACGAACATCAAGAACAGGGTTGAGAATACCCGGGCAAACTCGATCGGCAACCGCGCGGCCGACATCAAGAGGAGCCAGTCCGCAAACCTCTCCAACCGAACTGCCAAGGCCACGGATATACGCAAAAGTACTCTTGAAGGGCTGAAGAACAGGCCTGGCGGCGACTTGGCAAATGCCCGGCCCGACATGCCGAGGCCGGCTGCGCGGCCAGGCAGCGGCGGCCGTGACATCGGAAAGGCGAACAACCAGCGGCCGGCCAACGCCAAACGCCCTGCCGGCAAGCCAAAGGTTGCAGCAAGACCTGACAACAGGCCCAAGAAGCCATCCGGGCTCGGCAATGTCGACCGCGGCAAGGTTGCTCAAGTGCAATCCAGGCGTGGCCAACAGGCCATGGGCGGTGGCCAGCGCGGTGGTGGAAAGGCCATTCAAAATCGCGGCGGCGGCGGGCGAAACCTGCATCATGGCGGTGGCGGAGGTCGTTCCTTCAGTGGCGGCGGCGGACGATCCTTTAGCGGCGGCGGCGGCCGCGGCGGCGGGCGTGGTGGTGGCGGGCGGCGTTGAGAGCGGGAAAGGAACAAGACCATGAACACGATCCTCAATCATCAATTCCTACGCTCGATTTGCCTGGCCGCTCTTGTCTCTGGCTTTGTCGCCACGGTACCGGCCGCGACGCGTGCTCAGGAGCAATCTCCGCCCGCGGCTCCTGGGGCTGCGGCGCCCTCCGACGAAGATTACGGCATCTTTGCTTATGAGTCGGAGCAGGAAGCGCCGCTCTTCGATGAGTCAGCCCAGGCCGTTGACGCCTTGAAAGCCGCTTTGGCCGCCAATGATTTCGACGGGGTGGCAAAGCTGCTCGGCCTCGATGCAGAGAAGCTCAAGACTGCTGAAGGGGCTATGGACACCTTCGCCCAGATTCGCGACGCTGCGGCCAAGCAGATCCTCGTCGTCGATACGGACGGCGGCAAGCTCCTCCAGCTCGGCGACAAACTCTGGCCACTGCCATTTCCCCTGTTGAAAGGAGATGACGGAAAGTGGGCTTACGATACCGAAGCGGGCCTGGAGGAGATCGTAAACCGACGTGTTGGCCAAAACGAGTTGGAAGCGATTTCGACCATGCGCGCCTATGTCGACGCACAAAACGATTACGCCTCGGAGGACCGGGACGGCGATGGCGTAGATGAGTTCGCACAAAAACTGGTGAGTAGCGAAGGCGCGACCGATGGCCTGTATTGGCCTGCTACCCAAGGGGACGGAGACAGTCCGGCGGGCGGCTTTGTCAAGGAGGCGGAACTCGAAAGCGCCAGCAAGGGTGAAGGTTATTTTGGCTATCGTTTCCGCATCCTAACTGGCCAGGGCGATAAGGTTGCTGGAGGCGCTTATGATTATATCATCAACGGCAACATGATCGCCGGATTTGGCCTGATCGCTTGGCCAGTCAAGTATGCCGAGACCGGCGTGAAGACTTTCGCCGTGAACCAACAGGGCATCGTCTATCAAGTCGATCTCGGTCCCAGCACTGAGGACATCGTCAAGTATATCGACCGCTTCAACCCTGATGACAGCTGGGACGTCGTCAACGATTGAACTGGCAGGCTATTGCTGCTGCAGCGATGCCGGAACCGTCGCCGACGCGGCCGCCGAGGCGACGCAAACGGAAGGCCGCTCGGCATGAGCTTGACATCGATGGTCATCTCCATGCCGGCGTTCGATCTCGTCGCCCGTGCCACAGCACATGGCGCATCTATCAGTAAATGCAGACAGATTGAAAACTGGCTAAATATATGAAAATCTTCTAATATATTGCGGGCAACAAGGATCCCTTGAGTGGGCTTGAACCTTCACGTGCCAGCTGGCCTCGCAGGCTACAAGCGGGACTGGATTCGCAGTGATGTCTCCGCTGGGCTCGCGGTTGCGGCGGTCGGGCTTCCCAGCGCCATCGCCTATCCGGCGATAGCGGGGCTGCCGCCAGAGACCGGCATCTACGCCAGCATCGCACCACTGGTCGCCTACGCGGTCTTTGGCCCGTCGCGCCAACTCATCGTCGGCCCAGACGCGGCAACGATGACCGTTCTTGCGGCGACCTTGGTCGCAGTCACAGCAAGTATGCCAGCCGGTAGTGCAGTGGACCGCACGGCGATTGCGGCAATGCTCGCGCTTGGCGTCGGATTGTATTGCCTGGCTGCGTGGGTGCTTCGGCTTGGTGTTCTGGCGACATTCCTGTCGCGTCCCATCCTGACCGGCTTCTTCACCGGCGTCTCCTTTTCGATCCTGATCGGGCAGATCAAACGTTTCACCGGAGTAAGCATCGAGTCAGAAGGCCTGCTCAGGCCCATACTCGAGCTTCTCAGCAAGGCGAACCTGATCCATTGGCCCTCTCTCTTCCTGGCATTGGCGATGTTCGGCCTGTTGCAGGTGGTGCGGATCACGCGCTTTCCGGTGCCCGGGCCAGTGCTGGTGGTGGTGCTGTCAGCGGTGCTTTCAGCCGTCTTCAATCTTCAAGGGCACGGCATTGCCGTGGTCGGCGATATCCCTACCGGCCTGCCGTCCCTGTCATTGCCACATGCCGCCGGGCTTCCTTTCGAAACGTTGGCGCTTGGCGCCGCGGCTATCTTCCTCGTGAGCTACGGCTCGGGCATCATCACGGCCCGCAGTTTTGGAGCAAAAGCCGGCCAACCGGTCGATCCCAATCGCGAACTCATCGGATTTGGCGCGGCCAACCTGGCTGCCGGGCTTTTCGGCGCCTTTCCGGTCACCGCTTCCGACTCGCGTACGGCCGTCAACCTGACAGTGGGCGGCCGCTCGCAGGTGACCAGCATTGTTGCGGCGGCAGCGTTGATTGCGGCGCTGCTCTTTCTCGGGCCGGCCCTCAGGATCATTCCTATTCCAGCCTTGGGCGCGATACTTGCCGCGACCGCCATCAACCTTATCGACCTTGCTGCGCTGAGGCAGGTCTGGCGTGTCAGCCGCATCGAGTTCGTGTTCGCGCTGATCGCCATGTGGGGGCCGATCGGCCTTGGCGTCCTCAATGGCGTGGTCATCGCGATCAGCGCGTCGCTGGTCTTCATTCTTCACAAGCTGATGTTCCCCCGCGATGCCATGCTGGGCCGGGTCCCGGGCCATGAGGGCTTCTACAAGCTGCATCGGGCGCCCGAAGCCCGTCAGGTGCCCGGCATCGCCGCCTGCCTCATCCAGGGCAGCCTGCTGTTCTTCAATGCCGACTATGTCCAGACCCGGCTGCGATCCATTGCCGTTGGACTGCCTGCCGATACGCGCTGGCTGGTGATAGATGCCAGCGCGATTGCCCAGATCGACAGCTCGGCAGCGGAAATGCTGGGCGAACTCTGCGACGAGCTTCGCGGTCGCGGTATCAGTCTTGCCATGGCGGAGCTGCACGCCGAAGCGCGCGAACTGCTGCGCCGGGCCGGCGTGATCGAGCGCATCGGCCCCCACATGGTCTTCGACAATCTGGAGGACGCCTATCAGGCGTTCGAGGCTCAGACCTCAGTGTCACCTAGGCTTCACTGATCGTGCGGAAAGGAGAAGAAGATGGGTAAGAACAAGGACAAGGACAAAGACAAAGTAGCAAAGGCCGAGGCGGACTCAGGGAGAAGCTACACGAAAGAACTCGCTCGGCTTCAGGTCGAGCTTGCCTATCTCCAGGCGTGGGTGAAAAAATCTGGGGCGCGCATCGCGATCATCTTCGAGGGGCGCGATGCTGCCGGCAAAGGCGGCGTGATCAAGCGCCTTACCGAGCGTGTCAGTCCGCGCGTGTTCCGTGTCGTGGCTTTGCCTGCCCCGACTGACCGAGAGAAGACCCAGATCTACATGCAACGCTATATTCAGCACCTGCCGGCCGGAGGCGAGGTCGTGATCTTCGACCGCTCTTGGTACAATCGCCCTGGCGTCGAACGTGTGATGGGTTTTTGCAGCGAGAAGACGGCGCGACGCTTTCTCGAACAGACACCGAGGTTTGAAGCCGCCCTCGTCGAAAGCGGAATAACATTGCTCAAGTACTTCCTCGATGTGAGCGAGGATGAACAAGAAAAGCGCTTCAAGCAGCGTGTCGAAGACCCGCTTCGGCAGTGGAAGCTGAGCCCCATGGATATCGAATCGTACAATCGCTGGTGGGACTACACCCGTGCCTATGACGAAATGATCCGCATGACCGATACGCGTCATGCGCCCTGGTGGATCGTGCCGTCGAACGACAAGAAGCGCGCGCGCATCAACTGCATTTCGCACATTCTAAGTTCGATTCCTTACGAGCGCCTCGCGTTCGAGGTGCCCAAATTCGGCAAGCGCCAGAAGCGCCCCGACGACTTCGTCGACGACCCAACGCCGCACAACGTGGTGCCGGATCTGTTTGGACAACCCGTTGTGCCGCAGCGTTCCGAGCCGGCGATGGATGAGGCTACTTAACGTCAGGCTCCCAGTTGATGAACAGGCCAACATCCCCAGGGATGCCACCGGGGAAATTGATGATCATGGCCTTGAGCTTGTAGCCTTGCGGCTTGGCAAACTTGAGATAGCGTTCATAGAACTGCTTGGCCTTACCTTGGAGCGTTTCAGGCCATTGGGGATCAGCACTGTTGATCCCGCGTCCACCGTCAGTGCAAAGGTCTGATGGGAAGCTGTATACCATCGCCTCGAATTTTCCGTTCTTGACGGCATTCACCACGAGGCGCCGGACCATGGCGATTTCATTTTCGCTCACCTGGTCCTTGAGGAAACTGTTGGTGAATTTCGCAAGCTCGTCGTTTGCCTGCGCGCGTAGCTTTTCCTGCTTCTCCGCCTCCTTCATTTGCTCTTCGAGGAGGGCCAAACGAAGCTGCTCGGCACTCGGAGGCGTTGCGTTCACGTCAACGTCTTTAATGTTGGCCATTTTCTGCTCCACCAAGAGATCGAAACCGACAGGCCCGCCGGCTGTAACGGCTGTTTCGTTCCTCCGTTATGCCTCTCTATCCGCAGCTAAATAGCTTTTGTCGGCGGAGCAGGCATCATAGTTTGTAGCAACACTGACTTCAACATATGTCCAGATAAGCAATATGGAGTGCCACTCGTTTGAAGGCCGAGCCGAGTTCCAACGCGTGGCATGAGCAACGTCATCGGTAAGGTGCTCTCCGGGCAAATTACGATCCCTCCAACACGCTCCCCCTCCGATCTTTTCCGCTCCATCGCCACGAAAAATCATTTGCCGGCGTGGAATAAGGCGCCTGGCAAGCCGTTCTCCCTGCCGACACCACGACAGCCACGCTGCGCTCAAGATCATTGGCCGCAGCGCGTATCCAAGGAGAGAGGCCCGATGTCGGAAAACCCAGCGCTGCCCACCGACGCGCACGCATTGGCTGCTGCCGTTTCGATAGCCACTGAAAGGCAGATATCCGTGCGCTTGGTGCGCATCCTCGTCGGCGTCTTGCTGATCGCTTTCGCGACCTTCGCCATCTTTGCCAGCATGCATGGCCTGTCGACCGATATGCGCGTCGCGCTCTCGGTCTTCGCTGCCACGCTGATTGCCTGGACGGTAATGGACCTGCCGGAAACACCGGTTGCGCTGGCCGGTGCGCTGGCGCTGGTTTTGGCAGGTGCCGTCGACGAGCAGGCGCTTTTTGCAGCACTCGGTAGCGAGATCGTTGTCCTGATGCTCGCCGCCTTCGTCATAGGTGCTGTGCTGAAGCAGAGTGGTCTTGCCGAGCGTTGCGCTTTCCGCATACTCGCGCCGTTTCGAACCGTGCAAGGCACCTTTTGGGCAACGACGGCAGCGATCTTCCTCACAGCCTTCCTTGTCCCGTCGACATCGGCGCGCGCGGCGATCCTGATGCCTATCTTCCTGAGCTTGTCGGCGGCCATCGGCAGGCCGACAGTGACGCGCGCGCTTGCCTTGCTGTTTCCCTCAGTGATCCTGCTTTCGGCCGCCGCCTCGTTGACCGGCGCCGGCGCTCACCTCGTGGCGGCTGATGCGATCAGGCGCGTTTCGGGCGAGCCCGTCGACTTCGCCACCTGGGCGATGCTGAGCGCGCCCTTCGCGCTGATCTCCAGCCTCATCGCCTGCGGCTTGATCCTGTTTGTGTTCCTCAAAAGCGAAGACCGCAAAGCGCTGGTGACACATGCCGACGGGGCAGCGGGAGCATTCTCCAGCCGCGACAAGATCATTCTCACCGTCGTTGGCATAACCGTCGCGCTGTGGGCTACCGGCAGCCTGCACGGTGTCGGCCTGCCGATTGTCGCACTTGTAGGCGCGCTTGTTGTCGCCTCGAAATCCGTCTCGGGCATCACCTTCAAGGCCGCGCTCAAGGGCGTCGAGTGGAACCTGCTGCTGTTTCTTGCTGCCACGCTCGTCATTGGCGAGGCCTTGCTCGAAACCGGCGCTGCCAAGCTTGTGGTCGACCGCGTCATGGCAGCCTTCCAGGGCTCGGTCGCCCCTCAACCGTGGATCCTGATTGCCTTTGCCGCAACCGTGTCCGCGCTTGCCCACATCGTGATCACCTCGCGCACCGCGCGCGCCACCGTGCTCATCCCCGCACTGGCGCTGCCGCTTGCCGGGCTCGGCGTGAACCCGGCCGCAATGATCCTGGTCGTCACGCTCGGCAGCGGCTTTTGCCAGACGCTGATGGTCTCGGCCAAGCCAGTGACATTATTCGGCGGGATGGAGCCGCCGGCGTTTTCGGCAGCCGATCTGCTGTGGCTTTCAGCGCTGCTTTTTGTGCCTTTCATCGCTTTGCTCGGGGTCGTCGCAATCTTCGCCTGGCCGATGCTCGGCATACCGCTCTGACGCTAGGAAAAGCGTTGTTCAGACCTAATATGGCCAAGCCAGCGATGGCTTGGCTATTTTCATTTAAGCCATTGTAATCTTTTTTATTTTTCGAACGGAATAACGCTGGCCGGCTTCCGTTTCTCCTCCATCGTTCACATGAAGACGAGGAGTTATTTCCATGACATTCACCGTTCTTGTCGCGCCTTCCGGCTTCAAGGAAAGCCTGTCCGCCAACGAAGTGGCCGACTGTATCGGCGAAGGCGTGTTGCGTGCATTTCCGCAAGCAAAGATCCTGAAGGCACCTATGGTCGACGGCGGCGAAGGCTTCACCGAAGCACTGATCGCGGCCACCGGCGGTACCATGCACTGCCTTACAGTGACCGGGCCGGTCGGTGACCCCGCGCCGTCTTTCTTTGGCTTCCTGGGCGGGGCGCCGGTACGCACCGCCGTCATCGAAATGGCCGCAGCTGCCGGCCTGCGCCTGGTGCCACGCGATAGGCGCAATCCGTGCCTCACCACAAGCCGTGGCGTTGGCGAACTTATCAAGGCGGCACTCGACGCAGGTGCTGAACGCATCCTGCTTGGCTGCGGCGACAGCGGCATCAACGACGGAGGCGCTGGCATGGCCGAAGCACTTGGCGTGCGGTTCCTCGACAATGAAGGCCGGCCGCTCGCCGCAGGTGGCGCGGAACTGGCAAGGCTCGCGACCATCGACATGTCAGGCCGCGACCCGCGTCTCAACGACGTACGCATCGATGCCGCTGTCAACTGGCACAACATGCTGCTGGGCCCGCGTGGCGTTGCACGGGTCTTCGGTCCGCAGAAAGGGGCAACGCCTAAGCAGGTCGAGCTTCTGGCGCAGGCCATGGACAATTACGCCGCGCATATCCTTGCCACCACCGGCATCGACGTTGGGGCGGCTGAAGGCGCTGGCGCGTCGGGCGGGCTGGGTGCTGCGGTGCTTGGACTTTTATCGGGGAAACTTCACCCGCGCTACGAGATCGTGATGAACTATCTCGACCTCGACAGTCTGATCGGCCGTGCCAATCTTGTCATCACCGCCGAAGGCAGCCTCGATGGCCAGACCCCATTCGGCAAGGTGCCGGCGGAGGTCGGTCACAGGGCCAAGGCAGCAGGCCTGCCGGTGATCGCGCTTGCCGGCACCATCGGCAAGGGCGTGACGCTCAATTTCGAGCATGGCATCGACGCCTTCGCCTCGATCCTCAAGCGCCCGTGCAGCCTCGACGAAGCCATCGGGGCGGCCTCGAAGTTGCTGGTGCGCGCCGCCGAGGACGCCTCGCGCATGATCCTGGTCGGCATGCGCCTCAATCAGGCCAGTGCTATCAGGCGTAGTCAAAAGCAGACTTCGCGCGCGAAAACCCCGTCCCGCGCCGCCGCCTGACGAAACGGCAGCGAAAAGCCGCCACGAATTTCGTGGCGGCTTTTCGTGAGGCTGCTGTCAGCTCTGGCAGATCGACCGTGCGTTGAGCAGGCCCCAGCCGAACACCGGGTCCTTGCCGGGCTTGCCCAGGTCTTCGGCACCTTGACGCAACAAGGCTTCGACTTCGTCGGCCTTGAGTTGCGGATTGGCAGCCTTGATCATCGCCGCAGCAGCCGTGACGAAGGGGGCTGCGAAAGACGTGCCCGTCTTGGACGAGGCACCCTTGACCGAGGCCGCCGTCCACACCTGGACGCCTGGTGCCGCGATGTCGATATGGTCGCCCGCGCCCGCGCGCCGGTAGGCATTCTTGCGCCGGTCGATCGCGGTCACCGCAATCACTTCCTCATAGGCGCCGGGATAGAGCGGGGCCGCTCGCGGGCCGCCATTGCCGGCAGCCGCAACCAGCACGATATCGCGCTGCGCAGCCAACTCGACGGTTCGTTCGAGCAGAAGGTTCGCGGGGCCCGTCAGGCTCATGTTGATGACGAGCACGCCCTTTCCCGCCAACAGATCGATCGCCCGCACAAGATCGTAGACGGCGGAACGGTCGTCATTGCCGGTGCGCTGAAACGCATCGACGGCAACGAGCTCGCCACCGGGCACAAGACCGGGCGTTCGGCTTTCGGCGGATCCGACCAGAAGTGCCGCCACCGCAGTGCCATGCTGGCGCGCGGAGTCAGGCAAATCGCCCATCCCCAGCCTGATCGTTTCGATACGCCCGCCGGCAAAGGCGAGGTGCTCGGCATTGATCGCCGTGTCGACAAGGCCGATCCGTACCGGGGCCGTGCAGCGTTCCGGCATCGCCTCGGTCGCGGGCCAGCCAACGAAATGACGAGCCAGGCACTGGTCCGCACCGCAAGGGTCGGCACGGTCCTGGTCGGGCCGGTAGAAATGGTTGAAGTCGACCACGGCGTTGGGTGCAGCCGCCGCTACCTGCGTCCTCGCCGCTTCGAGCGTCGTGCCGCTGGGAATACTGAGCTTGACGATTTCGGCCCCCACCAGCGTGACGGAAGCGCGATCGCTGATCGAATAGCCAGCGGCGACAAGGTTCGCGATCGCGCCCCCATCCAGGCCGAGTGCCACGATCTCTTGCGGCGCCTGGCGCACAAGTGCGGGAACTGGGCGTGCAACTGCCTTCCGGCGCGGTTCGGACTTGCGGAAATAGTCGAAAGGATTGCGCCCCTTTCCAACGCCTTGCGCCGACGAGCCGGAATCCCTGCTCCTGCCAGAGGAGCTTCCGCCGCCACCACCGCCGCTATCATCGTCGTCATCGGCGAGCGCCACGCCAATTCCAAAAACCTTTGCCAGCAACGGGGTTGCCGCAGGGGCGCCAAAAGTCGCCCCGCTCAAGGCCAGCGCGAAAACAACAGCAAGTGAGCCCGAAGGGGTCTTCAGGGGCATGGCTCATCCTTTCCTGGCGATATGGCGCACCGACTGCAAATGTTAGCGATCCACATAAGCCTTTCGGCATCCCATATCATTTTGACTACATTTGTGCATTTTGGGGCCCAACGGATGAACCCCCTTCTTATTCCGCTGAGGGCTCGTCTTTTTGCGTGGGGGAGAGACAGGGTACGACTGCATGAAGGGTGACGATGTTCCGGTCAGCGATCGCCTGGTCGCTTTCCTGCCCAATCTGCGACGGTTCGCCATCTCGCTATGCCGGTCGCGCGATCTCGCCGACGATTTGGTGCAGGCGGCCTGCGAGCGGGCGCTCGCCGGACAGGAGCGTTTCGAACCGGGCAGCCGTTTCGACGCATGGATGTTCCGCATCCTGCGCAACCTGTGGATCGACCATGTTCGCCGCACCAAGACGGCAGGCCCGCGCGAGGACATCGACGACCGCAACGACATCGTCGGCTCAAGCGGTGAACGCGATGTTGAAGCGCGGCTCACGTTGAAAAGCGTGGCTGTGGCGATCGACGAGCTTGTCGACGAACAGCGCGAGGTGCTGTTGCTCGTCTGCATCGAGGATTTGTCCTACAAGGAAGCGGCCGAGGTGCTTTCGATACCCATCGGCACGGTCATGAGCAGGCTTGCCCGCGCCCGCAAGAATCTCGCAGAGGCAGCCGGAATAAACCCTGCAGCCGACCGTTCACCCGTAAAAGGTGGGAAGATATGAGCAGGCGCGATTTCGATGACGAAACCCTAATGGCCTTCGCCGATGGCGAACTCGACGCTGAAACCACTGCGGCGATCGAAGAAGCCATGGGCACGGACGACGCATTCGTTGTCCGCGTCGCCACCTTCATGGAAAGCCGCGCCCTGGCATCGGCTGCACTGAAGCCGCTGATCGACGAGCCGGTCCCAGAGGCGCTGACCCGGTCGGTGCAAAAGTTGATCGACGAGGCGCGCCAGCGTGAAAATGCAGCTGTCGACGCAAGCAAACAGCCTGCCCCTGACAACGTCGTTATCTTCCAGCCGCGCACGGCGCCACGCAAGGTCAGCTCGAGCTGGGCACTGCCGCTGGCCGCCTCGCTCGCAGCCGTCATCGTCGGTGCCGGCGGGTACCTCGCCGGCAAGGCCGGCGGGCCGTTTCGGGATGGCCTTGCCGTTGCCTCAATCAGTGACCCTGCCATCATCAGAGCGCTCGACGCCACACCGTCAGGCGCCGATGTGAAGGTCGGCGACGCGATGGTAAAACTCGTTTCGAGTTTCCGCGACGAAGCCGGTGCGCTCTGCCGTGAGTTCGAGCTTCATCGCGCGTCCAAGTCGTCGCTCGTCTCGGTTGTTTGTCGCACCGACCAGCAATGGGATGTCAGGCTAGCCGTAGCAGCACCTGCGGCCGGCCAGGACTACGTTCCGGCTGGGGCCTCCGAAACTGTCGATGCTTATCTGACCACGACCCAGGCCGGAGCGCCGCTGTCGGAAGCCGAAGAGAAAAAGGCGCTTGGCCTGCCCTGACCAACCCTATCTCGGGCTTGGCTGCGGGCCGCGCTTGCGCTCGCTTGCATAGAGCGCGACCGCCATGGCGCGGTTGCGCACGCCCAGCTTGTCGTAAAGATTTTTCAGGTGATATTTGACCGTGTTCTCCGAGATCCCGGTCCGTGTCGCGATCTGCAGATTGGTCCAGCCATCGGCCAAAACGCCGAGCAGTTCGAGCTCGCGCGTCGTCAGGCGCGACAGCGGCGTCTCGTTGATCTTGGCGACATCGACATAAGGTATGCAGATGCGGCCATTGGCGACCGCAAGCAGCGTGTCGAACAGGATACACGGGTCGTCGAACTGATAGCAGAAGCCCTGCGCGCCGAGCCGCACGCATTGCTTCAGAATGCCGACATCGTGGTCGTTGGAAAAGATGACCAGCCGCGCCACAAGCTGCCGGCGCTGGAGTTCGGCCAGCACCTCGCCGGCATCCATGTCGGAAAGCTTCCAGCCGACGATGGCGACGTCGAAAGCCGGCCGCGCTTCCTCCACGGCTCGAATGAAGGCCTCGCCGCTTTGGACTCCCTCGGCGAAATCAAAGCGCTCGTCGCGGCTGATCATGTCGCGCAAAGCCGAAATCACCAGCGGATTGCGCTCGGCGATCAGGACATTCAGCTTCTTTTGTTGCGCCATCAGCCCGCCATCGACATCGGCATCGTGCCTTGGCGCATTCCAACCGAATTCGCCAAGGCAATGCCTGCTCTTCTACGACAGAAATCAGTCGTAGATTCGGAATCGACCGACCAAATCGCGTGTTTCTTCGCGAACAGCGGCCTCGATCTTGGCGTTGCCCTCCTCGCCATTGGCCGCAAGCCCGTCGATGACGGCCATCGTCATGCGCCCGACCTGGCGGAACTCTTCATTGAGGAAACCGCGCGTCGTGCAGGCGGGCGTTCCAAGACGAACACCAGACGTGACCATCGGTCCCTGCGGGTCGAACGGGATGCCGTTCTTGTTGCAGGTGATGTGGGCGCGGCCAAGTGCTGCTTCGACTGCCTTTCCGGTGAGGTTCTTGCGCCTGAGATCGACCAGCATCAGATGCGTGTCGGTACCGCCTGAGACGATGTCGACGCCACCATCCTGCAGCGTTTCGGCGAGCGCCTTGGCGTTGGATACGACGTTGGCGGCATAGACCTTGAAGTCGGGCGTCAGCGCCTCGCCGAAGGCAACCGCCTTTGCGGCAATAACGTGCATCAACGGTCCGCCCTGAAGACCAGGGAAAACCGCCGAATTGATCTTCTTGCCGATCTCTTCGTCGTTGGACAGCACCATGCCGCCACGCGGCCCACGCAAGGTCTTGTGCGTCGTGGTGGTCACGACATGGGCATGTTCGAGCGGATTGGGATGGACGCCACCAGCGACCAGGCCAGCGAAATGCGCCATGTCGACGAACAGCTTGGCGCCAACCTCGTCGGCGATCTCACGGAACGCCTTGAAGTCGATGATGCGCGGATAGGCCGAGCCGCCGGCGAGGATCACCTTGGGCTGGTGCTTCTTGGCGAGGTCGCGCACCTCGTCCATGTCAATGCGGCAGGTGTCTGGCTTGACGCCATAAGAGACGACGTTGAACCACTTGCCGGACTGGTTCACCGGCGCGCCATGGGTCAGGTGCCCGCCTGCGGAAAGGTTGAGGCCCAAGAAGGTATCGCCGGGCTGCATCAGCGCCATAAACACCGACTGGTTGGCCTGGCTGCCCGAATTGGGCTGGACGTTGGCGAAGCTGCAGCCAAACATCGCCTTGGCGCGTTCGCGCGCCAGATCCTCGATCTCGTCGACATAGGCGCAGCCGCCATAGTAGCGGCGACCAGGGTAACCTTCGGCATATTTGTTGGTCAGAACCGAACCTTGCGCCTCAAGCACTGCCTTGGAGACGATGTTTTCCGATGCGATCAGCTCGATCTCGTCGCGCTGGCGCTGGAGTTCGCGCCCCATCGCGTCGCTGACGGCGGGGTCTGCCTGGGCGACGCCAGTGCGAAAGAAGTGGCGGGCACTGCCGATGCCGGGTCTGGTGGGAATATTCATGAGGCTCCTCCCTATTAGCGCCGTGCGGCGCCCAAATTTGTGGTCATCCGGTCCAGCCGAGGCCGGCGGAGATGCAGTTGATCGAAAGCAAGAGCGCGTTGACCGCGCGCTTGGGGTTGGCGGTGGCGCCATCCTGGGCGCGAACCTCTCGCAAGAGCTGCACCTGCAGCCGGTGGATCGAGTCCATCTGCGGCCGGATGCGGTCGAAATGCCGCTTGAAGGCCGGGAAGCGCTCGGACAGCTTCAGCCCGCCATTGACCTCGGAGATCATCCGCCGCGTCAGCGCGTATTCGGCCGAGATCTTGCGGTAGATGCGCTCGCCGACCTCACGGTCCTGCACCAGTCCGGCATAGAGACAGCCAATATCCATGTCGGACTGGTAGAGGCCCTTGTCGACCTCGTCGACGACGAGGCGAAAGAAGCGTGAGCGCTCGAACATCTGCCTGAGCAGTTCCAGACCAGCATCGCCGCGCACGTTGACGAAGGAGTTCAACGCGCTGCCGATGCCGTACCAGTTGGTCAACAGATGACGGTTCTGGCTCCAGGCGAAAACCCAAGGAATGGCGCGCAGGTCGGAGATGTCGCGGGCGCCGAAACGCCGCGCCGGGCGCGAGCCGATCTTGAGCAGCGACAATTCCTCGACCGGGCTTGCCTGGTGGAAATAGTCGATGAAACCCGGCTCGTTGATGAGGCCGGAATACGATGCCTGCGACATGCCGGTCAGTGCTTCCAGCGCCTCACTGAACTCGGGGATATCCTTGAGCTCGGCTTCGTTCGGCGACTTGACGCTATGGGCAAAGACGCTCGCGGCGAGGATTTCGAGCTGGTAGAGCCCGGTTCCGCGATTGGCGAATTTCGACGAAACGACCTCGCCCTGCTCGGTGACGCGCATCGCTCCACCGATCGTACCGGCCGGCTGGGCGGCGATCGCCCGGCCCGTCGGCGCACCGCCGCGGCTGACCGAACCACCTCTGCCATGGAAGAAGCTGATCTTGACCTTGCGCTTGATGCCAAGCGCGGTGATCCGCCGCTGCGCCTTGTTCAACTCCCAGTTGGAGGCGAGGAAACCGCCGTCCTTGTTGGAGTCGGAGTAGCCGAGCATCACTTCTTGGGCGTTGCCGAAATCGCGCACCGAGCGGCGGACGATAGAGACGCCAAACAGCTGGTCGAGAATTTCTGGCGCGGCGCGCAGATCGCCGATGGTTTCAAACAACGGCACGACGCGGAGTGCGATGGTTCCGCTGCCGTCCATGACAGTCGCCAGGCCGGAATATTGAGCGAGCAGATAAACGGCCAAAAGATCGTCGCTCGACCGCGTCATCGACAAGATGAAGGCACCGACAGCGCCACCGTTGAGGCCAGCAGAAGCCTTGCGGATGACATCGAAAAGGTCGAGCAGCTCCTGCGCTTCTTCGGAGAGTGCGAGGCGGTCGACCTCCAGCTGTTCGCCGGAATTCAGCGCCGCGCGGATACGCTGGGTCCATTGCGGCGTGTCAGGTGCTGGTGCGGCTGCCGGATCGGCGAGCTTGAACAACTCGGCCAGCACGCGATTGACGACGGTGGAGTTCTGTCGAATGTCGAGCGAGACGGTGCGGAAGCCGAAAGTCTCGACCTGCTGGCGCAAGGGCCGGACGAAGCGTCTGGCAATCAGCTTGCCGCCGAGCTGGGCCAGCACCTTCTCAAGCTCGCGCAGATCCGCCTTGAAGGCATCGGAGCGGGCATAGGGCTTGGCCGATGCCTCGCCGCGCATCGCTTCCAGGCGGTCGAGCATCGCGGCGGCGAACTGGCGCAGCGGCTCTTCGGGATTGCGCGCGACGATCTCCGAGGCATTGCCGCTGCGGTGCAGCGCATGCCCCAGCGCCTTGATGAAGGCATCAGGGATATCGACGACATTGGCGCTGATGCTGAGCACGGTGACCAGCTTGCGCACCTGGCCGATATACCAGCCGACGATCGCCTGGCGGCATTCATTGAGCGCATAGGACGTGGTCTTGGCGGTGACATTCGGATTGCCGTCGCGGTCGCCGCCGATCCAGGAGGCATAGCGCATAAAGGACGGCACCTTGAGGTCATATTCCGGATAGTGGCGCGCCAGCGCTTCTTCGACGCTGTCATAAAGCTTGGGCGTCGCCTCGAAGATCACTTCGCGGAAGAAATGCAGGCCCCAGGCTATCTCGCGTTCGACAGATGGCCGCTCAAGCCGCAGCTCGCCCGACATCCACAATAGCTCGATCTCGCATTTGAGGTCGCTGATATGCTGCTCGCGCTCGCGCGGCGCCCAGCGCTGCTGTTCGAGTTCGGTCAGCTTGCGATAGATGCGGCGGTGGATCTCAAGCACGGTGACGCGCTTGGCCTCGGTGGGATGCGCCGTCATGGTTGGGCCGACGCAGAGCTCGTCGAGGGTGGCCTGGATCTGCTCGGCCGGGTAGCCGCCGGCTGCTATTTCGCCCATGACATTGGCAAACGAGCCGATCACCTCGTCGGCACCGCCCATCTGCTCAAGCTCACGGCGCGAGCGCATGGCAAGCAGCTCATTGGCGATTGCGACAAGCTGGAACCAGATGCCGGTGGCCTGTAACGCTGCGATGCGTTGCTCGCTGGCCAGCGCATCGAGGCTCACACGGCCGGTAAGCACCTCCGCCATATCGGGCTCGCGTTCGCTGACGACGGCCAGGAGCAGCCTGAAAAGCAGGCTACGGACGTCTTCGCGAAAGCTGAGTGGTCTGCTCTCCTCCAAGCGGCACCCATTCATCTCGTGTTGTTCCGGGGCGCCGAACCGTTGAGCCGGCTATCCCGAAAATGCTGTTTTCCCGAAAGCAAGCAGATCGGTTTTCCCGCCCGTTGAAAACGCCCCGTACGGGTAGATTTCCTATTCGTTCGGGTGGTGCCGGCACTGGCCGAACGATGATTGACTGGCACAAATCGGACTACCGGTCGGGGCAGAAAATCAGGAACTTCGTGAGCATTGGTCCAGCGCGTTTTGCAGTGGACGACATTTAACTCATGTGCAAGTATGTTGCATACAGGGCAAGTTGGGGAGGCGCATGAAAGTGAGGTCAGCTACCGAAATCCGCATCCCCGCAGCACGATCCAACCGAGCTTGAAGAGGAACATGCCAATGCAGAAAGTGCTGCCGGAACTTTTCGAGGGCCACGCGCCCATCACCCTCCAGAATGCCTTTCATGACGCGCTCGAGGCGCTTGAGGAGTGGAAGGAAGGAAGCGAGGAACCGCTCGTAGCGGTCGACAGCTTCAACGTCCCCATTAGCCATATCTTCGCCCGCATGAGCACCTGCACCGATCTGTTGCCGCTGCGCACGCGCGACGTGCTTGAAACCATCATCGACAAGGGCTCGTTCCGGGCGACCGGCGGGTCGTTCTATGCCGATGGTGCCAAGCTGGTGATGCCGCTCTGCGTCGAGCGCATGACCTTGTCGTTGCTGCGCCCGACGGCCTCGCTGATCCAACTGCGCAAGGCCTGCGTCGAGGCCTAATCCAGTCAGATCCCACCGAGCTCTGCCGTAAGCGCCCCCGCGCTTGCGGCAGAGCTTTTTCATGGGTGAATGTAAGCATGGTTCGTAAGCCCGCGTGCCAAAAGAAGAAGCCCCGTCCAGTCGAACGGGGCTTTCCTGTTTGGTTGATGTGCAACGCTTCTTAGGCTGCGCGGGCGCTCGATGCTTCGACGCCATACTCCAGCGACGAATCCACTATTGTGTGCCACAGGCTGTCGGAAAAGCTTGTGAAGACCAGCATGTTGTAGACCGGATGCCCGTCAGCGCCATTGGCCTCGCGCCAGAAATTGACCGCCGTGTGGTCGACCGACGTGTTCGCCGCGGTGCCGACCGGAAAGGCCGCGTCATGCAAGTCGAGCGACGAGAATTTGGCGATCGCATCACGGCCACGCGGACCTGAAACGCGGATCAGGCAGCGGCCGTCCGACTGGTCGGACAGTGATGCCGAACCAGCGAAAACCTGGGTCATGGCTACAAGCTGCGATGCCTCGTCGGTGCGTGGCGCAATGACCGTGAACTGGTTGGGACCAGACCAGATCAGCGTCGCTGTCTTGCCGATGACAGCCTTGGGCGTGCTAGGTGCCTCGACGCCGAACAGCTTCTTGGCTGCCTTGGCGGTTTCCGCCGCCTTGCCGCGCCGCGCCATGACCTGCACCAGCACGATGTCGCGCACTTCGTTGAGCGTCACGCCGGCATGTGCTCCGGACGCACCGTGACGGCCCGGAACGAGTGCCTTCTGCAGCGGCGATTGGGTGTTCCAGAGATAATCAACCACGCTGGCGCGCTCCTTCTGGATCGTAGAAGACTGGGTTGCAGATTTCGGCTTCGTAGTCCTCGCTGCGTAGCGGGTCGTGGATGCGCACGATTTCGCCAAAGCGCTCGCGGCCGCGTTCGACCAGACCAAGTCCGATCCACTGTTCCAGCATCGGCGAGTAGCAGACCGAGGTGACGTAGCCCTGGTCCGTCTGCGGACCCGGGATCGCACCCTTGGGAACGACATGGGCACCGGAGCGCAAGCGGCGCTTTGGGTCGAGCGGCTTGATACCGACGACGACCTGACGGTCGGGCGCGGTCAGTCCTTCACGACCCGCCATGACGCGGCCGATGAAGTCCTTCTTCTTCGACATCATCTTGCCAAGGCCGAGATCGTCGGCGGTCGTAGTGCCATTGAGCTCGGGACCAGCGACGTGGCCCTTTTCGATACGCATGACGCCAAGTGCTTCGGTGCCATAGGGCGTGACGCCCAGATCACGGCCAGCAATCATCAGGTTTTGCGCCATGGCAGCACCATAACGGGCCGGAACCGAGATCTCGAAAGCGATTTCACCGGAGAACGAGATGCGGAACAGCCGTGCCGTGACCCCGCCGCGCAGCTTGACCTCGCGCGCCCCCATGAACGGGAAGCCCTCGTTGGTCATGTCTTCCGATGGATCGACAAGTTCCTGCAACAGCTTGCGGGTGTTGGGCCCAGCGATGGAGAACTGCGCCCACTGGTCGGTGGCGGATGACAGCTGCACGTCGAGTTCGGGCCAGAGCACCTGGCGGCAGAATTCGAGATGCGCCATGACAGGTCCGGCCTTGGCCGTGGTCGTGGTCAGGAAGTAGTGGTCTTCGGCGATACGCGAGGTCGTGCCGTCGTCCATGACGATGCCATCCTCACGCAGCATCAGGCCGTAACGGGCTTTGCCAACGGCGAGCGAGGAGAAGGCGTTGATGTAGACGCGGTCGAGGAAGGTGCCTGCGTCGGCACCACGCACGTCGACCTTGCCGAGCGTGGAGACGTCGCAGAAGCCGACGCCGTTGCGCACCGCGAGCACTTCACGCGTGACCGATTCAATCCAGTCCTTTTCGCCCGGTTGCGGATACCATTGCGCGCGCTTCCACAGGCCGGTGTCGACGAATGTCGCGCCGCGTGCAGCTGCCCAGTGATGCGACGGCGTCAGGCGCCAGGCGTGGAAGCTCTCGTCGCGGTGATGGCCGGCGAGCGCGCCGATCGCCACTGGCGCATAGGGTGGACGATAGATCGTGGTGCCAGTCTGCGGGATGGTGCGGCCGGTCGCATCGGCCATAATGGCGAGGCCGGTGATATTGGAGGTCTTGCCCTGGTCGGTCGCCATGCCAAGGGTGGTGTAGCGCTTGAGATGCTCGACGCTCTCGAAGCCTTCGCGCTGCGCCAGCGTCACGTCGGAGACGGTGACGTCGTGCTGGAAGTCGACGAATGCCTTGCCCTTGGCCTTGACCTGCCAGAGTGGCGAGATCGCGTAGGACTCATCGCCGGCTTCCGATGCCTCACCGGCATTGCCTGAAGCGCCGCATTCGGCGGCGGCTGCCGCACCGGCTGCATGACCGTCACGCAGGCAGGCGCCGAGGGAAAATTCGCCACGCGCCGCACCCGCCATGACCATGCCCTTGGGGGCCTCGCCGGGGATGAAGGCAGCGATATCGTCACGCCACACAGGCTTGCCGCGATGGAAGCAGGACAGGCCGACATTGGGGTTCCAACCGCCCGAAACAGCGAGGCAGTCGGCGTCGATCTGCTGCTTGCGACCGTTGTTGTCGGTAACGATGACGCCGCGCACACCGTCGACGCCGCCCTTGACGTCAGACACACCGCCCGAGAGCACGCGCAGATCCGAGAGCTCGGCGAGCGCCTGGTATTCCGCCGGCACCTTGCCCCGCGGATCGATCACAGCGGCGATGTCGCCACCGGCCTGCTGGATCGCCTCGACCGTGCGCCAGCCATCGTCATTATTGGTGAACAGCGCAACGCGCTTGCCCGGCATGGCTGCGAAGCGGTTGACATAGGTGCGGACGGCCGAGGCCATCATCACGCCCGGACGGTCGTTGCCCGGGAAGGCGATCGGCCGCTCGATGGCGCCGGCGGTAACGACCGAGCGCTTGGCGACGATGCGCCAGAGACGCTGACGGACCTGATGCGGACCAGGCACCGGGACATGGTCGTTGACGCGTTCGAGCGCTGTATGGACACCACCGTCATAGACGCCGAACAGTGCAGTGCGGACCATGACGCGGACATTTGGCAGCGAAGCGAGCTCGGCAGCCGTGCGCCGCACCCATTCGTCCGCATGCATGCCATCGATCTCGCCGCCATCGCTGAGCAGGCGGCCACCGACACGGACGTCTTCTTCAACAAGAATGACACGCGAACCGGCCCGGCCAGCGGCCAATGCGGCCGAAAGACCAGCTGCCCCGCCACCAACGACGAGCACGTCGCAATGGGCCCAGGCCTTGTCGTAGTGATCGGGATCGGGCAGTTCGGCACTCTTGCCGAGGCCGGCGGCACGGCGGATGATCGGCTCGTAGATCGCCTCCCAGAACTTCGCCGGCCACATGAAGGTCTTGTAGTAGAAGCCGGCGACGAAGATCGGCGAAAACAGCTGGTTGATCGACATGAAGTCGCGGCGCAGCGAGGGCCAGCGGTTCTGGCTTTGGGCGACCAGCCCGTCATAAAGCTCTTGGGTGGTGGCGCGGGTGTTTGGTTCCTTGCGCGCACCGGTGCGCATCTCGACGAGCGCGCTTGGCTCTTCCGAGCCTGCAGTGATGATGCCGCGCGGGCGGTGATATTTGAACGAGCGCGCCACCAGCTTGACGCCATTGGCAACAAGCGCCGAGGCCAGCGTATCGCCGGCGAAGCCGGACATGACCTTGCCGTCGAAGGAGAACTGCAGTGGTGCCTGGCGGTCGATCAGGCCGCCGCTGCGCAGCCGGTGCGACTGGCTGGCGGATGCTGCCTGGCTGCGCGCGCTGGGGGTGCTGCCCTCAAGTGCGGCCGTCCTGTCGAGCGGTTCAGATCCGGAATAGCCCGACATCTTTATTCTCCTGCCTGCACCGGCTTGGACGCACCCACGCCGGGGGCCGCCGTCACCGATCTGAATTCATGCGTCACCGTGTTGCGCTCGGCTATCAACCAGGAGCGGCAGCCGCCGCCGTGGTACCAATATTCGCGCATGTAGCCGGCGACGTTGTCGCGCAGATAGACATAGTCGTGGAAAGCGTCCTCGACGCGATCGGGGCTTTCGCCGCTATCGATTGCGAAGTTGGGCCGCTTGGGCGAGGCGTCGCCGAGATAGGTGAACTCGCCGTTCTCGCGTTCGCCGCAGAAAGGACATGCAATACGCATTCCGCCAGTCTCGCTTTCAGTGCAGGTTGGGTTGGGCGCCTTGGCCCTTTTCATCGATCATCGCGCCGCGGCGGAACCGGTCGAGCCGGAAGCGTGCAGCCTCGGGGTGCGGTTCGTCACGCGCCAGCAAATGGGCAAAGACGAGGCCCGAAGCCGGCGTCGCCTTGAAGCCGCCATAGCACCAGCCGGCGTTGAGATAGAGGCCATCGACCGGGGTCTTGTCGATGATCGGGGTACCGTCCATCGACATGTCCATGATGCCGCCCCACTGGCGCAGCATGCGGACGCGGCCGATCATCGGCATGACCGCCATGCCACCTTCGCAGACGTCCTCGACCACCGGCATGTTGCCGCGCTGGGCGTAAGAATTGTAGCCGTCGAGGTCGCCACCAAAGACGAGGCCGCCCTTGTCGGACTGGCTGATGTAGAAGTGGCCGGCGCCAAAGGTGATGACACCTGGGATGAGCGGCTTGATCGCCTCGGAAACGAAGGCCTGGAGCACATGGCTTTCGATCGGCAGCTTCATGCCGGCCATCGCGGCGACGCGCGAGGTGCTGCCGGCGACCGCCATGCCGACCTTGCCGGCGCTGATCTTGCCACGCGATGTCTCGACACCCGTGACCTTGCCATTCTGGTCGCGGACAAAGCCGGTGACTTCGCAATTCTGGATGATGTCAACGCCGCGCTTATCGGCGGCGCGCGCATAACCCCAAACCACCGCATCGTGGCGGGCGGTGCCGCCGCGGCGCTGCATGAGGCCACCCATGATCGGGAAGCGCGGGCTGTCGTAATTGAGGAACGGCAGTTCCTTGCGGATCTGCACGGCGTCGAGCAATTCGGCGTCGATGCCGTTGATGCGCATGGTGTTGCCACGGCGGGCAAAGGCGTCGCGCTGGGCGTCGGAGTGATAGAGGTTGATGATGCCGCGCTGGGAGACCATCGCGTTGTAGTTGAGGTCCTGCTCCATGCGCTCCCACAGCTTCATCGACATCTCGTAGAAGCCGGTATTGCCGGGAAGTCCGTAGTTGGAGCGGATGATCGTGGTGTTGCGGCCGGCATTGCCGGAGCCGATCCAGCCCTTTTCAAGCACCGCGACATTGCGGATGCCGTACTCGTTGGCGAGGAAATAGGCCGTGGCGAGCCCGTGGCCGCCCCCGCCGATGATGATCACGTCGTAGTGGCTCTTGGGTGCCGGATCGCGCCAGGCGCGGGTCCAGCCCTTGTGGCCGGACAAGGCTTCCTTGGCGAGTGAGAAGATCGAATATTTCATCGCATGTGTTCCGGCGAAATGTGAGGTGTGTCCGAGGCCCGCGCCCGATCTGGAAGACCGGGCGCTATGCCTGTTTGGGTGCCTCAGACGTCCAGCGTGTGGTCGCGTTCCCACTGGGTGAAGTGGGAAGCGTAGGAGTTCCACTCCTGGTGCTTGAGCTTGACGTAGGCGGCGGAGAACTCTTCGCCCATCGCAGCCTTCAGCTCGCTGTCTTCGTCATAGGCGCGCAGTGCATCAAGCAGGTTGAGCGGCAGCTTGGCGCCATGCGTGACGGTGTGGCCTTCACGGTACATGTCGACGTCGCTGCGCGGGCCAGGATCGGCCTTGGAGCGAATGCCGCTGAGGCCGGCGGCGATGATGATCGCCTGCATCAGGTAGGGGTTCGCAGCGCCGTCGGGCAGGCGCAGTTCGAAGCGGCCGGGGCCGGGCACACGCACCATGTGGGTGCGGTTGTTGCCGGTCCAGGTCACCGTGTTCGGCGCCCAGGTCGCACCCGAAAGGGTACGCGGTGCGTTGATGCGCTTGTAGGAGTTGACGGTCGGGTTGCAGATCGCAGCAAGTGCTGAGGCGTGCTTCATGATGCCGCCGAGGAAGTGGCGGCCCTTCTCGGAAAGACCGAGTTCCATGTTCTTGTCGGCAAAGGCATTCGACTTGCCGGCAAGATCCCACACCGAAATATGGGCATGGCAGCCGGAGCCGGTGAGACCCTGGAAGGGCTTCGGCATGAAGGTCGCGCGCAGGCCGTGCTTTTCGGCGATCGAGCGAACCATGAACTTGAAGAAGGAGTGCTTGTCGGCGGTCTGGAGAACGTCGTCATACTCCCAGTTCATTTCGAACTGGCCGTTCGCGTCCTCATGGTCGTTCTGGTAGGGCTTCCAACCGAGGTCGAGCATGGCATCGCAGATTTCGGCGATGACGTCGAAGCGGCGCATGACAGCCTGCTGGTCGTAGCAGGACTTTGCCGCCGTATCGTACTCGTCGGCAATCTGGTTGCCATCCGGCGTGGTGAGGAAGAACTCCGGCTCGACGCCGGTCTTGACCCGCATGCCTTCCTTGGCGGCTTCGGCGACGAGGCGCTTCAGCGTGTTGCGCGGGGCCTGGGCGACACCCTTGCCTTCCATCAGGCAGTCAGATGCGAGCCAGGCGACTTCCGGGCGCCACGGCAACTGGATCACCGAAAGCGGATCCGGCACAGCCAGCATGTCTGGATGTGCCGGGGTCAGGTCCAGCCAGGTCGCGAAGCCGGCAAAGCCGGCTCCGTCCTTTTGCATGTCCGAAATGGCCTGCGCCGGCACCAGCTTGGCGCGCTGACCTCCAAAGAGGTCCGTATACGAGACCATGAAGTAGCGGATGTTGCGAGCCCTTGCGAACTCTTTGAGATCAGTCACCTCCGACTGATCGATTTTGGCTTCAAAGGCCGTACCCATGTGAATTGCTCCTCCCAATCCTTGTGGTTTTAAAAGGGACCCTTACCAGGCACCCAGCTCGTTCCCGCTAGCGGCACACCAGCCATGGCGGCAGCTTCGATCGAAAGAGCGCAGAGATCCTCAGGCTCGAGATTGTGCAGGTGATTCTTGCCGCAGGCACGGGCGATCGTCTGTGCCTCTAGCGTCATGACTTTCAGATAATTCGCCAGACGGCGACCAGCCGCGATCGGATCGACGCGCTTCATCAGCTCGGGATCCTGCGTGGTGATGCCGGCAGGGTCCTTGCCCTCGTGCCAATCGTCGTAAGCGCCGGCAGTCGTGCCGAGCTTCTGGTATTCGTCCTCCCAACGCGGGTCGTTGTCGCCGAGTGCGATTAGTGCCGCGGTGCCAATCGATACTGCATCGGCGCCGAGTGCAAGCGCTTTGGCCACATCGGCACCATTGCGTATGCCACCGGAGACAATCAGCTGAACCTTGCGGTGCATGCCGAGGTCCTGGAGCGCCTGAACCGCAGGACGGATACAAGCCAGGATCGGCTGGCCGACATGCTCGATGAACACTTCCTGGGTCGCAGCCGTGCCGCCCTGCATGCCGTCGAGCACGACGACGTCGGCGCCGGCCTTCACTGCAAGTGCGGTGTCATAATAGGGGCGTGCGCCACCAATCTTGACGTAGATCGGCTTTTCCCAATCGGTGATCTCGCGGATTTCGAGGATCTTGATCTCGAGATCGTCCGGACCGGTCCAGTCGGGGTGACGGCAGGCAGAGCGCTGGTCGATGCCCTTGGGCAGCGTGCGCATCTCGGCGACGCGGTCGGAGATCTTCTGACCCAAGAGCATGCCGCCGCCGCCCGGCTTTGCGCCCTGGCCGACAACGATTTCGATGGCGTCAGCACGACGGAGATCGCGCGGGTTCATGCCGTAGCGCGACGGCAGGTACTGGTAGACCAGCTGCTTGGAATGGCCGCGCTCTTCCTCGGTCATGCCGCCGTCGCCGGTGGTCGTGGAGGTTCCGGCAATCGTTGCGCCGCGGCCGAGTGCTTCCTTGGCCGGGCCCGACAGCGAGCCGAAGCTCATGCCGGCAACGGTGATCGGGATCTTCAGTTCGATCGGCTTCTTGGCGTAACGCGAGCCGAGCACCACCGAAGTGTCGCACTTTTCACGATAGCCTTCGAGCGGATAGCGCGAAATCGAAGCGCCGAGGAACAGAAGGTCGTCGAAATGCGGGACCTTGCGCTTCGCACCGGAGCCGCGAATGTCATAGATACCGGTCGCGGCGGCGCGACGGATTTCGGACATCGCATATTCATCGAACGTGGCCGACTTGCGTGGCGTCGTCGGAGGATTGTGATAGCTCATTTTGTTCCTCAGTAAGCGTCGGCGTTGTCGATGTTGAAGTTGTAGAGCGTACGCGCGGAACCGTAGCGCGAGAACTCTTCCGGCTTGACGTCGGCGATGCCGGCGCGATCAAGCAGGTCCTTCAGGATGGCGATGTGCTCGGGGCGCATTTCCTTCTTGATGCAGTCAGCGCCCAGGCTCTTGACCGAGCCGCGCACGAACAGGCGCGCTTCGTAGATCGAGTCGCCGAGCGCATCTCCGGCATCGCCGAGGACAACGAGATTGCCGGACTGAGCCATGAAGGCCGACATGTGGCCGATATTGCCGCGCACGACGATGTTGATGCCCTTCATCGAGATGCCGCAGCGCGACGAGGCGTTGCCTTCGATGACCAGCAAACCGCCGCGACCGGTGGCGCCCGCATACTGGCTGGCGTCGCCCTTCACGATGATCGTGCCCGACATCATGTTTTCACCGACGCCGGGGCCTGCCGAACCATGCACGGTGATCGTGCTGTTCTGGTTCATGCCGCCGCAATAGTAGCCGACTGAGCCTTGCACATCGATCGAGATCGCGTGCTCGGCGCCGACGGCAACGGCGTGGCTGCCCTTGGGGTTGAGAACCTCCCAGTTCGATTCTGCCGCGGCATCCTTCACTTCATGAAGAGCCTGGTTGAACTCGCGCAAAGTGATCTTCGAAAGATCGAAGGTCTTCGGCGCGTAGTTCGCCTGGTGCAAAGGCGCGGTCGCAAGATTTGTTGAATGCATAATCTCAGTGCTCCCAGAAATAGACGGTGGACGGCTCAGGCTCCCAGATCTTGGCGTCTTCGATGCCGGGCAGATTGGCGAGCGCGCGATATTCGGAACCGAAGGCGACGTACTGGTCGGTTTCGGCCATGACGGCGGGCTTGCAGGAGATCGGATCGCGCACGACGCCGAAGCCATCCTTGGTGCCGACCACGAAGGTGAAGAAGCCGTCGAGGTCGTTGAGGCTGCTTTCGAGCGCCTCGCCGAGATTCTGACCATGCGCAATCTTCGACGACAGGTAGGCAGCGGCCACTTCGGTGTCGTTTTCGGTTTCGAAGCGCATGCCGTCGCGGATCAGCTCGCGGCGCAGATTATTGTGGTTCGACAGCGAGCCATTGTGCACCAGGCACTGGTCGGGACCGGTCGAAAACGGGTGCGCGCCGAGCGTGGTGACAGCGGATTCGGTGGCCATGCGGGTATGGCCGATGCCATGGCTACCGCCCATCGAGGCAATGTCGAAACGCTTGAGCACTTCGATCGGCAGACCGACTTCCTTGTAGATTTCGATGGCTTCGCCAGCGCCCATGATGCGGACGTTGGGTCGCAGTTCGGCGATTGCCGCGCGCGCTTCCTCGACCTTGTCGGCAGGCACGTCCAGCACCGCATGGGTGGACTTCACCGTCGCCGAAACCTTGGCGCCGATCTTCTTGCCGAGCTCGATGTCGAGACCTTTGAAATCCGTCTCCGGCGTTGCTGTCTGGATGGTGATCTTGGCGTGCCCCTTGGAGCCGCCGCCGTAGATGGCGATGCCCGCGCTGTCGGGGCCGCGATCAGTCATGGTTACAAGCATCTCGGACAGCAGCGCGCCCAACTGGGGCTCCAGCGACTTGTCCTTGAGAAAGAGTCCTACAATTCCGCACATCCCAGTTTCCTCACCTGATTGGCTGCCTGTGACAAAAGCTAGCAGGTTCCCGATGTCAGTTCAACTGTGATGAATTTTTTATTCCTGTAGAAAAACAAACGCGCAGCTGACAATCGCATTGCGTCCAACGCTGCCCCACCCGGGCGCGGCACTCCGCGGCCGGGCCTCAACTTTGCAGAGAGCAGCCATGTGGATGGCAGATATCTCGGGAGCTGCAGCTGCGTGCAGCATCAGCCCGATGCCTACATTCGGGCATCGCGATCGACGACGAAGCTTTTTTTGCGCAGCTGTAGTGAGCCCATCCAAGGGCCGAAGCCGCGTCGGTCTTTTCGGCAACGCTGGGGTGGCCATAAATGAAATCGAGCAAATGGGGACGCCCGAATTCCCTCAAGGCTTTTCGCAGGACAGCGAGTGAACAGTTCCTGAAGAAGTAATTCCAATACAGGGTGGCTTTGCGCGATCGGAGGGAACCCTTGCAAAACGCTGGAGTGGGGAACTTGCGGAGTCTTTCCTGAAGCCCAGCTGCCCCGGTTGCCGCTGCGAGCGCGGACCCGCAGTTGTCGTGCAAGCCCGCCAAGGCTCCCATATTGCAGACCCTGGAAGCTAGTAATGAGAACCATTGCCTGAGCGTCCACCGCTCGTTCGCTCAACTGGCGATCCTGGGGCACGGAAAGATCAGGGATTCCGGGTGCCCCCCCAACCGCTCGAAATTGTCGCCGCAAGTGTATAATGCCCGTGCAGGAGATGGCTCTTATCTCATGCGGCCTCGTCCATAGACCACTGGACACGCTCGGCCAAATCGAGCATCGAGCATCGAGCATCGACATTTGCACTGTGGAAAGGCCCCGCAAATGCGAGGCCGCTTACCCGGATGACCGGGGATGGTTCCAATTGTTAGATGGGCTTGTTAGGCTGCACCGATGAAGGTGAAAGCTCTTAGGTCTAGAGGGACTGCACTGTGCCTCGCCCTAGCTTCGGCGACGGGTTGCGCGTCGCAAGCTTCTTCTGGCCGAGTCGACCCATCGCAATACGCAGCAACTTCGTGCGACGATCTCAACAACGCCATAGGCAAAACCTCGGCGAGCATTTCAGCGACGGCAATCAATCGCGGCAAGGTTAGCCAGTGGAACATTCCGTTCTGGGCACCGGGAGGCGCTAAGGCCGTCTCGGCAATCAAGACCAGGCAAACCGCCAAGATCGACCAGTTGCACCAAGACCAAGCCGCCCTCATCGCAGCCAGAAGACGTCAGTGTAGATGACTGCCTACCCGAAGCCCTCGTAGGAGATCGTCACCGTGTACGCACCGTAGCGGTTCTCCGGCGACAAGTCGTCTCAGCGCCGCGTCATGGCGAACTCGCTGAACGCCAGATTGCGCTTGCCACCTTGGCCGCGCTTCACGCCGCCGAACGAGCTTGTCCAGCGCGTCGCATGCCGCCGCGGTGGGGGACACGGGTCCTGGCCGCGATCCCTGCGGACTTTCGACCCACCCCCATGCGTCGTACCACTTCCGTCTGTCGCCTCAATCTGAAGGTGAATTCGGGTCGGTATTGACCTCCTATTCGCATCGGCACCTAATCAGAACGGGACAAAGCGTAGGCGGTGCACGAGGTAGCAGTATGGCCAAAGCGGTGATCAATCCGCCCGTCTGTCAGGTTACGGACCCACAGTATCAGGCTGATTGCAGGTTTGCCTTAGAGCCGTCTTTCCTCGGCCTCGCCAAGAATGCCTTTAGAGCAGGATGGGAACCGAAGGAAGTCGCCTACGCCCTCATGATACTGGCTGCTGCCGAACTCCAGCAATATTCCAAGGATAATCCGAATCGGCTGGCCGCCCCTTGATGTCGCTACCGACGGCATAGCCTCGCGCTTCATCCTTCAGGATTTGCCGAGGTCTGTCTTGCAGACGCTCTCCCAATTTAGCCGAATTGCTGAACCTTCAAGATGCTGGTCGTCGGGGCGCCATCAAAAGGCTCCTAGTCACTGCAACAGCACTGAGCCTGCCCGACTTTTCCCGCGAATGAGTACCAGAAGGTTCATATCCTCGGCGGATGTTGCCACAATTGAGCCCAATTTGATGCAACTAATGAGGGTGTTTCCTGACTTTCTGGCACTTTGGAATGGCAACTCGATCCGGAGTTTCCCCAATGCCTATGTCGACAGCTACAACCCTTGCTACTGGCGCCATGATCTGCAGTCTGTCCGTGGCTTCGCTATACGCAAGCCAGGCTCCGGAGCCTCACCACCCAAGAGGCCTTCAGGATCTCACTTCCGATTTCGAGAGTAAGCTTGAAGTCGCCTACACCAAGCAGACCGACAATGTCACAATCAACTGCTTTCCAGCCCAGCTCAGCGCTGTGCTGGCAATCTTGCATCGAAGATTTGGAAAACGGCCTGTCGTGACCTCAGGCTATCGTCCGAGGTCGGGTCGCTCCATGCATGCAAAGTGCAAAGCCGCCGATATCAGAATCCCCGGCGTGAAACCGGGCCAGATCGCCAGCTACGCTCGTAGCCTGGATGGAATAGGCGGCGTCGGCACCTACTGCAGCACGGGGATCGTCCACGTCGATGTGGGACCCCGGCGCGACTGGCACTACTGCTCGCGAGCGAAGGTTGCGTCGTTGCGACCTTTAGAATGATCAGCCTGGACGAGCGAGCAAGAACCTCAATCTTGCCTCGCCGCCCTCAGTCGCCGCCGCGGCCGCGCGGGTAGGAGATGATCGACAGATACTTGATCGGCAGCCGGGTCAGTTCCTCCGGGCCATGCGGTGCGTCGGCATCGAAAAAGAGGCTGTCGCCCGCCGTCATGCGGTAGAGGTTGTTGCTGTGGCGGTAAACCACCTCGCCCTCCAGCATGTAGAGGAACTCCATGCCGTCATGCTGGAAGGTCGGGAAGACGTCGGAGTCTTCCGACAGCGTAATCAAATAAGGTTCGACCGTCACGCCTGACGTGTCGGAGCCGATATGGCCAAGCAGAGTATATTGGTGTCCCGCGCGCGTGCCCCGGCGTTCGACATCTACACCCTCGCCCGATTTGACGAAGACAGCATTGCGCTCCTCTTCGAAGCGGCGGAAAAACGCGGTGACCGGCACGCCGAGCGCCCGCGACAGGGACTGCAGCGTCGTCAGCGATGGCGAGGTGATGCCATTTTCGATCTTCGACAGCATGCCAAGCGAAATGTCGGTGGCCGAAGCAAGGTCGGCGACGGTGATACCGAGCTTCTTGCGGAAGGCGCGGACCTCGTGGCCGATCGCCACTTCCAGCACTTTTTCGCGGGTATCGCGAACGGCATGCGGGTCCTGGGACAGCGGGGAAACGCGCGACAGAGCGGACTTGCCGGCTGCAGCCGCAACGGCTGCGTGCATAGCCTTGCCGTTCTTTTTCGACGGCGCCTGCTTTTCCGCTGCCTTCGCTTTCGCCATATCGTTGCCGCCTGCCTCTGCTCGTTGAATCTATTTCACCGAGAGTAAACATTTTCAGCAAAAGAAACAACAGCTGTGAATAAAGGCGCGGAGCGAACGATGCTGGCGCAACAGTAGTTAGCCGGGAACTCAACTTCGCCCGACTACAGACGGACAGGTTCCGCTACTACTGCATCAGCAGTATTTGCAGATCGGCGACATTGGTGCCGGTGGCGCCGGTCATCAGCAGGTCGCCCGACGACGCCAGCGCATGGTAGGAGTCGTTGTTTTGCAACAGCGCCACGGGATTGCAGCCCAGCTTGCGCATCGATGTGGTGGAGCCCGCATCGACGACGGCACCGGCCGCGTCGGTTGGGCCGTCGCGACCATCGGTGCCGCCGCTCAGGAAAACCCAAGGACGCCTGATAGAAGTCCATTCGTTGAGCAGTGCAAAGCGCAGCGCCAGTTCCTGGTTGCGGCCGCCGATGCCGGTTCCAGCGACCCGAACGGTCGGCTCCCCGCCAGCCACTATGGCGACCGGGCCGCGCTGGCTGGAAGCAAAGATCGCCATGCGGTGCAAGGTCTCGGCGACATTGGCGACATCGCCGCTCAGCCAGTCATCGGCCTTGACGACGAGCGGATAGGATACGCCGGCACAGTCCATCACCTGCTTCAGACTGATGCTGTTGGAGCCGATAATAACATTTTCGACATGGTCGAAGCTCGTTTCAGGGCCGCTCAGCGAGAGGTTGTCGATATGGCCACGAAGCGTGGCGGGCAGCCTGTCGTACAGGCCGTAGCGCGAGATGATACTATGCGCGTCGGCAACGCTTGCAGAAGGCCGCGCGGTTGGCCCGCTGGCGATGATGCCGACATCGTTGCCCGGCACGTCGGACAGGATCAGCGACAGCATCTTCGCGCCCGAGGCGAGCTTGGCTAGCCGCCCGCCCTTCAGTCGCGAGAACTGCTGGCGCACCGCATTGATCTCGTTGATCTCCGCACCGCAGCGGATGAGCGCACTGTTGAGAGCGATCTTGTCGGCGAGCGAAACACCGGGTGCTGGCGCGCAAATCAGCGCCGAACCGCCACCACTGACGAGAACCAGAACCAGATCGCCCGGAGCGGCAGAACGGGCGGCGCGCTCAATGGCGTACGCGCCTGCGATGCTGCCCTCGTCGGGCAACGGGTGGCCGCCGGCAATGACATCGACGCCGTCGATACCGATCAAGTTTTCACTGTTGGTGACCGCGCAGGCAATGTGCAACTTGTCGGCGACAAAGGGCAAAGCCGCGCGCGCCATCGGGCATGCGGCCTTGCCGAAGGCGATGAGAATGACGCGCTTTGCCGCCGCGATTTCGCGGGCACGACTTTTGAGCGCCGCAATAACCGCCCGCTCGGGGTCCGACGCCGCGACGCCTTCGCGAAACAAGGTGATTGCCTGTTCACGGAGTACGGTCACGGCGGGAGCCAAGCGGTCGGGGATCATCACACCACCTTGTCGGGTAAGGCGCGGCCTTCGAAGAACGCGGTCAGATTGTCGACCGCTTTCATGCCCATGGCCACACGGGTTTCTTCGGTGGCGCTGCCCAGATGCGGCAACAGCACCACATTTTCCATGCGCATCAGCGCACCGGGCACATCCGGCTCGCCGTCATAGACGTCGAGACCAGCACCGGCGATCGTGCCGCGGTCGAGCGCTGCGATCAGCGCCTTCTGGTCGACCACATCGCCGCGCGCCGTGTTGATGAGGTACGCGCCGCGCCTCATCGCGGCCAGACGCTCCGCATTGATCAGGTGGCGGTTCTCGGCACCGCCGGGGCAATGCAGCGAGACGAAATCCGATTGCGCCAGCACGTCCTCGATGGTCGCGAGCTGGCGCGCACCCATGGCGCGGGTTTCCTCGTCATCGACCTTCGAGCGGTTATAGAAGACGACATCCATGTCGAAGCCGAAATGCGCGCGCTTGGCCATGGCCTTGCCGATGCGACCCATGCCGATAATGCCGAGTGTCTTGCCGGTCACCTTGGTGCCGATCATGTGGGTCGGGCACCAGCCGGCCCATTGGCCGGCGCGTAACTGACGCTCGCCCTCACCCGCGCGCCTGGCGACGGAGAGCAAAAGGCTCATGCCGATGTCAGCGGTGCAGTCGGTCAACACGCCAGGCGTGTTGGTCACCACGATGCCACGGGCACGCGCCGCATCCGTGTCGATATGGCTGAAACCAACGCCAAAATTGGCAAGGATTTTGGTGCGGACATCAGCGTCAGGAAACACCGCCGCCGGCAGCTTGTCGCTGACGGTCGGCAGGATCGCGTCAAAGTTCAGGAACGCCGCCTTGAGCTCAGTCGGGCCGAGCGGCGCATCGCCCTGATTGAAGGTCGTGTCGAAGCGCTCTGCCAGGATCTGTTCGACTGCCGCGGGCCAGCGCCGCGTGACGATAACGCGAGGTTTCATTTCAATTCCTTGATCATGCTTGCAATGCCACACGCCCAAAACGGACGCGCAACAAGCACTCTAGCAGTTCGAAACGACACATCATGTGATGGATCATCGATAATCGGATGGTCGGGCAGTGGGGAGCCGGTCGGCGCCGGCTCCCCGAAGGCCAGGTCAGGCGGCCTTCTTTTGCTGTTCCAGCACACCCGCGACTGTCGGGCCGAAGGCTGCCGGCGTCTGCACGATGGTCACGCCTGCCTCGCGCAGGATCTCGACCTTTTCCTGGGCGGATTCGCCGAATGCCGAAATGATGGCGCCAGCATGGCCCATGCGCTTGCCCTTGGGCGCCGAAAGACCGGCGATGTAGGCGATAAGCGGCTTGCGCATGTTGTGCCTGGCCCATTCTGCGGCTTCGGCTTCCTGCGGACCCCCGATCTCGCCGATCATCACCACCGCGTCCGTATCGGGATCGTCCTCGAACAGCTTGAGGATGTCCTTGAAGGACGAGCCGTTGATCGGGTCGCCGCCGATGCCGACCGAGGTCGAAACACCGATGCCGAGCGCCTTCATCTGCGAGGCAGCCTCGTAGCCAAGCGTGCCCGAGCGGCCGACGATGCCGACCCGGCCCGGCAGGTAGATGTTGCCTGGCATGATGCCCATCAGGGCCTGCCCGGGCGTGATGACACCGGCGCAGTTCGGGCCGACAAGGCGCATGCGGTCTTCATAGCGGAAGCGGCGCATGTAGCGCTTGACCCGCATCATGTCCTGCGAGGGGATGCCGTCGGTGATGCAGACGCAGAGCTTGAGGCCAGCTTCTGCTGCTTCCATGATCGAGTCCGCCGCAAAGGGGGGCGGCACGAACACGATGGAGGCTTCGGCTCCGGTCTCGCGCACAGCGCCCCTGACCGTATTGAACACCGGGATGCCCTGGTGGACGAGCCCGCCCTTGCCGGGGGTGACACCGCCGACAACGTTGGTGCCGTAGCGCTTCATGTCGTCGGCGTGGAAACTGCCGATCTTGCCGGTCAGACCCTGGACGATGACGCGCGTCCGGCGATTCAAGAGAACTGCCATTTTGACCTCCCTTAGTTCTTTTTTGATTTCGAGTAGGCGCGCATCGCTTCGACCGATTTCTCGGCTGCCTCGGCGAGCGTATCGGCGACAATCACCTTTTCGCCCGACTCGGCGAGGATCCGCCGTCCCTCCTCGACATTGGTTCCCGCAAGCCGCACGACCAATGGCACGTTGACGCCAACCTCGCGGATCGCCTTGATGACACCCTCTGCCACCCAGTCGCAGCGGTTGATACCGGCGAAGATGTTGACCAGGATCGTCTCGATGTTCTTGTCGGCCAAGACGGCACGGAATGCCTTGGCCACGCGTTCCGGCGACGCACCACCGCCGATGTCGAGGAAGTTCGCAGGCTCACCACCGGCGATCTTGATCATGTCCATCGTTGCCATGGCGAGACCGGCACCGTTGATGATGCAGCCAATGTTGCCTTCGAGGCCGACGTAAGACAGGCCACGGTCGCTGGCGAAAGTTTCGCGCGGATCTTCCTGCGACTTGTCGCGCAGTTCGGAAATCTCGGCACGGCGGAAAAGTGCGTTCTCGTCGAACGACATCTTGGCGTCGAGCGCGATCAGATTGCCGTCCTTGGTGATGACAAGCGGGTTGATCTCCAGCATCGAGGCGTCGAAATCGCGGAAGACGCGGTAACAGCCGAGCAGCGTGTCGACGGCCTTGCCGATCAGGCTGTTGTCGAGGCCAAGGCCAAAGGCGATCTCGCGGGCCTGGAACTGCTGCATGCCGGCACCGGGATCGACGATGGCGCGGATGATCGAGTCGGGCTGCTTTTCGGCGATCTCCTCGATCTCCATGCCGCCGGAAGCTGACGCCACGATCATGACGCGCTCCGACTTACGATCGAGCACGATGCCGAGGTAGAGCTCCTGGCGGATGTCGACGGTTTCTTCGACATAAAGCCGCGACACCAGCTTGCCCTTGGGA
Source organism: Aminobacter sp. 01T433 (assembly GCF_056398585.1). NCBI lineage: Bacteria > Pseudomonadati > Pseudomonadota > Alphaproteobacteria > Hyphomicrobiales > Phyllobacteriaceae > Aminobacter > Aminobacter sp. 01T433. Next base: position 94,908 of record NZ_JBFTPR010000006.1, read on the forward strand.
CCGGTCTGGTGCGTCACCAGCTTGCGGCCGAGCATGGCTTCAGCGGCGTCGGAGACCTCGTTGTCGGTGGTGCAGATGCGGATGCCGCCGGCCTTGCCACGCGCGCCGGAATGGATCTGCGCCTTGACCACCCATTTGCCGCCGCCGATTTCGCTGGCGCGATAGGTCGCCTGTTCGGGGCTGTAAGCCAGGCCGCCGCGCGGGATCTGCACCGAATAGCGCGCGAGCAGCTCTTTGGCCTGATATTCATGAATATCCATGTCGAACTCCTCCTCAGTTCGGCAGGCCGGTGCGCGAGCGCGCCGACTGCTCGATTGCGTCATGCATGACCAGCACGTTGCGGGCCATGCGTTCGGATGCGGCGTCGATCATCTTGCCGTCGAGGGCCGCGGCGCCCTTGCCCTGCTCCTCGGCTTCCTTGAGCACTTCGATGATGCGGCGAGCGCGGGTGACTTCCTTTTCCGGCGGCGAAAACACGGCATTCGCCAGTTCGATCTGCGAGGGATGGATCGCCCACTTGCCTTCGATGCCCAGCGCCGCCGCCCGTTTTGCGCCGGCGATGTAACCTTCAGGATCGGAGAAATCGCCGAACGGACCGTCGATCGGGCGCAGGCCGTAGGCGCGGCAGGCGACCGTCATCCGCGACAGGGCTGCATGCCACTGGTCGCCGGGATAGTCGGGGTTGAGGCCGCCGATGCTGACGGTGCGCGCCTTGCAGCTCGCGGCATAGTCGGCGACGCCGAAATGCATCGCCTCGAGCCGCCCGCCATAGGCGGCAATGGCTTCGACATTCGCCATGCCGAGTGCGGTCTCGATCAGGGCTTCCAGACCGACGCGGTTCTTGAAACCCTTGGCCGTCTCGATCTGGGTGACCATGGCGTCGACCATATAGAGGTCGGCGGGAACGCCGACCTTGGGCACCAGGATGGTGTCGAGCTTGTCGCCCGCCTGCTCCATCACATCGACCACGTCGCGGTACATGTAATGGGTGTCGAGGCCGTTGATGCGGACCGAAATGGTCTTGCCCTTGGCGCGCCAGTCGATCTCGTTGAGCGCCTGGATGATGTTCTTGCGTGCGCGCTCCTTGTCCGGTGGCGCCACAGCATCCTCGATGTCGAGGAAGATGTAGTCGGCGTCACCATCGGCGGCCTTGCGGATCATCTCCGGGTTGGAGCCCGGCACGGCGAGTTCGCTACGCTGCAGGCGAAGCTTGCGCAGGTGGTGGAGTGTATGGCTCATCTGTTTCCTCCCTGTTCTGCTTCAGGCTGCTTTGGCGACGGCCGGCTGGGCCGAGAGGCGGTAGTGCTCTAGTGCGGCACCCACGCCGGAGCCCGGCTGGACCTTGACGCCGCAGTCGCGCAGCGACATTTCAGCCGCCGAGATCGCGCCGCACATCATCACTTCGTTGACCCAGCCAAGATGGCCGATGCGGAAGACCTTGCCGGCAACCTTGTTGAGGCCGACGCCGAGCGAGGTCTGGTAGCCGTGGAAGGCGCGGCGGACGACTTCAGCACTGTCGATGCCCTCGGGAACCACGATCGCGCTGACCGTGTCGGAGTTCCACTTCGCTTCCTTGGCGCAGACACGCAGGCCCCAAGCGTCGACCGCCTTGCGCACTCCCGTTGCCAGCCGATTGTGACGCTCGAAGATGTTGTCGAGGCCTTCTTCCTGGATCAGGTCGAGTGCCGCGCGCAGGCCGCGCAGCAGCTGGACGGCCGGCGTGTAGGGGAAATAGCCGGTATCGTTGGCGCGGATTTGGTCCTCGAAGGAGAAGTAGCAGCGGTTGAACTTGGCGGTCTTGGCTGCGGCGAGCGCCTTCTGGCTGACCGACAGGAAGCCAAGGCCGGGCGGCAGCATGAAGCCCTTCTGCGAACCTGAGACGGCGCAGTCGACGCCCCATTCTTCCTGGCGGAAGTCGATCGATCCGACCGAGGACACGCCGTCGACGAACAGCAGTGCGGGGTGCTTGGCGGCAGTAAGCGCCGCACGCACCGCGCCGACGTCGCTGGTGACGCCGGTAGCGGTTTCATTGTGAGTGACGAAGACCGCCTTGATACGGTGTTCCTTGTCCTTGGCGAGACGCTCGGCATAGATCTCGACCGGAACGCCCGTGCCCCATTCGGCATCGACGACGTCGACATCGAGGCCGAAGCGCTCGGCCATGTCGACCCACAGATGCGAGAACTGGCCGAAGCGCGACATCAGCACGCGGTCGCCAGGGTTCAAGGTGTTGGTGATCGCCGACTCCCAGGCACCGGTGCCCGAGGACGGAAAGATGAATGCGCGGCCGGTCTCATTGCGGAACACCTTCATCAGATCGGTAAAGAGGCCGCGCGTGAAGGCAGGATAATCCGGCGCGCGCATGTCCTCCATCGGCATGTTCATCGCCTGCCGGACAATCTCCGGAACGTTGGTCGGTCCTGGAACGAAGAGCTGATTGAAGCCGGCCATGAAAAGTCCTCCCGAAACTGTTGCGGCGTGGTGCCCTGTCTGTGGCTTTCGGGAGGATGATCGGTTTTGCTCTGCCGGCTCACAACACCTGCCGGGATAGAAACGCGGACCTTTGGGCATTGGACCGGGCCCACTCTTTCAGATGCGCCGGCGCCCTGTCGGATAGGGCGGAACCTACCCGGCGCCCATCAACGGAGGCACTCACGGAATGTTGTGAGCCGAGGGACTCGTTCCGCCAACGGTTCGGGCGATAATGGCCAGATCGGCGAACGAAACGGCTAATCGACATGAGGATCTTCGGTTCCTTCGCATTGGCAGCGTTGCTCTTTTTCATGCCTGCGCAGGCGATGGCGCAGGACCCTCCCCGTTCGGGCCAGCCGGTGTTCGATCGCGCCGTCGAACTGGTGTTCGACCATTTCCATGACACATCGGCGCTTGGGCGGTTCGGAACGGCGGTCAGGCATGAAATCGAGGACGCCGATGCGCCGCTCAATGCCAGCAGCTCCAATGAACGGGTCAGCAAGGCGATCGATACGGTTCTCGCCAGCCTTGGCGCCTCCCACACCGGCCGCTTCCAGCCTGACACCATCGCCTATTTCGAGCTTGCCGACATTTTCCGCTTTGCCATCCGCAACGATTTGCGGCGGCTGTTTCCACCCGAAGGCGAAGTTTCTTATCCCGGCATCGGCATGATCGCACAGCCGGGCAGAGGCTCGCTGTTCATCAATGACGTCTATGACGGGTCGCCGGCGGCGCGAGCTGGCATCCTTGTCGGCGACGAAATCCTCGCCGTGGATGGCGCGCCCTATCACGAGATCACATCGTTCCGCGGCAAGGTCGGCCAGACCGTCGAGGTAAAGCTCCGCCGAAACGCGGGCGCCGAGCCCATCACCGTCAAGGTCGCGGTGGAGCAGTTGCGTCCACTCAAGACATTCGAAAAGGCGATCGAAGCCAGCGTCAGCGTGACCGAGCGCGACGGAAAACGGATCGGCTATGTCAGGCTGTGGACCCTTTCGGCACCTGAGGGCCTCGACATCGTTGCCCGCGAACTGGGCGACGGTCGGCTCAAGGACGCAGATGGCATGGTCGTTGACCTGCGCGGGCGTTGGGGTGGCGGCCCCTCCGATGCGGCGGAGCTTTTTGTCGGCGACACCCCGACATTCCGGCTCATCCAGCGCGACGGCGAGGCGACACTTGCCAATGTACGCTGGCAGCGGCCTGTCGTTGGCATCATAGATGGAGGCGCACGCAGCGGGCTGGAGCTGTTCGCCTATGCGCTGAAGACCAACGGCATTCCGCTTGTAGGTTCCCGGACCGCCGGTGCGCTGCTGGCCGGACGTGCCTATCTGCTGCCTGATGACAGCCTGCTCGAAGTGGCGGTCTCCGACGCTGTGATCGGCGACGATGTGCGACTGGAAGGACATGGCGTCGAGCCGGACATTCCGGTGGCCTTCAGCCTGCCTTATGCCGCGGGCAGCGACCCGCAGCGCGATGCCGCCGTGGCAGAGATGAGCCGTATCCTCAGCGGCGGCTGAGACTTTCCGCCCTGTCTACACCCCTGTTGTCGGCCGGTGCCTGGTGCCGTCGATGAAGCGCTCGTAGCGGAAGGCCTGGGGATCGACGAGCGGCGTGTTGCCGGTGACCAGATCGGCTGTCAGCCTGCCTGCGGCCGGGCCGATGCCAAAACCATGACCGGAAAAGCCAGTCGCGATCACCAGCCCAGGCAGCGACTTCACAGGCGAAATTACCGGCACTGCATCTGGCGTGGCGTCGATGAAGCCGGCCCAGCGCTGCAGGGTCGGAACACCTTTCAACACCGGAAAAACCTTCTCCATATTGGCGCGGGCTGCTTGCAGCGGGCCAGCAGCCGGAGCGGGGTCGAGCGTGCGATGCCGCTCGTAGACACTGCCCTCGCCTTCCAGCTTGGGTGAAAGCCCGAAGGGACCACTGAGCAAATCGCCGAAGCGCAGGCCAACCGAGCGCCATTCGCGCGACAGCATCGGCAGGAAATCGGTGAAATAGCGGAAGCTGTCCGGGTTCACATGATGATAGCTGATGGTGCCGTTGGCGATGGTGTAGCCGTCGTCGAGCCGCTTGCGGTAGGCAAAGCCCTCGGTCCAGGCAGCGCCATCAGGCCCACCTTGAACCGGGCCGGTACGCATCACCGACGAGCGCACGGCAAGCTGCGGCAGCCTGACACCAACGGAACGGCACAACTGGCTTGACCATGCGCCGCCGGCCACCACGACAGTGCTGGCGCGGATCAAGCCATTTTCGGTGACGACACCTGAGACGCGGCCGCCTTCGGTCTCGATCTCGCGCACGGCACAGCGCAACAGGATGCGGGCACCGGCGCGCTGGGCGGCCCGAGCGATCGCGGGCGCGGCCTTCTGCGGCTCGGCGCGGCCGTCGCTTGGCGTGTGCAGTGCAGCCCTAAACGTCTTCTGCGCGCCGGGCATCAGCTCGGCCAGCGCCCTGCCCTCGATCATCTTCGTGTCGAGCGCGTAGTCGCCGGCACTTTTCACCCACTCGGCATGATGTTCGACATCGCTTTGGTCCTGGCACAGATAAAGGATGCCTGTGCGCCGGAAGCCGACATCTTCGCCGACCAGCTCCTCGATGCCGCCCCACATCTTCATCGCCTCAACGATCAGCGGTAGCTCGCGCGGGTCGCGGCCCATGCGCCGGCACCAGCCCCAGTTGCGGCTCGACTGCTCGCCCGCAACGTGGCCCTTCTCGCAGACGACGACCGAGATGCCCTTCCTGGCCAGGAACAGCGCTGCGCTGACGCCGATGATGCCGCCACCGACGATGACGACGTCGGCACTCTTCGGCTGGATGTCGCCAGCGGGAACCGGATCGACTGGAGGCCCCATTCATTTCTCCCCAATGTGCCAACGGGAGGTGTCCCAACCCGTCTTGAAAATAACATACAGTACTGTATGCATGACACTAGAATTCTTGCAATGCCGCCGGAAACTACCCGGCGATCGAACCGGGGGAAAGTGCCATGTCGCCACGCAAGATCATCATCGACACCGATCCTGGCCAGGACGACGCCTTTGCCATCTTGTTTGCGCTTGGTTCGCCCGAACTCGAAGTGGTGGCGCTGACCACCGTCGGCGGCAACGTTCCGCTGGCGCTGACCTCGCGCAACGCGCTGCAGATCGCCGAGCTCGCCGGCCGCTCCGACGTGCCGGTCTATTCCGGCTGCTCGCGTCCGATGGTCAAGGCGCTCAAGACCGCCGAATATGTCCATGGCCCGACCGGCATCGACGGCTGTGTTCTGCCCGAGCCGACAAAGCCGCTGCAGGACAAGCATGCCGTCAATTTCCTGGTCGACACGCTGATGGCGGCACCTGAAGGCGAAATCACCGTATGCACGCTCGGACCCATGACCAATCTCGGCATGGCGATGGTGATGGAGCCGCGCATCATCCCGCGCATTCGTGAAGTGGTGCTGATGGGCGGCGGTTTCTTCGAAGGCGGCAATGCCACGCCCGCCGCCGAGTTCAACATCTGGGTCGACCCGCATGCGGCGGCGGTCGTGTTCGATTCCGGCGTGCCGGTCACCATGGCCGGCATCGACTGCACCTACACCGCCCAGATGACGCCGGAATGGCTGCAAAAGCTGCGCGCGCTCGGCACACGCTCGGCCATCGAAGCCGCCAACATGGCCGATTTCTACCGCCAGTACGGCTCGCACAAATTCCCCACCGAAGCCCGCCCGATCCATGACGCCTGCGTCACCGGCTATCTGCTTGCGCCGCATCTGTACGAACAGAAGCAGTGCAACGTCACCATCGAGCTGATGTCGCCCGAGACCATCGGCATGACCGTCGTCGATTGGTGGCACGTCACCGGTCGGCGCAAGAACTGCAACGTGCTGCGCCGTATCGACGCCGATGGCTTCTTCGCGCTGATGCTGGAGCGCTTTGGCAACCTTCCCTGAGAGGGCGATCGGCGATGAAAACTGGTGCCCCTGTTCCCGAACGCAAGCCCGCAGCGCGAAAGACGCTGTCACGCGAGGCGTGGATCGCGGCTGCCATAGCGACGCTGGAAAAGAAGGGCATCGCCAACGTCAAGATCGACCACCTGTCGAAGCAGCTGAAGGTCACGCGCGGGAGTTTCTACTTCCACTTCAAGAACCTGAAGGACCTGCTCGACAGCCTGCTCGAGGAATGGCGCCAGCGCAATTGCAAGCCGTTTGAAGCACTCATCGACCAGGAGGTCATTGACGGTCCGGCATTCTTCGATGCGGTGACCGGGGTGTGGATCAGGGAGGATCCGTTCAGCCCCCGGCTCGATCTCGCGATCAGGGACTGGGCGCGCAGCTCGGCGCTGATTGCCCGCAAGGTGCAGGCGCAAGACGATTTTCGCATGGCGCTGCTCGTCAGGGCTTTTGCCGTGATGGGCTACGACCAGGACGAAAGCCTGATCCGCGCCCGCATCACCTATTTCCAGCAGATCGGCTACTACGCCACCCACTTCAAGGAGCCGCCGGCGGACCGCAAGCGCTTCCGCTCGCTCTACACCAAGATCCTTATCGGCTCCGACTAAGCGCCCCCTCATGATCTATTTTCGAGGAAATGAAATGTCCCTGCCTGTGCCTTACCTGTCCGCCCGTACGCTGACCGTCGTCAAGAAGATCGACACCACGGGTGCGCCACGCATCGTCAATCTCGGGCTCAACGAAAGCTGGCTCGGATCGGCACCGGGCGTGGTCGAGGCAATCCGTGAGGCCGCGCCTAATGTCTACCGTTATGCCGATCCGAACTGCGGAACGATGCGTGCGGCCATCGGCAAGCAGTTCAATCTCGATCCCGCCCGCATCGTTTGCGGCAACGGCTCGGAGGAACTTCTGGATGCTGTCGGCCGCGTCTATGCGCGCGCCGGCGACGAGATCCTGTTTCCCGCCTATTCCTTCCTGCAATTCGCCATCGTTGCCTATCGCCTCGGCGCCAAGGCAGTCGAAGCACCGCTTGGGCCCGACTTCTCCGTCGATGTCGACGCGCTTCTGGCCGCCGTCACGCCTGCAACGCGCGTCGTTTTCCTCGCCAATCCCAACAACCCCACAGGCTCGGTTGTGCCGATGGACGAGGTGGCGCGGCTGGCGCGCGAACTGCCGTCGCATATCGTTCTGGTCCTCGACGCTGCGTACGCCGAATATGTCGACCCGGCCGAGGCGGTCGCTACCTTCGAGATCGCCGATCGCCATCCCAACGTCATCGTCACACGTACCTTCTCCAAGGCCTACGGCCTCGCGTCCGCGCGCGCCGGCTGGGCTTATGCCTATCCGGAGGTGGTCTCGGCGCTGAACAATGTGCGCGGCATCGGCAACGTCAACGGCCTGGCGCAGGTGGCGGCGACGGTTGCTGTCGGCGAGCAGGATTTCGTCCAGCACGTGCGCGCCCGCACGGCCGAGGAGCGCGAATATCTCGAAGGCGAACTGCGCAAGCTCGGTTTCGAGATTTCGCCAAGCGCTGCCAACTTCGCCTTCGTTCGCCTGCCCGGTGCTTATGCCGGCTGGGCCCAGGCGACTGTGGCGCGGCTTGCCAGGCAGGGCTTCATCATCCGCTCGAACGAGGACTACGGCCTGCCGGAATGGCTGCGCATCTCGATCGCCGACCGGGCCGACCTCGATGAAATGCTCGCCCTGTTGCACGTCGAGGTCCGCGCCGCCAACGGCTAGGAAACCGCGAGCAAACCCGCAGCCTCACGCCTCGGACGCTTGGTTGCTGGCCCGGTGAAACCCAGCCTGGCCAGGCCAAGACGAACTTCCGGTGCGCCCATGAACAGCCTCCACAAAAGCCCAGTTCGATGGTTTTCGATCATTGCGACAATGGGGCCTTGGTTGATGGACAGATAGGTCCGGGCGTACCAGTTGCGGTTTTCGCAAAACGCGTCGACAAAGCCGAAGCGACCCCAGATGCGTTTCCTTGGCTTGCCCAGGAAACCGCGCAAAGCCGACATCGCCTGTTCGGGTACATAAGGAAAACTGGATAGAGCGGCACTCGGCGTGATGACACCGACGTCCCTATCCGGAGCATGCGCGATATAGCCCGTCGGCCCGTGCGATGCGGTAAGTCCCCAGCAATCGGCGCCGTAGCCTTGGTGGTTATGGGGATTGAGCTCGCAATGGCGATGGTTGATCCGCGCGTGACGAACATTTTGCTCCCAATAGTCGGCATAGCGGTCATTGAGGCCGTTGGGATCGAGCCCGCAAAAGGAATAATGCGCGAAAAAGAGCGGGCCACCAAAGTCCGTTCCAAGCGGCAAGGCGATGCCGTAGTGGTCGCGCCCGTTATGAAAAGCTGGGCCACCAGAAAAGCCGTCGTGGTAGCAATCCGGATCAATGGCGTGCCGCGACGCTCCTGCTCCTAAGACGAATGCAAGCAGGCACTCGTTCCAGCCTTCGATCGGGCTGTTCATCGCCCAACCATGCCTGGGGCTCCAGTGCCAGTAGAGTTTGCCTTTCCGCGCAAACCAGCCCCACTCGGCCTGCGCCAGAAGGGCGTTCACCCGATCGCAAAAACGCTGTTCCTCGGCCGCGAGGCCGTCCAGATATTCACGCGCGCAAATCAACCCCTGAAACAGGAACGTCGTTTCGACAAGATCGGCCCCGTCATCCTTGCGCCGGAACGGGATCGTATCGCCTGTAGCGCCGTGGATGAAATGCGGGAACATGCCGTGGTAGCGCGGCGAACGCTCGAGCAAGTCGAGCATCCGATGCAGTCGGTGCAGGGCTTCAGCGCGATCGACCCAGCCCCGCTCCACCGCAACGATGATGGCCATGATTCCGAAGCCGGAGCCGCCGATCGCCACGAGATCATTCGGCCGATCGCCTGTGGTCTTCTGGCGGTCGCGGGCAAGGCCGCTGACTGGATGAGCACCTTCCCAGAAATAGCGGATCGTCTGCCGCTGGACGATATCCAGCAACGCCTCATCGGCGAGTTCGAACGGATCTTTTGGCAGCTCGGATGTCGGAGGCGAGGCAAGAATCATCATGCCAGTATGCCGCCAAATTCGTCATTGAGACGGCCATTCGCGCAAACCAGTCAGACCCGCCGGTCATGCTTTCGATCCTGATCCGGTAAAATACCTGTGGTGAGCCGACCGGTGTAGACGCGGCCTGGATAAAGGCGCAGGGTCAATTGTCGGCCGCTCGTCTTAGGGCGCGGCTGATTGAGGGCGGCCATCGTGCCCTAGCCCCAACTGAAAGGAGGACACCGTGTCTTCCAACTATCTGACTTCCGAAAACATGAGCATGATCAGGCGGCTACTTGCCGAAATCCGGCAACGTGGCTCTCAGCCTGACCCCGACCGGGGAACTGCGACAGCACGATTTCAGAACGGAACAACAACTGTCGATAGTCTTCGCAAGAGGCTCACGAGATATGCGCGCCAGCGCACGACCATGGATCGGGCTATCGATCGATGGGACAACGAGGGTGGTGCCCTCAAGGCGCCTTCACCAAATCAGGACCATGTGATGCGCCTGAAAACGGCGATGAAGCCGCTTCGGCCTCCAAGGGACGAAGCTGATCGGCGACATATCAACGACACCGTCGGCAAGCGGCGGCGCGCAAGAGATATCCACGAACGCAATCGCCTCATCTAGAGCAATCGGCTTTCGGAATTCCTGCTCAAGACAAAGAAATAGAGCCCCATTCCATTTCAATCGGAATGAAACAGGCGCCGGTGACCAGCCGGTGTCTGGCGCCCTTCGGCAACGCGATCCTCACAACGATCCTGCACTGGAGCAACTGGTGACCCTCGCTTTCCCGAACAGAAGCCGCAGCTATGACGCCGCGAGAAAGGCCATACGCTTCCTTGGATATGATGGGACGTTCGAGGTTTCGTTTTTCGTCGAGGTTCAGGCGCTCGAAGCCAGCCACGCGACGGCTGACAATGAAACGCGGTATCTTGCCGCCTTCGACGCGGCCCGCGTTTCGATCCAGGATGTCGCGCGGGAGGCATACTCCCACGCGCGTAAAAATTTGTATGTGCTGACGGCATACGATTTTAAGTGACGATTTCTCGTCGCGTCCAGCAGGTCTTTACCGGAGCCGCTATGAAACGGCTCCGGTAAATAGTTCAAGCCTTGCTTGCAGCCACCTCGGTCGAGGGGTCGCGGCCGGCGTGACGGTGCTGCCACCAGTCACCGAGCAGGAGCAGGATCGGTGCTGCGATGAAGATCGACGAGGTCGTTGCAATGAACACGCCGAACACCATCGGAATGGCGAAGTTCTCCACCGCACTGCCGCCCCAGATCGCCATCGGCAGCATCGAAAGCAGGATGGCGACAGAGGTGTAGATACAACGCGCGAACACCTGGTTGATGCTCATGTCGATGATCTCGCGCAGCGGCATCTTCTTGTACAGGCGCAAATTCTCGCGCATGCGGTCATAGACCACCACCTTGTCGTTCACCGAATAGCCGATGATCGTCAGCAGGGCCGCGATCGCCGTTAGGTTGAAGTCCAGCCCGAACAGCGCAAAGAAGCCAACCATCTTGGTGGTATCGAGCACCAGCGTGGCAATGGCGCCGATGGCGAAGTTCCATTCGAACCGCCACCAGATGTAGACCAGCATGGCAAGTGCTGCCAGCACCACGGCCAGGATGCCGGACTGCGCCAGCTCGCCGCTGACCTTCGGACCCACCACTTCGGTGCGTTCGAATTTCACGCCTGGATCGAGCTTCTGCACGGCAGCCTTGATGGTGTCGACGGCTGCGGTCTGCGCCGTCTCGCCGCCTTCCTGACGCTGTACGCGGATCAGCACGTTGCCGTCGCTGCCGATCTCTTGCAGCGCCACCTCGCCGATGTTCAAGCCGCCCAGCGTGCTGCGCAGTTGTGCGAGGTCAGCCGGTGTCGACGTCGCGATCTCGACCTGGATGCCGCCCTTGAAGTCGATGCCGTAGTTGAGGCCCGGCTTGATAAACAAGCCAATGGAGGCGAGCGACAGGAAGATCGACATGCCGATGCCGAGGTACCGGGCCTTCATGAACGAGATCGAGGTCTTCTCCGGGAAGAAGCGGACCAGCGGTTCGATCGTGATGGTCTTCAAGCGCTTGCGGCGCACAACCGCGGCCATCAGGATGCGCGTCACCGAAACGGCGGTGAACATCGACAGACAGGTGCCGAGGAACATGGTGATGGCGAAGCCGCGCACCGGACCGGAGCCGAACATGAACAGCAGGCCGGTGGCGATGAGCGACGTCACGTTGGCGTCGACAATGGTCGAATAAGCACGCTTGAAGCCATTGTCCAAGGCAGCGAAGGCGCTGAGCCCCTTCTTCGACTCTTCCCTGATGCGTTCGTTGATCAGGATGTTGGCGTCGACGCCGAAGCCGATGCCCAGGATGATGCCGGCGATGCCAGGCAGCGTGAGCGTGCCGCCGATCAGGGTCAGGACACCGAAGGTCAGGATCAGGTGCAGCAACAGCGCGAAATTCGCGATCATGCCCCAAGTGCCGTAGAGCGCGACCATGAACAGCACGACCGCCACGAAGCCGGCGACGCCTGTGTAGATGCCCATCTTGATGACGTCGCCGCCGAGGTCGGGACCGACGGTGCGTTCTTCAATGACGGTCAGCGGTGCCGGCAGTGCACCGGCGCGCAGGAGTGCTGAAAGCGTCACAGTTTCTTCAACGCTGAAGCTGCCGCTGATCTGGCCCGAACCACCAGTGATCGGCTCGCGGATGTTCGGTGCCGACAGCACCTTGCCGTCGAGCACGATGGCAAAGGGCTTGCCGACATTGGCGGCGGTGATCTCGGCGAACTGACGCGCGCCGACACTGTCGAAGCGGAAGGAAACCAGCGGTTCCTGGGTGCGCTGGTCGAAGCCTGCGCGAGCGTCGGTGAGGCGTGCGCCGTCGAGCGCGACGCGGTCCTCGACAGGATATTGAGCGCCAGACTTGGCGTCGGGCATCATGGTAACGCCGCGCGGAAGCGGTTCGCCATTGGCGACGTTGGCCACCATGTGGAACGTCATCTTGGCGGTGCTGCCAAGCAGTTCGCGCAACCGGGTCGGGTCTTGCAGGCCCGGGAGCTGCACGAGCATACGGTCGCTGCCGACACGCTGGATCGTTGGTTCGGCGACGCCGACCTGGTCGACGCGCTGGCGAACGATCTCGAGGCTCTGCTGGAGCGCTGCATCGAGCTTGTCGCGCTGGCCAGCCTCGGTCAGTACGACCTTGATCTGCTTGTCGGCTGTCGTGACCTCAATGTCAGGCTTGCCTGCGCCAAGACCGAGGCCACTGACTGGAACAGCCAGCGACTGCAGCGTGGCCAGCGCTTTCGCGCGCTGGGCATCGTCGGCAATGTTGATGACGATGGCATCGCCGGCGAGCCGGGCCGACGACGCGTTGATCCGCTCCTTGCGCAGGGCGCCGCGGACGTCGTCGAGCAAAGAGCGCAAGCGGTCGGTCTTCAAGGCCGCCGCATCGACTTCGAGCACCAGATGCGAACCGCCCTGGAGGTCGAGGCCGAGCGTGACCTGCTTTTTCGGGAACCAGTTCGGCAAGGCCGCCAGTTGATTAGCCGTCAGAACGTTGGGAAGCGCGGCAATGATGCCGGCCAAAATGATGATGGTGTATGTCACCACCACCCATCGGGAGGTCCGCATATATCTGATCCTGCAAAAACCATCACCGCGGCGTCATGGCGCGCGAAAGATGGTTGTTAGTCCGGGCGGCACGAGACCCTGAGGCCCGCGCCATTCATAAAATTCAGGAGAATGCCGGAGGCGCGCGGGCTGTGTAGCCTGGCCCTGAGGGGCGGAGAACGAGCTGGAGAACCAGTTCATTTCGCGGCTTGTCTAAGACCGCTTCGGGAACTTCGATGCTGCGCGGCAACAAGGCCGAGTTGCCATCATCGTGAAGGGGTACTGCTTTGACGCTGCGCCAATCGACGACGACAAATGAGCGCTCGGGAATGGCCGGAGCGCTATGCCGCTCGCGGACGTCCATGCCACCGGAACTCGGCTTGGCCATTTCGGACGCGACAGCCATGCCATCGGCCAACGGGCTACAAACCATGGCAAATGCCACGGCCAGGCATAGAAATGCGACCGTCAAAATGCCGGGAGCAGGCTTTCTATGTGCCTTGGTTTGCTGCATCTCGTGTTGGCGCAAAGGTCCGAACGGTTGGGGCTGAATTGCCTTATGAGCCTCCCACTACGGCATTTTGATGAATACGCCAAGCAAGTCTCGTTGCTGGGCCGCGCATTTCCAGCGCTTCGCGGCAACAGATGCAAGCCGCGGAAAGCTACTCGGGCCGGCCGAAGAAGATCCGGGCCAGCCCCTCCTTGGTCACCTCGACCGCATGCGCCGAGCTTAACGTGATGTGGCGTTCGATGAGTTCGCCGCCGGCCTCGCCGTCGCGGCGCCTGAGGCAGTCGATGATCGCCGCGTGCTCGTCATAGGTGCCGCCGCGGCGGCGGTTGCTCTCGAGATCGATGCGGCGAAAGAAGCGGATCAGCGAGTTGACGCCTTCCAGCGCGTTCAGCATCCGCCCGTTCTTGGACAGGGTGACGATGGCGATGTGAAACGCCTCGTCGGCCTCGGCCACCTTGGCCCAGTCGGTTGTCGGACCGAGATTGCTGTTGTTTTGCCAAATCGCGATGGTCTCGCCGAGCTCGGCATCGGTGCCCCGCTCGCAGGCAAGCCGGAATGCCGCCCGTTCGATCGCCGCGCGCAATTCGTACAGTTCCCGCACCCCTTCAGGCGTGATGTCGCGGGCATAGAAGCCACGATTGGGCACAAAACTCATGAAACCGTCACGTGCCAGCCGGTTGAGCGCTTCACGCACCGGCGTGCGCGACACACCAAGCTTGGTCGCCAGCTCGACCTCATTGACACGCTCGCCTGGCTTGAAGCGGTACTCGACCGCCAGTTCCTTGACTGCGTCATAGACCTTTTCGACGCTGTCGGCGGCGCGTCCCGTCTTCTTCGGCTTGGCTGTCTTTTGCACCTGCGCTCCGTCTTCGGTCGGGCTGTCTGTTGGTTGAGTCCGCGTGGCGGGCTCGCATTGGCGAACTAATGCCATGACAAAGTGCAGTCCACAATCCTCTTGTGGATACACTTGTGTCGACATATAGTGCCGACGCAATCGAACCAAACCTGGAGTATGAGACTATGAGCAACATCACCCGAATTGACGTTGGCCCGCGCATGAGCCAGGCCGTCGTGCACGGCAACACCGTCTATGTATCGGGACAGGTCGCGCTCGACGCCGCCGGCGAAAGTGTCACCGCCCAGACCAAGAACATCCTCGACCGCATCGACGCCGTGCTGGCCAAGGCCGGTACCGACAAGACCAAGGTTCTCTCTGCTTCCATCTGGCTCGCCGACATCGCAGGCTTTGCCGAGATGAACGCCGTGTGGGACGCCTGGGTCGCCAAGGACAACGCTCCCGCCCGCGCAACCGTCGAATCCAAGCTCGCCGCGCCGCAGTTCACGGTCGAGATCGCCGTCATCGCCGCTCTCTGAGCGGCAACGGCATAATCACGGAGATTATTGGGATGCGCGTTGCCGTGCTCGGCGCCGGAGTTGTCGGCGTCACCACCGCCTATGAGCTTGCCCGCGACGGGCACGAAGTGACGGTCATCGACCGGCTTTCCAAGGCGGCGGGGGAGACCAGCTTTGCCAATGCCGGGCTTATCGCACCCGGTCACGCCTACACCTGGTCGTCGCCCAAGGCGCCGCGCATCCTTCTCCGCTCGCTGTTCGACGACAGCCAGGCGCTGCGTTTCAAGCCGAGCCTCGATCCCCGGCTTTGGTCGTGGTCGTGGAAATTCCTGATGAATTGCACGGCCGAAAAGGCGCGCACCAACACCAAGCGCAAGGTGCGCCTGTGCCGCTACTCGCAGGAGCGCCTGCAAGGCATCGTCACCGACACCGGGGTCAACTATCATGGCCTCGACGGCGGCCTGCTCTATCTCTACCGCAAGCCTGAATCCTTCGCGCGGGGTTCGGCCAACACGCGCATTCTGTCTGAGGAAGGGCTGGAACTGCGCGCCGTCTCGCCCGATGAAGCTGCCCGCATCGACCCGGCATTGGCCAAGGTGAAAGACAAATTCGCCGGTGCGGTCTACTGCCCATCCGACGGCAGCGGCGATGCGCATGTCTTCACCCAAAACCTCGCCCGCCATTGTGCCGAAAAGCTCGGCGTCAAGTTCATGTTCGACACCGAGGTCAAGGGTTTCGAGACCAGCGGCGACCGCATCGCCCGCGTCACCACCTCCAAAGGCTCGGTGGCCGCGGATGAATTCGTGCTTTGCCTTGGTGTCTTTGCGCCCGATTTCGCCCGCCGGCTTGGGGTGTCGCTGCCGGTCTACCCGATCAAGGGCTATTCGGTGACGATGCCGGTCGAGGCCACCAATCTTCCGCCCACCGTGGGTGGCGTCGATGAGGACAATCTCGTCGCCTATGCCCGCTTCGGCGACCGGATGCGTGTGACCGCGACCGCCGAATTCGCCGGCTTCGACCGCTCGCACAAGCCCGAGGATTTCCGCCACATGCTGGCGGCCATTCGCGACATTTTCCCCAACGGCGCCGACTACGCCCGACCGCAATATTGGGCCGGCCTCAGGCCAATGACCCCCGAGGGCACGCCGATCTTCGGTCGCGGCGGACGCTTTGCCAACATGGTGTTTAATGTCGGACATGGCCATATGGGCTGGACCATGTCAGCCGGCTCGGCACGCATCACCGCCGACATCGTCAGGCGGGCAAAACCCGGCTTCGATCCGGCCGGAATGCTGGTGCAGTAAGGCATAGCCAAGCCAAATCTACAAAAAAGCCCGCGAAATCGCGGGCTTTTTTCGTTTCAATGGTGCCTCACCAGGGGCGGGCGCCGTCGATGATTTCCATGGCACGCGCAGCAAATCGGCCAGCCAAAGGCGCAACATCGGCGGCATCGGTTGCAGCCGCGTTGCCGGCGCGCGCCCGATCGGCGATGCCGACAAAGATCACGGCAAAACGAAACAGCGAAAAGACCAGATGGAAGCGTTCGAGCGATGCGGTGGGAGTCGCATGGGCGAAATAATGGTCAAGGAATTCGCGCTGGCTCGGAATGCCAAGCGCCTGAATATCGAGGCCAAGGATGCCGCCATATTCGTTGGGCGAGGAATGCCAGGTCATCGAGCAGAAGCCGAGATCGGCGAGCGGGTGGCCAAGCGTCGACAATTCCCAGTCGAGGATGCCGATCACCTCAGGCTTTTCAGGATGAAACAACAGATTGCCGAGCCGGAAATCGCCATGCGCGATCGACACGCGCCCATCGTCCACCGGCATGTTCTGGGGCAGCCAATCGGCAACGGCCTCCAGTGCCGGGATGCGGTCACTCGGTGATTCCCTGAGTTGTCTGGTCCAACGGCCGATCTGGCGTTCGAAATAATTGCCCGGCTTGCCATAGTCGCCAAGGCCGACATCGTCCGGGCGCACCGCATGCAGCTTGGCCATCGCCTCGGCCATGCCGAGATAAATGCCGCGCCGCTCGTCGGGCGACAGGCCTGGAAGCGAGCAGTCATGGAAGACGCGGCCTTCGAGGCGTTCCATCAGGTAGAATGGCGTGCCAAGCGGGGTGTCGCCGTCATGATAGAGCACCGGCTTCGGCACCGGCACGTTGGTCGGCGCCAGCGCTTCGAGCACGCGGAATTCGCGGTCGATGGCGTGCGCGCCGCGCAGGATCGGCCCCGCCGGCTTCTTGCGCAGCACCATGCGGCGCGCGCCGAAATCGACGAAATAGGTCGGGTTGGACTGGCCGCCGCCAATCCGTTCGAACGTCATCTCCCCCGCGCCGAAGCGTTCCGCAAGGAAATCTGCCAGCGCCGCCGGATCGAAGTCCGCATTGCCCTGAACCTTGTCGTCCCCAGCCATCAAGACTTCGCCTCGCCTTCGACATTCCAGTGCCAGAAGTCCGAGCCTTCTTCGTTGAGGAAACGGTTCAGCACCATCTTGTGCACTTCATCGGCACCATCGACCAGCCGCGCCTGACGCGCATAACGGTAGATCCATTCGAGCACCGTGTCCTTGGAATAGCCGCGCGCACCATTGATCTGGATCGCCACGTCGGCGGCGTCATGCAGCACGTTGGCGACCTGCACCTTGGCCATCGACACTTCCTTGCGGGCGAAGCCGCCACGATCGAGTTCCCACGCCGCCTTCATCACCAGCATGCGACCAATCTCGATGCGCATGGCGAGATCGCCGAGCTTGAGCTGGATGCTTTCGCGGTCGGCAAGCCTGATACCAAAGCCGTAGCGTTCGGCGGCATAGGCGCGCGCGATCTCAACGCAGCGCTTGGAGAGGCCGAGCCAGCGCATGCAATGGGTCAGGCGTGCCGGTCCGAGACGGACCTGGGTGACCTTCATGCCCCTGCCCTCGCCGGCAAGCAGGTTTCCGACGGGGATTTCGAGCCCGTCGAACTCCAGCTCGCAATGGCCGCCATGTTCCTCCGGGCCCATGATCTCGATGCGGCGCGTGATCTGCCAGCCGGGCTGATCCTTGTGGAACATCAGCGCCGAAAGTCCGTTGCGCGGATCATCGGAGGTCCGGGCGATCAGGATGAAGTGGCTGGCGTCTTCCGCCCCTGTGATGAACCACTTGCGGCCAGTGACGACATATTTGTCGCCGCGCTTTTCAGCCCGTGTCAGCATCATCGACGGATCGGAGCCGCCGCCGGGATGCGGCTCGGTCATGGCGAAGGCCGAGCGCACCTTGCCTTCGACGATAGGCTTCAGCCATTTTTCCTTTTGCTCAGGCGTTCCGAGCGCTTCCAGCACCATCATGTTGCCGTCGTCGGGTGCTGCCGAATTGAAGACGACCGGGCCGAAGATCGAGCGGTTCATCTCCTCGTAGCAGACTGCCATGCCCATCTTGCCGAGGCCAGCACCACCGGTCTCCGGCTTGAGCTGGAGGCACCACAGGCCGGCGGCCCTGGCCTTGGCCCGAAGTGTCTCGAGCAGCGGCAGGGCGATGTTGCCATGCTCGTCATAGGACGCCTTGTCGGCCTCCACCGGCAGGATCTCGCGCGCCACAAAATCGGCGATGCGGTAGCGATAGTCTTCAACGCGGGCGGGGATGTCGAAATTCATGACGGCACTCACAGGGATGAAACGAGATGGCCGCCATCGACCTCGATCGACGAGCCGGTGATGTAGCTGCCGGCGGCGGAAGCGAGTAAAAGCAAAGCGCCGTCGAGCTCTCCCGGCTGGCCGAGCCGGCGCTGCGGGATGCGCTTGATGAGGTCAAGCCCAGCAGCAGAGGTAAAGAACTCGCGGTTGATGTCGGTCTCGATATAGCCGGGGCACAGCGCGTTGACGCGAATGCCCTCGCGCGCCCATTCGAGCGCCAAAGCCTTGGTCAGCTGGATCACGCCTGCCTTGGAGGCGGCATAGGCGCTGAGACTGCCGGCGACACGGTGGCCGAGGATCGAGGCGATATTGACGACCGCGCCGCCCCGACCCGAAGCCTTCATGCCGCGCGCGACCGCCTGGGCAACGACAAACACACCCTTGAGGTTGGTGTCGAGCACCCGGTCCCATTCGGCCTCATCGAGATCGAGCGCGCGGGATGCGCCTGAAATGCCGGCATTGTTGATCAGTATGTCGAAGCTTAAGCCCGCAAGTGCTGCAGCCACGGACGTGCTGTCGGTCACGTCCATCTGGATGGCGCTGGCTTGGCCGCCTGATGCAACGATGCTCCTACAAGCTTCGTTCAGCGCCTCGCTGCGGCGCGCCGCGAGCGTGACGGCAACACCTTGGCTTGCGAGCAGTTCGGCGAAATGCAGGCCGAGCCCGCCGGAGGCTCCGGTGATGAGGGCGGATTTCCCCTTGAGATCGTCGAACAGCATCAGTGATTACCTCAGAAATCGAGCGAGCGCTCGTTTTCTTTATTCGCCCGCCTCCCCTTTTGCAACTGTGCATTTGCTGATATCTCGGCACGGATGATGCGGCACAAGCATGTCGCGGACGACAGGAGCCAGATTGAACTTCGCAGGGCACAGACAGTGGACGGCGGCATTTTCGACGGAGGCGCTATGCGCGCGCATCCTCGAACGGCATCGCGACACCGTGCGCGTGCAGAAGCCGCATGTCGCCGTTGCCAATCTCGCGCGCATCATCGAGGCTACGCTGAAGCTGTCGAACAAGCAGGGCTTCCACGCCACCAGCCTGCGCGACCTGGCGCAAGCGTCCGGTCTCAGCATGGGCGGGCTCTATTCCTACTTCGACAACAAGACGACGCTGCTGTCGATGATCCTGGGCGAGGTGTCGACAACGGTGAATGAGGTGCTGGGGACTGTGCCGGAGGGGATCGCCGACGATCCGCTTGGCCATCTCAAATGGCTGATCGAGACACATATCCGCCTGACCGAGGCGATGCAGCCCTGGTTCGTCTTTGCCTATATGGAAGCGAAGTCGTTCCCGGCCGCCGAACGCCGGATGGCGGTCGACAGCGAGGCCGCGACCGAGGAGATATTTGCCGCAGTGCTGCGGCAAGGGATGGCCAGCGGCCAGTTCGCCGTCGCCGACATCGAGCTGACGGCGTCGCTGATCAAGCCGCTATTGCAGGACTGGTATGTGAAGCGGGCCAAGTACCGCAAGCGCGGCACGACCATCGAGCACTATGTCGAGGCCGTCTCGGCTTTCGTCGAGGCGGCCATACGGCCAGGCGCCTGATCAGGCAGCCGGCGTCTCGCCGTTCTGCTGCTTGCCCTTGGCCTTGGCGTGCCAATCGAAGTCGATCGAGCCTTCCTCGGCCTTGTGGAAATATTGCGAGCACACCAGCCAGCCCTTGAGCGGCCGAAGCAAAGCCATGCAGCTCAGCACGGTGAGCGGCAAGGTGATGAACAGATGTCCCCAAAGCGGCAGGCCAAATTCCATCTGGAGCCAGACCCCGAAAGCGAGTGCGGGCACAGCAGCAATGGTCATGGCGAAGAAGGCCGGACCGTCGGCGGGGTCGGCGAAAGAATAGTCTAGACCGCAGACTTCGCAGCTCGGCGCGAGCTTCAGAAACCCTGAGAACAGATGACCCATCTGGCAGCGAGGGCAAAGTCCCTGAATGCCGGTTTTCATCGGGTTGTCGGTCGGGGTGAACCCTTCCGCCTTATATCTGGACTGTGACATACGCGCCTCCTTTGGCGGGTCGCGAACACGCGGGCAGCGCCACAAGGCAAGGCGCTCTATCGTGCTCACACATAGGGCGCTTCTCCCTTGTCGGCAAGACAGATATGCATATAATCCGCATACACTCCTATCAATTATCATTGAATGGACGAATTGTATGGAAACAGGTCGCTCATCCTGTGCCGGTCCGCCGCATGGGGCAAAATGTCAGTGGGGGTGCGTCGACTTTGCGCGCTGCGCGGATCAAGATGGGCGTCTATTGCAGGGCGTGAGCAATACCTGACGAGTATCAGCCTAGACCACCAATCGCGCGCAAGCCGATTGTGCATGCAAGAGAGGTCTTCAATGTTCGGCCTGACAGCACTCGAACTGGCCCGCATACAGTTCGGCTTTACCATCTCCTTCCACATCATCTTCCCCGCAATCACCATCGGCCTCGCAAGTTACCTCGCTGTGCTGGAAGGTCTGTGGTTGTGGAAGCGCGACACGGTCTATCGCGACCTCTACCATTTCTGGTCGAAGATCTTCGCCGTCAACTTCGCCATGGGCGTCGTCTCGGGCCTGGTCATGGCCTACCAGTTCGGCACCAACTGGAGTTATTTCTCGGCTTTTGCCGGCTCCGTCACAGGCCCCTTGCTCGCCTATGAAGTGCTCACCGCCTTCTTCCTCGAGGCCGGCTTTCTCGGCGTCATGCTGTTTGGCTGGAACAAGGTCGGGCCAGGACTGCATTTTTTCGCGACACTGATGGTGGCGCTTGGCACGCTGATCTCGGCGACATGGATTCTCGCTTCCAACAGCTGGATGCAGACCCCGCAGGGCTTTGAGATCATCAATGGCATCGTCGTGCCAGTGAACTGGTTCGAGGTGATCTTCAATCCATCCTTCCCCTACCGCCTGGCGCACATGACGGTAGCTGCATTCCTTGCGACCGCACTGTTCGTCGGCGCCTCGGGCGCCTGGCATCTGCTGCGCGGCAATGACAATCGTCGCGTCCGCACAATGCTGTCGATGGCGATGTGGATGCTGCTCGTCTCAGCACCCATCCAGATCTTCATCGGCGATCTGCACGGCCTCAACACGCTGAAGCACCAGCCCGCCAAGATCGCAGCCCTTGAGGGCCATTGGGAAAACAAGCCGGGCGAATCCATACCGCTGACACTGTTTGGCTGGCCGGACATGGAAGCCGAGACGACGCGTTTTGCGGTGAAGGTCCCGTATCTTGGCAGCCTTATCCTTACCCACGATTTGAACGGCCAGTTCCCCGGCCTCAAGGAGTTCGCCAAGGAAGACCGGCCGAACGCGACGATCGTGTTCTGGAGCTTCCGCATCATGGTGGGCCTCGGCATGCTGATGCTGCTGCTCAGCGTCTGGGGGCTGTGGCTCAGGTGGCGGGGCAAGATGTTTGAGACGACCCGGTTCCTTCGCTTCGCCGCCGTGATGGGGCCAACGGGCTTGATCGCCATTCTTGCTGGCTGGTTCACCACCGAAATCGGCCGCCAACCCTGGATCGTCTACGGTGTGATGCGCACCAAGGACGCCGTGTCGAACCATTCTGCACTGGCCATGAGCACCACGCTCATCGTCTTCATCGTGGTCTACTTTTTCGTCTTCGGCATCGGCACCAGCTACATGCTGAAGCTGGTCGCCAAAGGTCCGGAAGACGACGAAGGCGAGCCCATCGAAGGCGAACCACTTGGCTCAGGACGCCCCTCGCGTCCGCTGTCCGCCGCGTCGGAGCACATGGACATGTCTGCGCCGACCCACCAGCACAGGAAAGGCTGAAACCATGGGCATCGATCTTCCCGTAATCTGGGCTGTCATCATTGCCTTCGGCCTAATGATGTATGTCATCATGGACGGTTTCGATCTCGGCATCGGCATCCTGTTCCCCTTCGTCCGCGACCGCGAGGACCGCGACACCATGGTCAACACCGTCGCCCCGGTGTGGGACGGCAACGAGACCTGGCTGGTGCTCGGCGGGGCCGCGATGATGGCGGTCTTCCCGCTCGCCTATGCCACCATCCTCAGCGCACTTTATCTGCCGCTGGTGCTGATGCTGCTCGGTCTGATCTGGCGCGGCGTCGCCTTCGAGTTCCGCTTCAAGGCCGACGAGCACCACAAGCCGTTCTGGGACAAGGCCTTTACCGGCGGCTCTTATGTCGCGACCTTCTTCCAGGGCGTGTCGCTCGGCGCGTTCCTCAACGGTTTTCCGATGGAAAATGGCTCCTATACGGGCGGCGCACTGGACTGGATCACACCTTTCAGCCTATTCACCGGGCTCGGCTTGATCGTCGCCTACGCGCTGCTCGGCAGCACCTGGCTGATCATCAAGACCGAAGGCGCGCTCTACGATCGCATGGTGGCACTGGCGCGGCCGATCACGCTCATCCTGCTCGCCGTCATCGGCATCGTCAGCCTGTGGACACCTTTTGCCCACCCAGACATCGCCGAGCGTTGGTTCAGCTTCCCCAACATCGTCTTCTTCTCGCCGGTGCCGGTGCTTGTGCTGGTCAGCAGCTGGCTGATCCTGCGCTCGCTGCAAGGTACGCCACATGTCGCGCCGTTCCTGCTTGCTTTGTTCGTGCTGTTTCTCGGCTATAGCGGGCTTGGCATCAGCCTGTGGCCGAACATCATCCCGCCGGACATCACGATCCGCGAGGCAGCGGCACCGGCCCAAAGCATGGGCTTCACGCTGGTCGGCGCGCTGTTCATCATTCCCTTCATCTTGGCCTACACCGCCTGGTCCTACTACGTGTTCCGCGGCAAGGTGAAAGCAGGTGAGGGTTATCACTGATGGCAATCCCCTCCGAAGCGCCGCCTTCCTGGCCGAAGCGGGTCGGCTGGCTGGTCCTCATCTGGGCCGCCAGCGTGCTGGGGCTTGGCGTGATCGCTTATCTGTTCCGCTTCCTGATGGGCATCGCTGGCCTGACCGTCTGAACCCCCGATTATGGAAAATAGCATGTACACCGATGTCGCCCGGGCGCTCGACCAGCGCGTTTTTCATGACAAGATCTATGCCGGCGATGTGCTTCGCTTCGGCCAGCTGAAGCCGATGCGCGAGCTCGCAGCGTTCACCCAGGCATTCCTCGAAGACGCGTTCGCGCCCTTCGTGCCGATCGAGATCCACAAGCACCTGTCGCATCAGGAGCAGACCGAGAGCTTTGCGCAACGCCAACGCGACTTCGCGCGTTCGCCCGAGGTCAAGCGCCTGTGGCGCGAGCTGTTTGAGGCAATCGGCCTGGATGCGGACGGGCTTGCCCGCGACAGCCTCTATCTCAGGTTCCAGCCGCATCAGGACCGCGGGGCTGTTGTTCCGCGTGCGCGCACCACCGCGACCATCGCCTTCCACCGCGATACCTGGGGCTCAAATCTTTACGCCCAGACCAACTGGTGGGCGCCGATCTACGACATCACCGAAGGCCGCACCTTTGCGATCTATCCGTCGCTCTGGGATCGTCCGGTGGCCAACACCAGCGCCGACTTCGACCTTGCCGCGCTGTTGGAGCGATCAAAAGCCGGCGGGCGCAACGCCGTCGATGCGGATTCGGCGATCCCGCATCTGACCGAAGAGCTGGAAGTCACAGACGCGACGCCCGTGGTCATTTCACCGGGCGAGATCATCGCGTTTTCCAGCGCGCATGCCCATGCCGGCGTGCCGAACTCGACCGGCCTGACCCGCATCTCGCTTGAAACCCGTACGCTGTGGATCGACGACGTCCGCACCGGGCGCGGCGCACCGAATGTCGACGGACACGCCCCATGGATGTCGCCAGGCATGTTCCGTCGTGTCAGCGATGAGACCTCGCTCAGTGAAATCCTTGGGATGGGCCGGATCGAGCGTTTCGGCGGGCCGATGCCGGCCAGTAGGGTCCCTGCGCTTTAAAGAATAGCGCAGTGTACCGGAGGACAGAGGTTGAACGAGCATCCAGATGCGGGGATCGTGATCGAGACGTCACGGCTCATTCTTGAGCCACTACGGATCGAGCATGCCGAGCTTTGCTTTGAGCACCTCAATGACCCCGAACTTTATGTCCATGTACCGCAAGATCCTCCGGCCAGTATCGAAAAACTGGCTGAACGTTACCGTCATGTCCTGACCAACGCCCCTGTCAATCAGATATGGCTGAACTGGTTCGGAAGGGCCCAAAAGGATGGCGCTCTGGTCTGTTCGGTCCAGGCCACCATCGACATCACCGAGCGTTCGGCCATGCTCGCCTATCAGACCTTCGCGCCAAACCGTCGGCAAGGCATCGCACGGGAGGCGTGCATTGCCGTCATGGATCATCTCGTCTTAGTCCACAACCTCGCGCGGTTCGTGGCGGAGATCGATACGCTCAATGTAGCTTCCAGAAAGCTCCTGGAATCCCTGCATTTCCGACAGATCGGACTGAAAAGAAATGCGGATCATTTCAAAGGACGATCAAGCGATGAATTCACCTACGAGCTGCAGGTTAAACGCTGATCATTTTGGCCAGCGCTACACCACCATGGGCGACATGGTCGACTGCTGAGAAAGCAGATCGGCGACGATCTCCAGGCTTGCTGAAAGCGACGCGTGATCGGGGGCAGCGCCCAGCCCAAGCCGCACGGCTTCAGGCGCCGGACCTGCGACTGAAAAGGCGTCGCTGGTGACGACGCCAATCCCGGCCGAGCGCAAGCGCGCGGCAAAATCGCTGCGATTCCAATGACCGGGAAGCTTGAGCCAAACGTGAAAGCCCTCGGGGTTGGCCTGGACCAGCTTTGCCGGCAGAACTTTCGAGACTATGGCCTGGCGCTGCCTTGCCTCGGCCCTGATCGCTGCCAGGACGGAGAGGGCAACGCCACTTTCTATCCAACGCGTGGCGACAGCCGCAGTCAGCGGCGAGGCCATGCCAGCCGTGGCGCGGATCGCGCCCGCCAGATGGGCTGTGGTGCGCCCTTGCGGGACCACCACATAGGCAATGCGCAACGCCGGCGCCACGCATTTGGCGAGGCCAGCGATGTGGTAGACGATGTCGGGCGCAAGTGCCGCCAAGGTGGCCACCGGATGGACTGGCAGGGCGCCGTAGGCGTCGTCCTCGACGATCAGCACATTGTACTGGCGCGCGATCGAAACGATGCGCTCGCGCCGGGCAAGCGATAGCGTCGCTGTTGTCGGGTTGTGCAGCGTCGGTGTGCAATAAAGCAGTTTCGGCGCGCGTTCGCGGCAGATTTCCTCAAACGCGTCTGGAACAAGGCCTTGCGCGTCCATCGCGACAGCGGCGACAGCGATACGCTGATGTTCGGCAACGGCCAGCAGGCCGGGATAGGTCAGTGCCTCGGCACAGATCGTCTCGCCAGGGGCCGCCAGCGCCCCGATCAGCGCCAGCAGCGCGCCTTGGGCGCCGGGACAGACCATCAAGCGGCCGGGGCCGATGTCGCCCAGGCGCGGCGCGAGCCACATGGCCCCGGCAGCTCTGTCGCGCGACGTGCCCCCGGCCTCCTGGTAACGCATCAGAAGGTCGAGCCCGTCGCCGGCTCTGAGTTCAGTGATGCCGTCCCACATCTTCGCCGCAAGTTCGGGATCATTGAAACGCGGTGGCAGGTTCATGCTCATGTCGATGATGCCGGTGACCGCAGCCGACGCACCTACCGGACGTTGTGCCCGGACATAGGTGCCCTGGCCGACGCGTCCCTCGACCAGCCCGCGCTTGCGCGCCTCGGCATAGGCACGGCTTACCGTAGTGAAGTCGATGCCGAGCTGGTCGGCGAGCGTGCGCTGGGGCGGCAACCGAAACCCGGCAGGCAGCCGGCCCGCCGCGATATCAGTCGAAAGGGCGTCTGCAATTGCCAGATAGAGCGGCCCGCCGGCCTTCGAGACAGAGGGGGACCAGGTTGTTGTCATGACGTCGCAGGCTCCATCACCGTTTGCTCCATATATATGCACAATGTATGGTAATGACCACTACCTTGGCCTGTCAGGCAGACAGGTACCGTCTGCGTCGATCGCATCACTTTTTTGTTTCGGTCTCGCGCCAGACAATGCATCGACGCCGGGATCGCGCGGGAATAGGCTCGGTGTCGCTTGGTCGTCACAAGGCAAGCTCAGATTAGCCGATGCTCGCTGCAACGGCCGCCTTGGTCCTTCCATCAAAGACGACCTGCCACCGGACGCAAACGGCTCGAATTCAATCGAAGAAGGAGACTGGTCATGCCATCGGTAAAGAATGTCGTTCTGGTCCACGGCGCATGGGGCGATGCCTCGCACTGGCGTCACGTCATTCCGCTGCTCCACGCCAAGGGCTACAAGCTCGCCGCGGTACAGAACCCGCTGACCTCGCTGGCCGACGACATCGAACGCACCACCAAGCTCGCCGCCGCCCAGGACGGCCCGACGCTGCTGGTCGGCCACTCCTATGGCGGAGCGGTGATCACCGGTGCCGGTCATGCGCCAAACGTTGCCGGGCTGGTCTATATCGCCGCTTTCGCACCCGATGAAGGCGATAGCCTGGGTAGCATCTTTGCCCGGCGCGAGCCACCGTCGGGTGCCGCCAGCATCCGCCCCGACAAGGATGGCTTCCTGTGGCTCGCCCAAGACACCTTCCGCCAGAGCTTCGGCCAGGATCTCAGCGAGACAGACGCCTTGGTGATGGCGGTGACGCAAAAGCCGATATCGGGGCGCTGCTTTGAGGACAAGTCAGGGCCGGCGGCATGGCACAGCAAGCCGAGCTGGTATCAGGTCTCGAGCCGCGACCACATGATCCCGCCCGAGACCGAGCAGTGGATGGCCGACCGCATGAAGACGCGCAAGACCATCACGCTTGACGCGAGCCACGCCTCGCTGGCTTCGCATCCCAAAGAGGTTGCAGCGCTGATCGATGAGGCGGCAAAGTCGTTTTAGGTGATGGCCCGCACGGCTGCGCTGCCGCGTAGCCGTGCGGGCGGCCAAAAGTGCCGCACCCCGCGATCATGCCTTTCCACTGCAAAATCTGAGTTTGCCGGTTTAAAGCCGCAATCCGCAGGCTATTCCTTGCAGCTTCCCGATCAATCTGATTCCCTGAGCCAGTCCGATTCGGGCAGGGGCGCTGCGCAGGAAACGGAACCATGAGCACTTCCAAGAAACCTGAAATCTCGGAAATGAGGCCGAAGCTGACCGTTATCGGCGTCGGTGGCGGCGGCGGCAACGCCGTCAACAACATGATCGCCGAGGGCCTGGAAGGCACCGAGTTCATCGCCGCCAATACCGATGCCCAGGCGCTGACGATGTCGAAGGCCACAAGGTTGGTCCAACTGGGCGCTGTGGCGACCGAAGGCCTGGGTGCGGGCTCGTTGCCCGAGATCGGCCAGGCCGCGGCTGAAGAATCGATCCACGAGATCATGGACCAGCTTGCCGGCACGCACATGTGCTTCGTCACCGCCGGCATGGGCGGCGGCACCGGAACCGGTGCTGCACCTGTGATCGCGCGCGCGGCGCGTGCAGCCGGTATCCTCACGGTTGCGATCGTCACAAAACCCTTCACCTTCGAAGGCAAGCGCCGCATGCAGATGGCCGAGCAAGGCATCGAGCTTTTGCGCCAGGCCGCCGATACGGTCATCGTCATTCCGAACCAGAACCTGTTCCGCATCGCGACGGAAAAGACGACCTTTGAGGATGCGTTCGGCATGGCCGACCGGGTTCTTTATTCCGGCGTCAGCTGCATCACCAACCTGATCACCAAGGAAGGCCTGATCAATCTCGACTTCGCCGACGTGAAGACGGTGATGCGCGACATGGGCCGCGCCATGATGGGCACCGGCGTGGGCAGCGGCCAAGACCGGGCCAGGAAGGCAGCCGAGGCCTCGATCGCCAATCCGTTGCTCGACGAAAACTCGATGAAGGGCGCCAGGGGTGTTCTGGTCTCGATTTCGGGCGGCATGGACATGACGCTGTTTGAGGTCGATGAAGCAGCCACCCGCATTCGCGAAGAGGTCGGCGACGATGCCGATATCATCGTCGGTGCCATTTTCGACAACTCGCTCGAAGGCCAGTTCAAGGTGTCGGTTGTCGCGACCGGATTGGCTGCGCAGAACTCGCAAGGCGAGCCGGTCGTCAACATGCGCGGCGAACCCGCCCCGTATCAGTCCATGCACTAAAGCGCCGTGCGTCCGAATGGACGCGCAAACGACGCTCTAACACTTGGAATCTGAACAAGGCGGGCGCACCTTGTCGCCCGCACGCAACTTCGCCTGTCCGAGGTTGAGAGTTAGCCGAGCAAGGTCCGCGTCAGCGCGTGGTTCTTGTCAGCCAGGCCGTCAATGACGTTGAAATGGTGACGGTCGGGCTCGACCACGGCATTGGTCGCAGCCCCAAGCCCGGTCCAGATATTGGCGAGAAGCGCGTTCTGGCGCAGGAATTCCGCACGCTCGCCGCCGCCGACCCAGCAAGTAATGCGGGCATTGTCCATCGGCCGCAGCAGTGCGGGGCTCTCGGTCAACGCCTCGGCCTCATCGACCTTGAGCGTCGCGTTCATGCCCGTTCGCATCAGCGGGCGCAGATCGTGCAGGCCTGAGAGCGACACGACATGGCGAATGCGGCGCTGAACGTTGGGCGCAAGCGGCGTGTTGGCGCAAATCATCCGGCTGACAAGGTGCCCGCCGGCGGAATGGCCTGTCAGCACGATCGGGCCATCGACCATCTCCGCGGCCTTGGCAATGGCGGCGCCGATTTCCTTGACGATGTTGCTGATGCCGACTTCCGGGCACAGCGTGTAAGACGGCATCGCTACAGCATAGCCGCTGGCAACCGAGCCCGCAGCAAGGTGTGACCAGAAGCTCTTGTCGAGCGCCATCCAGTAGCCGCCATGGACGAACACCACGAGCCCCTTGGGCGCACCTTCCGGCATGAACAGGTCGAGACGGTTGCGAAGCTTGTCGCCATAGGCGATGTCGAGCTTTGCCCGACCTGCCGCCGACAGCTCATCACGAAATGCCTGCGCCGGTTCGACCCACGCCGCTGGCCAACGCTCGCCGCCGGCGATGTTTGCGCCATTGGTGTAGGCGTTGTCCCAATTGGCGATGTGATGTTCGAGCACTCTGCACCCTCCCTGGCGGCACGTTCAGGGCCATAGCAATGGCCAGCACGCTTGATGCCGTCAATGGGTCTGGGCTAAAAACTTTATGCTTGAAATAATTTTAGTCTGGTGCAATTCTCACGCCATCAGTCGAGAGCGTGGGAGGTCTCGCTGTGCCAAATGGCGGTCGCATCTTCGATCGCAACGGGTGCCGCAGCATATGCTGGACGGCCAGCCCGGCGTCGGCGCAAAGCCTCCCCGCAAGTTACGCATTCCAACACACCCATGGCGACAACGCCGTGGCGATGAGCATCTAGGGGACAGCTGCAGAATGCTTGGACCGTCAGCGCATATCGACACTTTCACGCGCGACAACCTTCCGCCTGAGGAGCAGTGGCCGGATTTCCTGCTCGGCGGCTTCGAGTATCCAGAATACCTCAATGCTGGCGTCGAACTGACCGACAGGCTGGTCGAAAAAGGCCTGGGCGACCACACCGCCCTGATCGGCAACGGCCGCCGCCGCACCTACAAGGAACTGTCCGACTGGACCAACCGCCTCGCCCATGCGCTGGTCGAGAATTACGGCGTCAAGCCGGGCAACCGCGTGCTGATCCGCTCAGCCAACAACCCGGCCATGGTCGCTTGCTGGCTCGCCGCCACCAAGGCCGGTGCTGTGGTCGTAAATACCATGCCGATGCTGCGCGCCGGCGAACTCACCAAGATCGTCGACAAGGCCGAGATCACCATCGCGCTCTGCGACACGCGTCTGATGGACGAGATGATCGCCTGCGCCAAGGACAGCCCGTTCCTCACAAAGGTCATCGGTTTCGACGGCACCGCCAACCACGATGCCGAACTTGATCGCGTAGCGCTCGACAAGTCCGTGATCTTCGAAGCGGTCAAGACCGGCCGTGACGATGTCGCCCTGCTTGGCTTCACCTCGGGCACGACGGGCGTGCCGAAGGCGACGATGCATTTCCATCGCGATCTGCTGATCATCGCCGACGCCTATGCCAAGGAAGTGCTTGCGGTCACGTCGGACGATGTTTTCGTCGGCTCGCCACCGCTGGCCTTCACCTTCGGTCTCGGCGGCCTTGCCATCTTCCCGCTGCGCTTTGGTGCGGCAGCGACCTTGCTCGAGCAGGCGACGCCGCCGAACATGGTCCATATCATCGAGACCTATAAGGCGACGATTTCGTTTACCGCTCCGACCGCCTATCGGGCGATGCTGAAGGCGATGGATGAAGGTGCGGACCTTTCGTCGCTGCGCGTCGCAGTCTCGGCCGGCGAAACCTTGCCGGCACCGGTGTACGAGGAGTGGCTGGCAAAGACCGGCAAGCCGATCCTCGACGGCATCGGCGCAACCGAGATGCTGCACATCTTCATCTCCAACCGCTTCGAGGACATGAAACCTGCCTCGACCGGCAAGCCGGTCGGCGGCTACGAGGCGCGCGTCGTAGACAGCGACATGAACGAGGTGCCGCGCGGCACGGTTGGCAAGCTCGCCGTGCGCGGTCCAACCGGCTGTCGCTACATGGCCGACGACCGTCAGCTTGAATATGTCCGCGATGGCTGGAACGTGACAGGCGACGCCTTCTACCAGGACGCGGACGGCTTTTTCCATTTTGCCGCCCGTTCCGACGACATGATCGTCAGTGCCGGCTACAATATCGCCGGTCCAGAGGTCGAGGCGGCGCTGTTTGCGCATCCTGAAGTCGCCGAATGCGCAGTCATCGGTGCCGAGGATGGCGAGCGCGGCCAGATCGTCGAAGCCTATGTCGTGCTGGTGCAAGGCGTGGCCGCGGATGCCGAGACCATCAAACGCCTGCAGGACCATGTCAAAGCAACGATCGCGCCCTATAAGTACCCCCGATCGGTGAAGTTCATCGACGCCCTGCCCAAGACCCAGACCGGCAAGATCCAGCGCTTCCGGCTGCGCGCGGAGAAGATGAATTGAGCAAGCCATACGATCCCTCCACCGAGGGCGCGCAGATGTCGTTCAAGGACCGCATGTCCTACAGCGACTATTTGCACCTCGAAAAAATCCTCGACGCCCAGGCGCCGCTTTCGACCGCTCACGACGAGATGCTGTTCATCATCCAGCATCAGACCTCCGAGCTGTGGATGAAGCTGGCCCTGCACGAGATCGGCTCGGCGATCCGCTCGATCCGCGCCGACAAGCTCGAGCCTTCGTTCAAGATGCTGACGCGCGTATCGCGCATCTTCGAGCAGCTCAACAGTGCCTGGGACGTGCTGAGGACAATGACGCCCAGCGAGTACACCGAGTTCCGCGACTCGCTCGGCCAGTCCTCCGGCTTCCAGTCGTGGCAATATCGCGCCATCGAATTCATGGCCGGCAACCGCAACCTGGCCATGCTGCGCCCGCATGCACACCAGCCTGAGCTCAGCGCCAAGCTGGAAGCGGTGCTCGCCCAGCCATCGCTCTATGACGAAGCGATCCTGCTGCTTGGCCGCAACGGCTTCGATGTCGGGGCGGACGCCAAGCGCGCCGACTGGCGCGAAACCCGTACCGAAAGCGAAGAAGTGCTGGTCGCCTGGCAGGCCGTCTACCGCGATCCGCAGCGCTACTGGATGTTTTACGAACTGGCCGAGAAGCTGGTCGATTTCGAGGATTACTTCCGGCGCTGGCGCTTCAACCACGTCACCACGGTCGAACGCATCATCGGCATGAAACGCGGCACGGGCGGCACGTCGGGCGCTTCGTATCTAAAGAAGATGCTGGAGGTTGAACTGTTTCCTGAACTCTGGAAAGTTCGTACCCGGCTCTAAAGCTATTTTATCTATATTGAAAACACTGGGAGGGAGAGAGAAATGAAGAATATTCTGGCAGCCAGCATGTTTGCCTTGTCGCTGGCAGCGTCCGGCCTGGCCTATGCCGAGCCGGTCAAGATCGGCGTCATCACCACGCTTTCTGGCGGGGGCGCGGGCCTCGGCGTCGACATGCGCGATGCCTTTACGCTGGCCATGAAGCAATCCGGCAACAAGGATGTCGAGCTGGTCATCGAAGACGATGCCCAGAAGCCCGAGATCGCGGTGCAGCTCGCCGAAAAGATGATCCAGAGCGACAAGGTCGACCTGCTCACCGGCATCATCTGGTCGAACCTCGCCATGGCCGTGGTGCCCAACGCCGTGGCACAGGACGTCATCTACCTGTCGCCCAATGCCGGCCCCTCGGCGCTGGCCGGTGCCAAATGCAACAAGAACTATTTCAACGTCGCCTACCAGAACGACAACTTCCACGAGGCGATGGGTCAGTACGCCAACAAGGACTACAAGAAGACCTTCATCCTCGCCCCGAACTATCCCGCCGGCAAGGATTCGCTGACAGGCTTCAAGCGCTACTACAAGGGCGAGCTGGCGGGTGAGGTCTACACCCAGGTCGGCCAGACCGACTACGCCGCCGAGATCGCCCAGATCCGCGATTCCGGCGCCGATTCGGTGTTCTTCTTCCTGCCCGGCGGCATGGGCATCTCCTTCATGAAGCAGTATGCCCAGTCGGGCGTGAACACCCCGGTCATGGGCCCAGGCTTCTCCTTCGACCAGGACATTCTGCCTGCGGTTGGCGACGCGGCGCTTGGCGTCAAGAACTCGGCAAGCTGGTCCAAGGACCTCGACAACGAGGCCAACAAGCAGTTCGTCGAAGCCTTCAAGGCAGAGTACAACCGCCTGCCCTCGATCTATGCCGCCCAGAGCTGGGATACCGCGAACCTGATCCTGTCGGCGCTGTCCAAGGCAAGCGTCAAGGACAAGGACGCGTTCCGCGCGGCCCTCAAGACCGCCGACTTCAAGTCGGTACGCGGCGAGTTCACCTTCAACACCAACAACCACCCGGTCCAGAACATCTATGTTCGCGAAGTGGTGAAGGAAGGCGACGTCTTGACCAACAAGATCATCGCCACCGCCTTCGAAGACCACAAGGACGCCTACGCCGACCAGTGCAAGATGTGAGCTTCCTTACTCCCCGCATGCGGGGAGAAGGTGCAGGCAGGCGGATGAGGGGTCGTGGATACGTCCACAAGTCCAGAGCTGCCCCTCACCCTTACCCTCTCCCCGAAAACGGGGAGAGGGAGGCGCCTTCGTCGCATCCTTAAATCCAGCCCGCGAAAGTGTACCTTTGTCCATAGCACTGCTCCTCGAGCAAATTCTCAACGGGCTGCAGCTCGGGGTGATGCTGTTCCTGATGGCCGCCGGCCTGACGCTGATCTTCGGCGTCATGGGCCTGATCAACCTCGCCCATGGCTCGCTCTATATGGTCGGCGCCTTTGCCTGTGCCGCCGTCGCTGCTGCCACCGGCTCGTTCTGGATCGGCCTTGTGGCGAGCCTGATAGCTGCGGCAGCCGCCGGCGCGATCATGGAAATTCTGGTCATCCGCAGGCTTTATGAGCGCGACCATCTCGACCAGGTGCTGGCGACCTTTGCGTTGATCCTGATCTTTTCGGAAGGCACGCGCTGGCTGTTCGGCTCGTTCCCGCTCTATCTCGACATCCCGCCGCTGCTGCAAGGTGCTGTGCCCCTGCCCGGCGGCGGCCAGTACCAGCTCTATCGTCTCGCCATCATCGGTGTGGGCATCGTGGTTGCTGTCGGGCTCTATCTGCTGATCTCTCGTACCCGGCTCGGCATGCGCATCCGCGCGGGTGAATCGGACCGCGAGATGATCGCGGCCCTTGGTGTCGACATCCGCACCCTCTACACCGTCGTTTTCGCGCTTGGTGCCGCCCTTGCCGGCCTTGCCGGCGCTCTTGTCGGCGCGCTGCAATCGGTGCAGGTCGGCATGGGCGAGCCAGCGCTCATCCTCGCCTTCGTCGTCATCGTCATCGGTGGCATCGGCTCGATCAAGGGCGCGCTGTTTGGCGCCATCCTCGTCGGCCTCGTCGACACGATGGGCCGTTTCCTGTTGCCCAAGGCGCTGGCGTTGATGATGCCGGCGGCACAGGCCGGACTGATCGGTGCCTCGCTCGCCTCCATGCTGATCTACATCGTCATGGCCCTGATCCTCGCTTTCAGGCCGAGCGGCCTGTTTGCAGCACAGTCGTGAGGGTCGCCATGAGCCGCGAAACCATCGTCAACATTCTGCTGGCGCTCCTGTTGCTGGCAATCCCGCTCGGTGCGACAGCCATGGGCGAGCAATTCTACGTCACGCTTGCCACGCGTATCGCCATCCTCGCGCTCGCCGCCGTCGGGCTCAACATCGCCCTCGGTCTCGGTGGGCTGGTGTCCTTCGGCCACGCCGCCTTCTTCGGTCTTGGCGGCTATGCTGCCGGCATCCTTGCGACCCACGCCTTCAACGCCGAACCGCTATTCTTCGGCCTCCAAGGCTCGACGTCGATGCCGGTGATCTGGCTGGTGGCGATCATGGTCTGCGGTCTTGTCGCCTTGCCGATCGGGGTGATCAGCCTGCGCACGACGGGCGTTTATTTCATCATGATCACCCTCGCCTTCGCGCAGATGATCTACTACTTCGCCATTTCCTGGCCGGCCTATGGCGGCGAGGACGGGCTGTCGATCTATGTCCGCAACACCTTTCCCGGCATCAACACGGCACAGCCCCTGCCCTATTTCCTGATCTGCTATGTCGTGCTGATGGCAGCACTTGGCCTGTTTTGGCTTCTGCGTGGCTCGCGCTTCGGCGCCGCATTGCAGGCAGCGCGGCAGAACGCGACCAGGCTTTCCGCCGTCGGCATCGCGCCCTTCAACATCAGGCTCGTTGCCTTCGCCATTTCGGCCATGGTCACCGGGTTGGCCGGTGCGCTGTTTGCCGACCTCAACCGCTTCGTCAGCCCCTCGATGCTGTCCTGGCACATGTCGGGCGAGCTCATCGTTTTGATCATCCTCGGCGGCAAGGGCCGACTGTTCGGCCCGGTCGCGGGTGCCATGCTCTACGTGTTGTTCGAATTCGCGCTCGGCGGCATCACCGAGCGTTGGCAGTTCTTCCTTGGCCTGATCCTGCTCGGCGTCGTTTTGTTTGCGCGCGGTGGCCTGCTTGGCCTGCTGGCTGGAAAGGCACGTCATGGCTGAGCCGGTCCTCGAAATCCGCGACCTCAAGAAAACCTTCGGCGCGTTGAAGGCCACAGACGGCGTTAGCCTCGATCTCAGGCCGGGCGAAATCCATGCGCTGATCGGGCCCAATGGCGCGGGCAAAAGCACGCTGATCCACCAGATCTCGGGATCGCTGCGGCCCGACAGCGGCAGCATTCGTTTCCTTGGCCAGGATATGGCCGGACTCGATATGGCGGCGCGTGCGCGGTTCGGCCTCGGCCGCAGCTTCCAGATTTCGTCGCTGGCGCAGGAGTTTTCCGCCCTGCGTAACGTCATGCTGGCGGTGCAGGCACGCCAGGGAACGAGCTTTCGTTTCTTTCGTCCAGTCATGAGCGACAAGAGCCTGACCGAACCGGCTATGGCGATGCTGGAGCGGGTCGGCCTCGCCGGGCGCGCTTATGTGCCAGCCGCCGAGCTGTCGCATGGCGAACGCCGACAGCTTGAAATCGCCATTGCGCTGGCGCTTGGGTCGAAGGCCTTTCTGTTCGACGAGCCTATGGCTGGCATGGGGCCCGAAGGCTCGAAGAGCCTGACGAAATTCCTCAACGGCCTGCGCCACGAAGCGCCGATCCTTCTGGTCGAGCACGACATGGATGCCGTCTTCGCGCTCGCCGACCGCATTTCGGTCCTTGTCTATGGCCGCGTCATCGCCACCGGCACGGTGGACGAAATCCGCAACGATCCCGAAGTGCGCCGGGCCTATCTCGGA
Source organism: Aminobacter sp. 01T433 (assembly GCF_056398585.1). NCBI lineage: Bacteria > Pseudomonadati > Pseudomonadota > Alphaproteobacteria > Hyphomicrobiales > Phyllobacteriaceae > Aminobacter > Aminobacter sp. 01T433. The sequence goes on from NZ_JBFTPR010000006.1 coordinate 131,265, forward strand.
GAAGCCGCGTGAGCCTGCTCGAACTCAAAGGAGTCGAAACCTTCTACGGCGCATCGCAGGCGCTGTTTGGCGTCTCGCTCGACGTCAACGAGGGTGAGGTCGTGGCGCTAATGGGCCGCAATGGCATGGGCAAGACGACGACGATCAATTCGATCCTCGGTCTTGCGAAACCGCGCTCGGGCTCGATCAGCTTTGGCGGCCGCCAGGTCGCCGGCATGCGCCCGCACCGCATCGCACGCCTCGGCCTCGGCCTGGTGCCGGAGGGCAGGCGCTGCTTTCCCAATCTGACGGTGCTGGAGAACCTGCTTGCCGCAGCACGCGGCAGCGAGTGGACATTGGAAAAAGTGGTCGAGCTGTTTCCGCGCCTCGGTGAACGCCGCGATCAATATGCCAACACGCTGTCAGGCGGCGAGCAGCAGATGCTGGCGATCGGCCGCGCGCTGATGACCAATCCGAGCCTGCTCATTCTCGATGAGGCGACAGAGGGACTTGCCCCCGTCATCCGCCACGACATCTGGGCGGCGATCCGCAAGCTCAAGGCGAGCGGACAGTCGATCCTTGTCGTCGACAAGACGCTTGCCGAACTGCTGCCGGTGGCCGACCGCTGCTTTGTTCTTGAAAAGGGCGTAACGGTCTTTTCCGGCGCGCCAGAGGCGCTGACGCCTGAGGTCCAGGACCGCTATCTCGGGGTGTGAAAAAGGGCGGCTCAGCCGCCCTTTTTACAATCTCTCTAGCCGGCTCGCTCAGGTCACCGCAGATTTGACGGCGAAACGTTCGTCCTTCCACGCGCCGGTGCGCATGATGTCCTCAAGCACTTCCACCGCCTGCCAGACATCCTTGTAGCCGACATAGAGCGGCGTGAAGCCGAAGCGGACCGTTGCCGGCGCCCGGAAATCGCCGATCACGCCTCGCTCGATCAGCGCCCGCATGACCTGATAGGCATGCGGATGGACGAACGAAACCTGGCTGCCGCGCTTGGCGCCGTCGCGCGGGCTTTCGAGCTCGAGGCCATAGGCGCCGCATTTCGCTTCAACCAGCTGGATGAACAAATCGGTCAAGGCGATGCTTTTTGTCCTGAGCGCCGTCATGTCGACGTCGTCCCAGATGTCGAGCGCGCCCTTGAGCGCGCGCATCGTCAGGATCGGCTGGGTGCCGCACAAGAACCGGCGGATGCCCGCATCGGCCGCATAACCCTGCTCGAAAGCGAAGGGCCGGGCATGGCCCCACCAGCCGCTCAATGGCTGGCGGACATCGGCCAGATGGCGGGTTGCTGCGTAGATGAAGGCCGGCGCGCCGGGGCCGCCATTGATGTATTTGTAGGTGCAGCCGACGGCGAAGTCGACATTGGCGCCGTCGAGGTCGACCGGCAGGGCGCCTGCCGTGTGGCAGAGATCCCAGACGATCAGCGCGCCTGCGGCGTGCGCTTTCCGGGTCAGTGCCGCCATGTCGCGCAGTTCGCCCGACTTGTAGTTGACGTGGTTGACCAGGACCACAGCGACACTCTCGTCGATCAGCTCTTCGATGCCGGGCGCATCGACGCCTTCGAGACGCAGCACGGCACCAGCCCGCGTCGAAGCGACGCCCTCGGCCATGTACAGGTCCGTCGGGAAGCTGTTGCCCTCGGCGACGATGACCGAGCGGTTCGGCCGCATCGCCAGTGCTGCATGCAGCACCTTGTAGATGTTGGTCGAAGTGGTGTCGCAGACAACCGTCTGGCCGGGTGCGGCGCCGATCAGGCGGCCGATCCTGTCGCCGAGCTCGGTTGGCATGTCGAACCAGCTGGCAGTGTTCCAGGCGCGGATCAGGTCCTGCGCCCACTCCTTGGACGCAGCCGCCTGGAGCTCGGAGAAGGCGGCGTGCGAAGCAGCCCCCAGCGAATTGCCGTCGAGATAGATCACTCCTTCCGGCAGGATGAAGCGGTCGCGCATCGAGCGCAGCGGATCGGCAGCGTCCATCGCCTCGATCGCGGCGAGATCAGGAATTGCAGTCATGATGCGGGCTATCCTTGATTATTCGCGAATGGTTTCGCGTGCTTGTGCCGGTCCCCGGCTGCGACGCAGGCTCGGCAGAGCAAGCATGGCAAGCACGAACAGGCCGGTGGCGAGCTTCAGGTCGGGGGGCGGCATGCCGGCGGCGAGGCAGAACGACACGAGCTGGTAGTAGACCACAGCACCGACAAACGGGGCGGCGAGCTGGCGCAGCACAGTCTGCTTGCCGACGATGGCTTCGCCGATCATCAGCGCGGCAAGGCCGTTGATCAGGATGCCGAGGCCCATATTGACGTCGGCAAAGCCTTGGCTCTGCACCATCAGCGCACCGCTGGTTGCCGAAAACGCGCTGGCGAGGCCAACGCCGCCGATGGTGGCGACCCAGACATTGATGCCCTGTGCTTCGGCCATGTCGGGGTTGGCACCGACCGCGCGGATCGCCGTGCCCTTCTCGGTCTTGAAGAACATGTTGAGCAGGATGAAGACGATGGCCCCGATCAAGCCAGCCACGATGATCTTGGCAGCCGGGAAGCCCGGCTGGACGAACGGTGCCCAGTCGAACACTGTGGGCGCGCCGAAAACCGAAAGGTTCGACTTGCCCATGATGCGCAGATTGATGCTGTAGAGCATCGTCATCATCAAGATGCCGGCGAGCAGCGTGTGGATGCGGAAACGCAGATGGATGAAGGCGGTGCAGCAGCCGGCGAGGAAGCCGGCGATCAGCGCAACTGCAATCGCCGTCAGCGGTGAAGCGCCAGACGCCAGAAGCACGCCGCAGACGCAGCCTCCGAGCGGAAACGCACCTTCGCTGGTGAGGTCGGGGAAGTTGAGCGTACGGAACGGGATCATGATGCCGAGCACGACGAATGCCAGGATCAAGCTCTGCGCCAGGGTGACGGGAATGAGCGAGACGAAGCTCGTGAAAACAGTCTGGATAAGGTCCATGATGATCAGCTCGCCAGCAACATGCGGTCGGTTTTCACGGAGAAATGGCCGATCAGGTCGACGACGGTGACCTTGGCCTTTTCCTCGCCGGAGATTTCGAGGCGGAGCTTGCCGGCGTCGAGCATGATGACGCTGTGACCGTAATCGACGGCATGCTGCATGTTGTGGGTCACCATCAAAGTGGTGAGCTTAAGCGCTTCCACGGCACGCACGGTCGCCTTCATGACAATGTCGGCGGTGCGCGGATCAAGGGCTGCGGTATGCTCGTCGAGCAACAGCAGGTCCGGTGAGCCGCCAACCGCCATGATCAGCGACAGTGACTGGCGCTGGCCGCCCGAAAGCAGTTCGACGCGGGTGTCGAGGCGATTTTCAAGGCCGAGCCCGAGGAGCTCGAGACGTTCCTTGTAGGTGGCCAGGCGGGTTGGGTTGAGGCCCTGGCGCAAGGTGCGCTTCTTGGAGCGAAGATCAGCGAGCAGCATGTTTTCGGCAACCGTCATCGAGGCGGCCGTGCCCTTCATCGGGTCCTGGAAGACGCGCGCCAGACGGATCGCCCGCTTGTGCACCGGCATATCCGAGACATCGTCGCCATTGATGAGGATCTGGCCGGAATCAAGCACCAGTGCGCCCGAAATGGCATTGAGCATGCTGCTCTTGCCGGCACCGTTGGAGCCGATGACGACGCCGAATTCCCCGGTGGCGAGCTTGAGGCTGAGGCCGTCCAGCGCGACCTTCTCGTCGGCCTGGCCCTTGTAGAAAACTTTACGTGCAGATCGGATTTCGAGCATCCGTCCCTCCCGAAAGAGGTAACGGCGTCAAAGACGCCGCCACCTGTTTTTGACGAAGTCGAAGATTACTCGACGATGCAGCCGCAATCGGCCAGCGAAGCTGGGATTTCGATGCCGAATGCCGCCATCGCCTTCTTCGAGATCATCGCGGCATGGTCCTCATAGGCAGGGCGCGAAGGCGCGATGGCCTTGGGGTCCTTGCCCTTCAGGATTTCGGCAGCGATCTTGCCGGCGTTGACGCCGACCTGCTCGTAGTTCACCGCAAAGCTTGCCGGAACGACGCCCTCGCGCACGGCGTTGTCGTCGGCATTGACGACCGGAATGCCGGCCTGGCGCGCTGCTGCCGACACTGCCGGGATTGCCGGCTGGATCAGGTTCGAGGTCGGGCCGTAGATCACGTCGACCTTGCCGGCCAGCGAAGCGATGCGCTGCTGGATGTCGTTGACGTTGTCGATACCGACTTCAACCACTTCGAAGCCCGCGGCAGGTGCGGCTTCCTTGATCTTCTCGACCAGGGCGACGTCATTGGCTTCGCCCGGATTGTAAGGCACGCCAAAGCGCTTGGCATTGGGCAGCAGTTTCTTGGTGAACGCCATGACAGCAGCGACGTCCTGCAGATCGGTCGCGCCGGTCATGCCGTCATCGCCGGCGTCCCACGAGGGCACGAGCTTGGCTGCGACCGGATCGGTCACGGCTGCGAAGACGACCGGAATGCCCGAGCCAGCGAGCGCCTTCTTGGCGATCTGCGAAACCGGGGTGGTGATGGTGTACATCAGCTTGGGCTGTTCAGCCTGCAGCTTGGCGATCATCTGGGGCACCAGCGACGCGTCGAAATTGGTGTGGCTTTCGGTGTAGACGACATCCTTGCCGTCGACGAAACCGTTGTCAGCCAGCGACTTCTTGAAGCCGGCGATGGCTGCGTTCAGCTGTGGGTGCTCGCCAAAATTGGCAATGCCGATCTTGATCGGATCGGCGACGGCGGCGCCAAGGCTGACGGCGAGCGCACCGGCAAATACCAGACCCGACAGCAGACCGGACTTCAAGTTTCTCATCTATTCCTCCCAGATTTGATAAGCACCGCTCACGGAACGGCGGCATGGGGCAATCATGAGCAGTCGCAAGAGGTCTGTCAAACATTATATATAATTCTTGCCACACGCTCCCATGATATATAATTTTTGCGGCAGACACGGATGGACAGCGATGCAGGACGACGAGCACTCCACCAAGACGGAAGCGGCCTACCGGCTGCTGCGGCGCGATATCCTGACCACCCGACTGATGCCCGGCGCGCCGCTGAAGCTGAGCGCACTGCGCACCGCCTATGGCGTCGGCTGGACGCCGTTGCGCGAGGCGCTGTCGCGGCTGGAAGCCGAACGCCTGGTGACGGCGATTTCCAATCGCGGTTTCGCCGTCGCACAAGTCTCGCGGGCAGAGCTCGAAGACCTTGCTCGCGCCAGAATGGTGGTCGAGCTGCCGCTACTGCTGGAATCGATCGAAAAGGGCGATAGCGACTGGGAAGAGGCCGTGGTCACAGCTCACTACAGGCTGTCGCGCTGCAAGACGGCAGCCGAAGACCCTTCCGATGCTGCCGTCGACGACTGGGATGAAAAGCACCAGGCGTTCCACTCGGCACTCTTGAGTGCGGCGACGTCCAACTGGTTGCTGCACTTCCGCTCGACCATTTCCGACCAGCTGCGCCGCCATCATCGTTTTCTTGGGCTAGCACCGACATTGCGTGCAGCCGAGGGCCAGAAGCAGGGCTATGAAGAAGCCATGGCAGCCCTTGGCGAAGCGCAGTCGATCGGCCCCCACACTGCACTGATGGAAGCAGCACTCGACCGCAACCTGGAAAAGGCGAAGGCCCTGATGATCGACCACATCGGCTACACGCTGCATGTCTATGTCCACACCGAGGATTACAGCGGAAACAAGCATGCCGCGCGCGCCGGCAGCCTGAGAAGGTCGGCGGCCGAATGAACGTTCCCTATCGCCCGAGCCTCGACGACATCGCCGCCGCACGTGCGCGGATTGCGCCATACGTTCCGCGTACGCCGCTTGTGCGGCTCGATCTCGGCCTGCCTGACCGGCAAATCTTTCTCAAGCTTGAAACGCTGTCGCCGATTGGCGCTTTCAAGCTCAGGCCCGCGTTGAATGCGCTTTTGTCGCGTGGTCCTGATACCTTGCGCAATGGGGTTGCGACCACCAGTTCCGGCAACATGGCCTATGGCATGGCCTGGGCGGCAAACAAGCTTGGCGTGCCTATGGCTGCCTACATGTATGCCGGCGCGCCGCAGACCAAGATCGACGGCGTGCGCCGCCTCGGCGGCAACGTCAGGTTCATTTCTATGGAAACCTGGTGGCAATACATCATCGGCGCTGACCGTCCGGATTTTCCTGAACTGCTGATCAATCCAGTGACCGACCAGGCCGTTTTGGCTGGCAACGGCTCGATAGGGATGGAGATCATCGAGGATTTGCCTGAGGTCGACGTCGTGCTCACCCCTTATGGCGGCGGCAGCATGACCACTGGTGTCGCCAGTGCCGTCAAGGCGTTGCTGCCCAAGGCAAAAGTGCTTGCTGTCGAAGACGAAAACGCAGCACCCGTGACGGCAGCCCTTGGAGCCGGGCACATCGTTGAAATCGAAACCCGCCCCTCCTTCATCAAGAGCATCGGGGGGCCGTCGCTGGTGCCGCAACTATGGCCTGTGGCAAGCGAGTTGATCGATGGCGCGGTCACCGTCAGCCTCGAACAGGTGACGGAGGCCATGCGGCTGCTATTTTCCAAGGGCAAGATCGTCGCCGAAGGCGCTGGTGCCGCCTCGCTCGCTGCAGCCCTTTCGAGCGAGCATGCGAAAGGCAACGTCGTTTGTGTCATTTCCGGCGGCAACATCGACGCCCGAGCCTACGCCAAGGTGCTGGCCGGCGGCATTCCCGCACCTTGAATCTTTCAAGCTTGTAAGACCCAGCGAAACGGCACTACAAAGCCTGTCCGGACCGGCCTGTTATCTGGTTCGCAAGCTGAGGAAAGACCGGGCAGAGATGGACGAACGCAAAGAAGCGGCGAACGCCACCGCATGGGTCGACGGCGAGACCAAGGTGCAGGAAGCGCCCGCCGATCACGGTACCGAACTTCGGCTGTGGCTGCGCCTGCTGACATGCTCGACGCTGGTTGAAACCGAGATACGCCGGCGCCTGCGCGAAGAATTCGATTCCACCTTGCCCCGCTTCGACCTGATGGCCCAGCTCGAACGCGCCCAGGACGGCATGGTGCTTGGCGAAGTGTCCAAGCGCATGATGGTGTCGCCCGGCAACATCACCGTGCTCGTCGAGCGGCTTGCCGAAAGCGGCCATATCAGCCGCACGACGTCGCCGACCGACCGCCGCGTGCAGATCATCGCGCTCACGCCCTTCGGCCGCGCCGAATTCGAAAAGATGGCGGCAGCCCATGCCGACTGGATCGCCGACCTGTTCGGCAACCTGGCGCCAAAGGACGGGGCGGTTCTGCTCGACGAACTTGCCAAGCTCAAGCGCTCTGTCGTCGCCTCGCTCGCCAAGGGTGGCTGACCCAACAACGCTAACCTAAGCACGGAACCTGGCACGGTAGTCGCTTGGCGTCAGCCCGACGATGCGCGTGAAGACCTTGCGAAATGCACCAGGGTCGCCGTAGCCGACCTCCCAGGCGACCTTGTCGACGGACTGCGTGGTGAACTGGAGCAATTCGCGCGCCTTGCCGACGCGCACCCGCTGGCCGTAATCCGTCGTCGTCAGTCCGGTCGCCTTTTGGAAACGGCGCAGGAAGGTCCGCTCCTCGAGTCCCGCGAGAGCAGCAAGCGTTGCAAGGCCCAGGTCCTTGGCTTCGGTCGCCTGCAACCAGTGCTGCACCTTGAGGATGGCTGCGTCGCCATGGCTCAATCGCGGCGCGAAGGCACTGTAATAACGCTGTTCGCGGCCGGGCGGATCGAGCGCCAGCACGCGAGCGGTGTCGATCATCACGGTCGGACCGAGGAAGCGATCAACGAGCTTGAGGCCGAGGTCGGTCCAGGCCATGAGGCTGCCGGCGGTGATGATGTCGCCATCGTCGATGACCAGCCTGTCTGTGTCGAGCTTTGCCTTGGGAAAGCGCAGACGGAATGCGTCGTCATAGACCCAGTTGGTGGTCACTGCCCGCCCCGCCAAAAGACCGGTCTCGCCAAGCAGGAAAGCCCCCGCGCAGACCGACGCCAGCACTCCGCCCGCGCCGTGGCGATCGCGCAGCCAGTGCGCCAGCGGTGCGGCGAGTTCGGGTGATATCGGGTCGCCGAGCGCCGGTGGTACGACAAAGACGGCAGGAACGCTGGATGCGTCGGGATGGGTATCGAACACCCTCGCAGGCGGCATCCCCGGTTGTTCGGCCTGCCAGTGGCACACGCGGAGAGTAGGCGGCTGCGTATCGCGGCTCTTGCGCCGGGCAGTGCGGTTGGCGAGGTCGAAAAGGTCGGTCATGCCGAGCACCGCAGACATCTGTGCGCCGGGATAAAGCAGCAGCCCGATCTCGATCACGTCGCCTTCAGCCATTTGTCGGAATCGCCCCTGGTTATGTCGATATCGCCAATAGGCCGGCACCATAATCCATAGCATCTTTCACGCAACATCTTCCCCAACAGCAAAGGCAACGGGACATGAGCAAGCGCGCGATCATCGCCATCGACATCCAGAACGAATATTTTCCAGCCGGCAGATTTCCGCTCGTTGGCATAGAGCAGGCAACGGCAAACGCCGCCCGCGTCATCGCGGCGGCGCGCGCCAAGGGCGATGCGGTCATCCATGTTCGTCACCTGTCGCTGTCTGAAGATGCCCCCATCTTTGCGCCAGGAACCCCCGGCATCGAGATCAATGTCGCCGTGCGCCCGGCCGACGGCGAGAAGGTCATCACCAAGAACTTCGTCAACTCGTTTCGCGGCACCGACCTGAAAGAGACACTCGACGCCGGCGGGGTCGAGGAAGTGGTGATCGTCGGCGCCATGAGCCACATGTGCATCGAAGGCGCGACCCGGGCAGCCTCGGATTTCGGCTTCAAAGCAACTGTCGTTCACGATGCTTGCGCCACGCGTGACCTGGAATTCGGCGGCGCGACCGTGCCGGCAGTGCAGGTTCACGCCGCTGTCATGGCTGCGCTGGCCTTTGCCTATGGCGAGATCGTCGACACTGCCACCTTCCTTACCCGGTAGCATCAGCAGCGCTTGGCCCTGAACCTTTCGACCCCGGTCGCCGGCGCTTCGCCAGCGGCCGGGACCGTCCTGTTCGAAAATAACTTTAAGCTTGAAGTTTTTTTCAAACGAGTCCATGCTGGCTCCATGGTCAAGGTTGGGCGAGCCGCGCCCGCCAGGACCGCACGGTTTGCGGAGGAGAACGGCATGCGCATTGTCTGTATTGGTGGCGGGCCGGCTGGTCTCTACTTCGCACTCCTGATGAAGAAGCAGCACCCCGAGCATCAGGTAACCGTTGTCGAGCGCAACCGCCCCTTCGACACCTTCGGCTGGGGCGTGGTCTTCTCCGATGCCACCATGCAGTCGATGCGCCAGTGGGATCCGGCAACCGCCGAGACGATCGAGGTCGCCTTCAACCACTGGGACGACATCGAGCTGGTGTTCAAGGGCCGCAAGATCCGCACCACCGGCCATGGCTTTGTCGGCATCGGCCGCAAGAAGATGCTCAACATCCTGCAGGAGCGTTGCCTGGAACTGGGCGTCGAGCTGGTCTTCGAAACCGACGTTCAGGGCGACCAGGATTTTCCCGACGCCGACCTGATCATTTCCGCAGATGGCATCAATTCGCGCATCCGCCACAAATACGCTGACATCTTCAAGCCCGACATGGTGATGCGGCCCAACCGCTATATCTGGCTCGGCACCGACAAGCGTTTCGACGCCTTCACCTTCGATTTCCAAAAGACCGAGCATGGCTGGTTCCAGGCTCACATCTATCGCTTTGACGAGAACACCTCGACCTTCATCGTCGAGACCACCGACGACGTGTTCCAGGCGCACGGCCTTGGCGAGATGGACCAGGACCAGTCCATCGAATTCTGCGAGAAGCTGTTTGCCGGCACGCTCGAAGGCCACAAATTGATGACCAATGCGCGCCATCTGCGCGGCTCGGCATGGCTGAATTTCGGCCGCCTGATCTGCGACAAGTGGAGCCATTTCAATGGCCAAAGCCATGTCGTTCTGATGGGCGACAGCGCCCATACCGCACATTTCGCCATCGGTTCGGGCACCAAGCTCGCCATCGACGACGCCATCGAACTGACCCGCCAATTCGACATCTTCGGCCATGACAAGGCCAGCATTCCGGCCGTGCTCGAAGCCTATGAGGAGGTGCGTCGCGTCGACGTTGCCCGCATCCAGAACGCCGCACGCAATGCGATGGAGTGGTTCGAGGTGGTCGGCACGCGTTATGCCGACACGCTGGAGCCCGAGCAGTTCATGTATTCGATGCTGACGCGCTCGCAGCGCATCAGCCACGAAAACTTACGCCTGCGCGACAAGGACTGGCTCGAGGGCTACGAGCGCTGGTTCGCCGAGCGTGCCGGTGTCGATCCCGCGCCTAACGGCTCGGTGCCGCCGCCGATGTTCACACCCTTCACAATTCGCGGCCTGACGCTGAAAAACCGTATCGTGATGTCGCCGATGGCGATGTATTCGGCAACCGACGGCCTGCCCAACGACTTCCATCTCGTCCATATGGGCTCGCGCGCCATGGGTGGCGCCGCCCTTGTGTTCCCCGAGATGACCTGCGTGTCGCCTGATGCCCGCATCACCCCCGGCTGCCTTGGCCTGTGGAATGACGAGCAAGCGCAAGCCTTCAAGCGCATTGTCGATTTCGTCCATCACCAGACCCCGGCCAAGATCGGCATCCAGATCGGCCATGCCGGGCGCAAGGGCGCGACCAAGCTTGCCTGGGAAGGCATCGACCAGCCGGTCACCGAAGGCGGATGGCCTTTGATTTCGGCATCCGCCCTGCCCTACCTCAAGCATTCCGACATGCCGCGCGAGATGACGCGCGAGGACATGGACCGTGTCACTGCCGATTTCGTCCGCTCCACCGAGATGGCAGCTGAACTCGGATTCGACATTCTCGAGCTGCACGCAGCCCACGGCTATCTCTTGTCGAGCTTCCTGTCGCCGCTGACCAATCTGCGCGACGACGAATATGGCGGCAGCCACGAAAACCGTGCCCGCTTCCCGCTCGAAGTGTTCCGCGCTGTCCGCGCGGCGTGGCCTGAGGACAAGCCGATCTCGGTGCGTCTCTCCACGCACGACTGGTACGAAGGTGGCAACACGCCCGAGGACGCAGCGATATTCGCGCGCATGTTCAAGGAAGCCGGTGCCGACATGATCGACTGCTCGTCGGGCCAGGTGGTGAAGGAAGAGCAGCCGGTCTATGGCCGCCTGTTCCAGACACCATTCTCCGACAAGATCCGCAATGAGATCCAGGTGCCGACGATTGCGGTCGGTGCGATCTCGGAGGCCGACCACGCCAATTCGATCATCGCCGCCGGCCGCGCCGATCTTTGCGCTGTCGCCCGTCCGCATCTCGCCGACCCATCCTTCGTCATGCATGAAGCGGCGAAGATCGGTTACGCTGAACAGGCCTGGCCGAAGCAGTATCATTCGGCCCGCGCGCAATATGTGAACAACCTCGCCCGCGCTGCGGCAGCCGCACCCACAGGCAAGGCATGAGCAATCCGGGCAAGAACGTGCGTCACGCTGTTGTCACCGGCGCAGGCAGCGGCATAGGCCGCGCCATCGCGCTGGCTTTGGCGGCCAATGGCCTGCGCGTGAGCCTGTGCGGGCGACGCGCAGCCCCACTTGAAGCTGTCCGTGCGGAAATCGCTGACGCCGGCGGCGAAGCCTTTGTACTCGATGGTTTTGACGTCACCGACGCGCAGTCGGTTGAGGCAGGCATCGCCAGGGCCGTGACCCAGGCGGGTGACATAGCCGTGTTGGTCAACTGTGCCGGCGAAGCGCCTTCGGCACCGTTCGACAAGACCGACCTTGCGATGTGGAACCGCGTCATCGGCATCAATCTGACCGGCACGTTCCTGGTCACACAGGCAGCACTTGCCTCGGTCAAACGCGCCGGCAATGGCCGCATCGTCAACGTCGCCAGCACTGCCGGTCTGACCGGCTATGCTTACGTCTCCGCTTACTGCGCCTCCAAGCATGGCGTGATCGGCATGACGCGTGCCTTGGCGCTTGAACTCGCCCGCACCGACGTGACCGTCAACGCCGTCTGCCCTGGGTTCACCGACACACCACTGCTCGACGGTGCCGTCGAAACGATCAGCGGCAAGACAGGCCGCACGGCAGATGAAGCTCGTGCCAGCCTTGCCCGGTCAAACCCGCAAGGACGACTGGTCACGCCGCAGGAAGTTGCCGACACGGTGCTTTGGCTCGCCTCCGAAAAGGCAACCGCCATCACTGGCCAGGCGATCCCGGTCGCCGGCGGCGAAGTTCTGGGAGGGTAAGCAGGCAGGCTACGGGAAATGGTGCTGACGCCGCTCGCATCCTTGCAGGTCCGGCAAACAGGAATTGATACCAGGCAAACCTAATCAACGGGGAGGTAGACATGGCAGGAAATCTCGAAAAGGGAATTACGCGCGACGGTCACGGCTTTGAGGGTAAGCAGTGGAACATTCTCGGTCAGATCTATTTTCCGAAAGCGGTTTGCGACGCGACTTTCGCCTTTGAAACAAACAGCGCGCCTGGGCAGTTCGTTCCCGTGCATATCCATCCGACGCAGGATGAATTTATCCTGGTGCAGGAAGGCGAACTCGATCTGAAGCTCGACGGCCAATGGTTCAAAGCCAAGGCTGGAGATCTGGTGCGGATGCCGCGCGGTATTCCGCATGGCTATTTCAACAAGTCCGACAAGCCGACGCGGGCGCTTTTCTGGGTTTCTCCGGCAGGGATGCTCGAGGAATTGTTCAGCAAGCTCGACAACCTCGGCGATCCAGAAGAGGTCGTGAAAATTTCTGCCGCGCATGAAGTGGATTTCCTTCCACCGTCAGCGAACGACTAAGCAAGCCAAAGATAGCGACAGGAGCGATCCGTGACCAACCCGATGCAGGACAAGAAGCGTCCGTTCAAGGACCACAAGGCCAAGCACTTCCTGTTTGAGACCGATGCCGACGGCCGGGTCGCCACGATCACGCTCAATCGTCCGGAGAAGAAGAACCCGCTGACCTTCGAAAGCTACGAGGAACTCACCGATCTGTTCCGTTCGCTGGCACGCGCCAGCGACGTGCGTGCCGTCGTTCTGACCGGGGCCGAAAACAACTTCTCCTCCGGCGGCGATGTCTTCGACATCATCGAGCCGCTGACGCGCATGTCGATGCCCGACCTGCTCGATTTCACCCGCATGACCGGCGATCTGGTCCGCCAGATCCGCACCTGTCCGCAGCCGGTCATCGCTGCCGTCGACGGCATCTGTGCTGGTGCGGGTGCGATCCTTGCCATGTCGGCCGACTTCCGCGTCGCCACGCCCGAGGCCAAGACCGCTTTCCTGTTTACCAGGGTTGGTCTTGCCGGTGCCGACATGGGCGCCTGCGGCATCCTTCCGCGTATCATCGGCCAGGGCCGCGCCGCCGAGCTTTTGTTCACCGGCCGTTCGATGTCCGCCACCGAAGGTCACAACTGGGGCTTCTACAACGCTCTGCACGAGCGCCCGAACCTGCTTGCCGAGGCGCAGAAGTTCGCTCGTACCGTCGCCGACGGTCCGTGGTTCGCGCACGCCATGACCAAGAAGATGCTTGACCAGGAATGGGCGATGGGCATCGACCAGCTGATCGAGTCCGAAGCGCAGGCCCAGGCGATCTGCATGGCGACAGGCGATTTCCGCCGCGCCTTCGAGGCCTTCGCCGCCAAGACCAAGCCGGAATTCAAGGGGAACTGAGCCATGGCTTCGCATTCGGCGCCGGTGGGAAATCCGACCCGCGATCACCTCGACTGGCCGTTTTTCGCCGACAGCCACCGCGCGCTCGCGGTAGAACTCGACGGTTTTGTCACGGGCGGCGGACTTGGTGACATCGACCATGCCGACGCTTATGCGGCCTGCAAGAAGCTGGTTCCTGCACTGGGAGCTGCCGGCATCCTTAGGCATTGCGTGCCGGCGGCATTTGGCGGTGCGTCGGAGCAAATCGACAGCCGCTCGCTCTGCCTGATCCGCGAAACACTCGCTTATGCCGACGGCCTTGCCGACTTCGCATTCGCCATGCAGGGCCTGGGTACCGGCGCCATCAGCCTGTCGGGATCGGACGAACTCAAACAGGCGATCCTGCCAAAGATCGCTCGGGGTGAGCTGATCTCGGCCTTCGCGCTGACCGAGCCAGACGCCGGCTCGGACGTCGCGGCGATGAGCACCAGTGCTGCCCGCGACGGCAACGACTATGTGCTCGACGGCGAAAAGATCTTCATTTCCAATGGCGGCATCGCCGATGTCTATACGGTCTTCGCCCGCACCGGCGAAGCGCCGGGCACACGCGGCATTTCGGCCTTCGTCGTCTTCGCCGACACGCCGGGCTTCTCGATCGTCGAGCGCATCGAAACCATCGCGCCGCATCCGCTCGCTCGGGTGCGCTTCGACAACTGCCGTATCCCTGCGTCGCAGCTTTTGGGCGCGCCGGGCGAAGGTTTCAAGATCGCCATGCGCACGCTCGATATATTTCGTCCTTCTGTGGCCGCGGCAGCGCTCGGCTTCGCCCGCCGCGCGCTCGATGAAGCGGTCGCACACGCCAAGTCGCGAAAGATGTTTGGCGCGACACTGGCCGACCTGCCGACCGCGCAGAGCACGCTGGGCGAGATGGCAACCGCAATCGACGCCGCCTCGCTTTTGACAGTGCGCACCGCCTGGAGACGCGACGTGCAGAAGCTGCCGATCACCCGCGAGGCCGCCATGGCCAAGATGACGGCGACGGAAAACGCCCAATGGGTCATCGACCAGGCGCTGCAGATGTTTGGCGGGCGCGGCGTGCGCGTCGGCGAGATCACCGAGCGGCTCTACCGCGAGATCCGCGCGCTGCGCATCTATGAGGGCGCAACCGAAGTGCAAAAGCTGATCATCGGCCGCGAGCTGATGAAGGCCGCGAAGTAGAGGGCGCAACCTTGACCTTCCGCACCAGCCGGCCGCTGCGTTTCGGGGACTGCGACCCTTCCGGGATCGCCTATTTCCCGTCCTACCTGAACATCCTCGTGGGGGTTCTGGAGGAGTTTTTCGGCTCGGTCGGCGCGCCGTGGAAAGAGCTGATCACTGAGCGGCGCATCGGCACGCCGACAGTGCGGCTCGATCTCACCTTCGTCCATCCCGGTTTCCACGGCGACACGCTCGATTTCGAGCTGTCGGTTCTCAGGATCGGGCGCTCCTCGCTTGACCTTGAACATAGAATTTCGGCGGCAGGCACCCTGCTCTGGAGCGCTCGCCACAGCGTCGTTGCGACATCGCTCGACACCCACAAATCGCTCGCCTGGCCGGACGACATCCGTGCCGCGCTCGAAAAACTTCTGGAGACATCAGATGCATGAAATCCTGCAGCCCGAGGGATGGGCGAAGCCGATCGGCTACTCCAACGGCGTCGCAGCCAGCGGTCGCACGGTCTTCGTCGGCGGCCAGATCGGCTGGAATGGCAATTGCGAATTCGAGACCGACGACTTCGTCGGCCAGGTGCGTCAAACCCTTGAAAACGTCGTCGCAGTGCTGCGCGCCGGCGGTGCCGAGCCGCACCACATCACCACGATGACCTGGTATTTTACCGACAAGAAGGAATACACCGAAAACCTGCGCGGCCTCGGACAGGCCTATCGCGACGTCATTGGCCGGCACTTCCCGGCCATGGCCGCAATGCAGGTCGTGGCGCTGGTCGAGGACCGCGCCAAGATCGAGATCCAGGCCACCGCCGTCATTCCCGAGTAGGCCACATGAGCGCGACGCGATTTTCCGAGAGCGTTACGGGCGCCTTGAGTGACGGCGTGCTCGTCGTCACCATCGACAATCCGCCCGTCAATGCGATCTCGGCGCATGTCCGGCAGGGGCTGGTCAAGGCGCTCGAACATGCCGCAGCACTGAAAATGGTCGTCGGCGTCGTGGTCACCGGCGCGGGCCGCACCTTTGTCGGCGGTGCCGACATCAAGGAGTTCGGCAAGCCCCCGGTCGAGCCGACGCTGCCCGAAGTGATCGAGCGTATCGAGTCCTACGGCAAGCCTGTCGTCGCTGCGGTCAATGGGGCAGCACTCGGCGGCGGCTGCGAAATCGCGCTCGCCTGCCATGGCCGCATCGCCAGCGACAAAGCGACATTCGGCATGCCCGAGGTGAAGCTTGGCATCGTGCCGGGTGCCGGCGGCACGCAGCGCCTGCCCCGCCTGATCGGCACCGTCGCCGCCATCGACCTGATCGGCAGCGGCCGTGCGGTCAAGGCGACCGAAGCGCTGACACTTGGTCTTGTCGATGGCGTTTCGAACGATCATCTCGACGCAGCACTCAGCCTCATCCACGATCTCGCCAGCGAGCCCCTGCGCCGCACCGGCATGTTGGAAGTCCCAGCCATCGAACCGGCGGCTGTCGATGCGGCAGCGAAAAAAATCCTGTCCAAGGCACGCGGCCAGGCCGCACCCGCCGAGGCCGTCCGCCTCGTCAAGGCAGCCGCACAGCTCGACCTCAAGCAAGGTCTCGCCGACGAGCGCGTGACCTTCGTTCGGCTGCGCGATTCCGCGGAAGCCGCGGCACTCCGCCATGTATTCTTCGCCGAACGTTCGGCCGGCAAGGTCGAAAAGCTCGACAACATCACGCCGCGCAAGATCGACACCGTCGGCATCGTCGGCACCGGCCTGATGGGCGCGGGCATCGCCGTTGCGGCACTCACCTCGGGCTATCGTGTCATCGGCGTCGAGCAGACGGTCGAAGCCGCCGAAAAGGGCCGCGAGCGCATCGCGGGCATTCTCGACAAATCGGTCCAGTCGGGGCGTCTTGCGGCGACAGTTCGCGACGAATGCCTAGGCCGGCTCATGGTGACCGAGAACGCCGGCGAACTCGCAGCCGCCGACCTTGTCATCGAGGCTGTGTTCGACGATTTTACCGTCAAGACCGAGCTGTTCCAGCGGCTCGACGGCATCGTCAGGCAGGATGCGATCCTCGCCACCAACACCAGCTACCTCAACCCCGACGAAATCGCCGCCGCGACCGCTCATCCCGCGCGCGTTGTCGGCCTGCACTTCTTCTCGCCGGCCAACATCATGCGCCTCGTCGAGGTCGTCGACTGCAAGGCAACCGCACCCGACGTGCTCGCTTCCGCGCTGGCCTTCGCCAAGAAGCTGGGCAAATTGCCTGTCGTTTGCGGCGTCACAGAAGGTTTCATCGGCAACCGCATCTTTTCCGCCTACCGCCGCGAGGCCGAGTTCATGGTCGAGGACGGGGCTGCGCCGCACGAAATCGACGCCGCGCTCGAAGCCTACGGCTTTCCGATGGGCATCTTCGCCGTCTACGACATGGCGGGCCTCGAGATCGCCTGGGCACGGCGCAAGCGCCAGGCGGCGACCCGCGATGCCGAGGCGCGTTACGTCGAGATTGCCGACCGTCTCTGCGAAGCCGGCCGCTTCGGCCGTAAGACAGGGCGCGGCTGGTATGACTATTCCAGTGGCGAACGCGCCGTCGATCCTGAGGTCACGGCACTGATCGATGACGCGCGAGCATCCAAGAACATTGCGCCGCGCAACTTCACCTCGGACGAAATCGTCGTGCGCCTGCTCAAAGCGATGGCCGACGAAGGTACGGCCTTGCTCGCTGAAGGCATTGCGGCGCGTTCGAGCGATGTCGATCTGGTGATGATCAACGGCTACGGCTTCCCCTCCCACAAGGGCGGGCCGATGTTTGCGGCCGAAACGCACAAGGACGCGAAGCCATGAGCGAAGCCTATATCGTCGGCGGCGTCCGCACCCCGATCGGCCGCTATGGCGGCGCGCTTGCATCCGTGCGCCCGGACGATCTCGCTGCCCATGCCATCCGCGAGGCATTGGCGCGCCTGCCTGGCATTCCCACTGACCAGATCGACGAAGTCGTGCTCGGCTGCGCCAACCAGGCCGGCGAAGACAACCGCAATGTCGCCCGCATGGCTGCCTTGCTTGCCGGCCTGCCGGAGACGGTGGCTGGAACGACGATCAACCGGCTCTGCGGTTCCGGCCTCGACGCGGTCGGTTATGCCGCGCGTGCCATCAAGCTCGGCGAAGCGGATATCATCATTGCCGGCGGTGTCGAAAGCATGTCGCGCGCGCCCTTCGTCATGCCGAAGGCGACGAGCGCCTTCCAGCGCAGCGCTGAGATTTTCGACACCACCATCGGCTGGCGTTTCGTCAACCCGCTGATGGAAAAGCAATACGGCATCGACTCCATGCCGGAGACGGCCGAGAACGTCGCGGCGGAGTTTGCCATTTCGCGCGACGACCAGGACCATTTCGCACTGCGCAGCCAGGCGCGCGCCGCCGCCGCCCAAAAGAGTGGGCGGTTTGCCCGTGAAATCGCTCCTGTCATCATCAAGGGCCGCAAGGGCGAAGCGACAATTGTCGAGCATGACGAGCATCCGCGCGAAACAACCATCGAAAAGCTGGCCAGCCTTTCGACACCGTTCCGCGCCGGCGGCACTGTCACTGCCGGCAATGCTTCGGGCGTCAACGATGGGGCCGCGGCAGTGATCGTCGCGTCCGCCCGCGCCGTCGAACGCTACGGCCTGACACCGCTCGCCAAGATCGACGGCATGGCCACCGCTGGTGTCGCGCCGCGCATCATGGGCATCGGTCCGGTCGCCTCGACGCGCAAGCTTCTGGAGCGCACCGGCCTGACCATCGCCGACATCGACATCGTCGAGCTCAACGAGGCTTTCGCGGCGCAGTCGCTGGCCTGCATGCGCGAGCTTGGCCTCGCCGACGACGCGGCCCATGTAAATGTGAATGGCGGCGCCATAGCGCTCGGCCACCCGCTCGGCATGTCGGGTGCACGCCTCGCGCTGACGGCGGCGTTGGAGCTTGATTTGCAGGGCACCAAGCGCGCGCTCGCCACCATGTGCATCGGCGTCGGCCAGGGCATTTCACTGCTGATCAGCCGACCGTAGCGAGTTGTTCCTCGCTACGGCGATTTGGCGTCGTCAGCCCGCAGCCCGACGCTGCGGCTGGCGCAGGATCGCCGAGCCACCTGCCGCCTGGACTGCAAGGCTGCCATAGGTGATGCCGGCGGCAAGGCAGGCTTCCTCGGACTGGCTGGAAAGCCAGGCATCGATGAAGCCGGCGTTGAAGGCGTCGCCCGCACCCGTCGTGTCGATGACCGGAACCTCTTCCGCTCTCCGGTGCAGCAACTGGCCGTTGGCCTTCAGCCATGCGCCTTCGCCACCTGCTTTGAGGGCAACAACGGGGAAGGCCTTGGACAGGAGCTCGATCGCCGCGATCGGATCGTTCTCGCGTGTGATCGCTGTCGCCTCTTCCATATTGGGCAGGAAGATGTCGACATCGACACAGCGTTCGAGCAGCTCGGCCTCGTAGATCAGCGTCTCGTCCCAGCTTGGATCAAGCGACACGGTCAGCCCTTTCGCCTTGGCGCGTGTGACGAGATCGGGGATCTCGTGCAATGTCGCGTATTCGGCGATGTGCAGATGGCCGGCATCGCTCCAGTCGAGCGCAGCCTCAAGTGTCGCCGGAAGTGCCGTGCCGGCGCGCCGCGACAGGAACGCACGGTCGTTGCCGATCACCGAGGCAACAGTGACCTGCGGCCCGGCACCAGGCGAATGCTCGACAAAGCGAAGATCGACATTGCTTGCGCCAAGCTCGGCCTCGATCCCTGAAGACAGCGAGTCGGTGCCAAGGCGCGCCACTAGCGCCACCTTTCGGCCGGCATGGGCCATGTGGGCAGCCGCGATGAACGCACCGCCACCGGCAGCCATCTTCATGTCTTGAGCAAACACTTCACGTCCCGGCTCAGGCAGCGATGCCAGTCCGGTGAAAATGAGGTCGCAGTAAATCCGCCCGATGCTGAGCACCGCCGGATGCTTGGCATTTCCAGAAGTCATTGCCGGCCCAGGCTCTTCTCGGTCTTGGCGTCGAAGAGATAGAGGCTGCCCGGTGCCGCGCGGCAGGTCAGCTTGCTGCCCGTTGCCGGAATGAACTTGCTCGGTGCGGTGGCAATCACAGCATTGCCCTCGACATCGAGATGGACCAGCGTTTCGGGTCCCAGCGGTTCGACCGCCGTCACTGTGCCGGTGAGTTCGAGGCCGCCTTCGGCTTTCTCGATAGCTGCCGTCAGTTGATGCGGGCGCACGCCGATCAAGATGTCGCCGCCGGCAGCGGGCTCGATGCCCTTGCCGTTCTTGCGGCCCGGCACCAGGTTCATCGACGGGCTGCCGATGAAGCGGGCGGTAAAGACATCGACCGGATTTTCGTAGAGATCGGTCGGCGTACCCACCTGCAGGATGTGGCCGTCCTTCATGACAACGATGCGGTCGGCCATGGTCATCGCCTCGACCTGGTCGTGGGTGACATAGACGGTCGTCGTCTTCAGCTTCTGATGCAGCCGCTTGATCTCGATGCGCATCTGGGCTCGCAGCTGGGCGTCGAGGTTGGACAACGGCTCGTCGAACAGGAAGGCCGAGGGGTTGCGCACCATGGCGCGGCCGATGGCGACGCGCTGGCGCTGGCCGCCCGACAAGGCCGCAGGGCGCCGGTCGAGATATTTTTCAAGGCCAAGGATACGACCTGCCTCTTCGATCCGCTTGTCCTTCTCCGCCTTGGACAGTTTCGAGGTGTAGAGCCCGAAGCCGATGTTCTGGCGCACGGTCAGGTGCGGATAGATGGCGTAGTTCTGAAACACCATGGCGATGTTGCGCTGCTTGGGGTCGCGCTCGTTGACTACCTCGCCGCCGATCTTCAGCGTGCCGCCGGAGATGTCTTCGAGGCCGGCGATCATGCGCAAGGTCGTCGACTTGCCGCAGCCCGAAGGCCCGACGAAGACAACGAATTCGCCATCGGCGATTTCAAGGTCGATGCCCTGGACGACGTCTACCTTGCCGTAGCGCTTGACCAGCTTTTCAAGTTCGATCGTCGCCATCAGAGCGCCCCTGCCAGTGCCTTGAATTTCTCACCGAGTTCTTTTGCGGCTTTCGCCTCGTGCCCGGCATGTTCCTTTGCAACGGCCTCAAATGCCGCTGCCTTCTTCCTGTAGACGCCAATCGCCTCGGCCATCGGTGCTGGTGCTGGGCCGCCGAAGCGGTCGCGCACGGCAACGAAATGCTCTGGCGAGACGATCTCTTCGAACTTGTCGCGGCCAAAGCTCGGCTCGCGTCCGGTCGAATGCCTGAAAGCATCGAGGAACGGGCCGTAGCCGTCCTTGGCAAGCCCGCCGCCCGCCGCAACCACCGACTTGGCAACCGTTGCTGCGATCTCGTGCGCCTCGCGGAAGGACAAGCCTTCGATGCGAACGAGCGAGTCGGCAAGTTCGGTGATGGTGATGCAGGAACGGCGGATGTTTTCGGCCACCCGCTCGGGATCGATGCGGATCGCATCGACGAAGGCTGCAAGCAGGTCGAGCACGCGCGAAGCCGCGGTGAAGGCCTCGTAGCCCATGGACTGTGTCTCGCCCTCGCTGTCGTTCATGTCGGTGAACGGCGTGTTGTGGATGACGCCAAGCACCGTGCGGGCCCGGCCCATCGTCTGACTGGCCAAAAGGCGCATATGCTCGATCGGCACGGGGTTGCGCTTTTGCGGCATGATCGAGGAGATCTGCACGAAGGCGTTCGGCACATAGACCTGGCCAACCTCGAAGCTCGTCCAGAACTGGAAGTCCTGGATCAGGCGTCCGAGATGCAGGAACATCAGCTCGATCGCCGAATAGGTCGAGGTGATGTAGTCCGACGCCGCGATGCAGCTGTAGGAATTGCGCAAGGGTGCTGCAAAGCCGAGCAGATCGGCGACGCGCTGACGGTCGATCGGAAAGCCCGACGTGGTGATGGCAGCAGCCCCCATCGGCGACAGGTCGACGATTTTCCGCGCCTCTTCGAAGCGCTCGATGTCGCGGACCAGCACTTCGATAGCTGCTGCGAGATAATGCCCGAAGGTAGAAGGTTGTGCCGGCTGGCCGTGCGTATAGGCAACGATCAACGTCGCCTTTTCGCGCTCGGCCGCGTCGATCATCGCGCCCAGCAGATGCCGCGCCTTGACCATGAGCGCGTCGATGCGCTGCTTGAGGCCAAGCTTGAACAGCGTGTGGTCGATGTCGTTGCGCGAGCGTGCGGTGTGCAGGCGTCCGGCGACGTCGGCGCCGAGGCGGGCCTTCAGTTCCTTTTCGATGAGGAAGAAGAAGTCCTCCACTTCGCCGGTATAAACGAGCGTGGATGGATCGACTTCGCGGTCGATGGCTTCGAGCGCGCCAGCAATCGCCGAGGCCTGTTTGGCTTCGAGAATGCCGGTCTCGGTCAGCATCACCAGATGCGCCCGGTCGATGGCGCGGAAGCCGTCGACATGGTGGGTCTTGGCGCCGTCGAATAGCGGCCTCAGCACCGTTTCCTTGTAGACAGGATCGGGGAAGACGCTCTTGTCGGCGAGCTTGGGGTTAAGTTCAGGCATGTCTTATCCTTTGAGCCCTGCCAGCATGACGCCGCGGACGATGTAGCGCTGCAGGACGATGAAGACGATCAGGGTCGGCAGCGTGGCGATCGCTGCACCGGTCATGATCATTTCCCACTGGATGGACTGTTCCACCGCGAAGCTCGATAGCCCCACCGGCAGCGTGTAGAGCTCGCGGCTGGTGGTCACGATGAGCGGCCAGAAGAACGCGGTCCAGTTGCCGAGGAAGGTGAAGATGGCGAGCGCGGACAGCGCCGGCGTCACCAGCGGCATCGCCACCTTCCAGAAGATCTGGAACTCGTTCAGGCCATCGACGCGCGCGGCTTCGAGGAAGTCGTTGGGCACGCCTTCGAAGAACTGCTTCATCAAGAAGGTGCCGAAGGCCGTCATCATGCCGGGGAACATGATGCCCCAATAGCTGTCCAGCCAGCCGAGCTTGCTCGACATCAGGTACCACGGGATAACCAGCATCTCGGTCGGGATCATCAGCGTCGACAGGATAGCGATGAAGATGAAATAGCGGCCGCGGAATTCGAACTTGGCCAGCGTGTAGCCGACAAGGCTGTCGAAGAAGACGTTCGACAGCGTCACCATGACCGCAACGAACATCGAGTTGAAGAACCAGCGCATGAAGCGCCCGTCAGCCAGGATGGCGATGTAGTTGGCAAGCGTCGGTGCCGCCGGGATGAGCCTGAGGTCATAGACCTGGCCCGCCGTCTTGAACGACGTCGAGAACATGAAGGCCAGCGGCGTCACCATGATCAGGCCGCCGATGAACAGCAGCGTCCAGGTGAGAATGCGGCCGGGTCGAAGATTGGCGTGGGAAAGCGCCGGCGTTTGGGTGACGGCACTCATTTCTTTTCCCTCAGGATCCAGAGCTGCAACAGCGACACGAACAGCAAGATGGTGAACAGCACGACCGTTTGTGCCGCCGCATAGCCCATCGCATAGGACGAAAACGCCGTCTGGTAGATCATCAGCACCAGAGGCTTAGTCGAACCGAGCGGGCCGCCCGGATCGTTAGTGGTCATGTTGTAGACCTGGTCGAAGATGCGCAGGAAGCCGATCGACGAGAACACGACGAGGAACACGGTCGTCGGCTTGAGCAGCGGCAGCGTGATCTTGCGCAGGATCGCCCAATCGCCGAGGCCATCGATGCGCGCTGCCTCATAGAAGGTGTTGGGGATCGACCGCAGACCGGCCATGAAGATGATGATCTGGAAGCCGAGGCCGGCCCAGATCGCCGTGAACATGATCGACGGCAAGGCCTGGTCGACCGAGCGGATGAATGGCTGCTGCGGGATGCCGAGCGTGCCGAGCGCATTGTTGATCACACCGATCGGCGCAGGCTGGTAGAACCAGCGCCACACCCAGGCCATGGCGGCTGCGGTGGTCAGATAGGGCAGGAAATACAGGCCGCGGATCAACCCGTGCATGAAACGCACGCGGTCGAGGTGATAGGCGATGACGAACGACAGCAATAGGCTGATCGGCGTGCCGACGAGCAGATAGGCGAAGGTGTTCTTGAACACCTTCCAGAATTGCGGGTCGGCGAAAAGCCTTTCGTAGTTGGCCAGGCCGATGAACTGCGGCGGCTTCAAAAGGTCCCAGTTTGTCAGGGAAAGCCAGAAGGCTTCGATTGTCGGGTAAAAGCGGATCACCGAATAGAACAGGATCGGCAGAGCGAGGAAACTCCACACCCAAACCAGCCGCCTCGTCCGCATGGAACGGCGGTTCCAGAAGGTTCCGCTGGGGCGGCTCAGCGCCGCCCCCTGTTGATCCGCTGTCACAGACATCAAGCCTTCGCCTTACTTGGGTGCTGCTGCGTCGATGATCGCCTGCTCGGCCGCTGCGGCCTGTGCGAGCGAATCCTTCACCGACTGGCCTTCGAGCAGCACGCGGTTGGCCATGTCGATCGTGGTCTGGCGCTGGGCTGCCTCGTCAACGAACATGGTGGTGCGGGCGTAATCGAGACCCTTGAGGAACGGACCGTAGATCGGGTCCGCAAGGTTGGCCTCGGTCATCGCAGCCGTGCGACGCGCCGGCAGTTCGCCGACCGTCTTCAGCCAGACGTCCATTGCCTCGGGCGAGGAGATGTAGGCCAGGAACTTCTTCGAGGCTTCGAGCTTCTCGCCGCTTGTCGTCGCCGAGATGCCGTTGGCGAAGTAGCTAGCATAGTTGGAACGGGTGCCGTCGGCGTTGGCCGGCAGTTCGGTCACGCCCCATTCGAAGCCTTCGATCGACTTGAACGCGCCGAGACGGAAGGTGCCGTCGATGGTCATGCCCGCCATGCCGGCGCGGAATGCCGCCTGGCCTTCGTCCATGAAGCTCGACTGGCCGATCTTCTGAACCGTCTGCAGGTCGGTGTAGAACTTCAGCGCCTTTTCACCGGCTTCGGTGTTGTAGGCCACCTTGCGGTCGCCGTCTGTGTAGGGCTCGCCGCCGAACTGGCGAACCAGCACTTCACGCCACCACTGGTGATCCTGGCCGGCCATGTCGAGGGTCGAGCCGGCGACCACGAGGTTGCCGTTGCCGTCGCGCTTGGTGATCTTTTCGGCGGCCGCGACGAACTCTTCGAGCGTCTTGGGCGGGTTTGCCGGGTCAAGGCCAGCTTCGGTGAACAGCTTCTTGTTGTAGAACAGCGCCAGCGAACGCACTGCGGTCGGCAGGCCGTAATAATCCTCGCCGCGCTTCATGGCGCTGACGATCGGGAAGAAATCGGCTTCGATCTTGTCGTGCGGGAACGCATCGGTCGGCAGCGGCTGCAGCAGGCCACCGGCAACGAACTTGTCGAGCCAGCCGTAGAACAGCTGCATCACGTCAGGACCCTGTCCGCCCATCTTCGCGGCGATGACGCGCGTCTGGTAGTCGGCGTAGGGGAAGGTCGTCTGCTTGACTGTGATGTCTGGATTGGCCTTCTCGAAATTCTCGATGAGCTGGTCCATCGCCTTGACGCGCGAGTCGAAGACATACTGCCAATATTCGATCTCGACGGCCTGGGCCGCATTGATTGCCAGCGTGCTGAATCCTGCGATCAGTCCGGCAAACAGGGTTGCTCTACGCATGTAAACCTCCATCTGCGCCCGCCGGAAAATCCGGGCTACGGGCGGTGATTATCCCCATGGACCGTGCCTCGCATGCAATCGAGGCCCCGGCCATCTCATGAATCCGATGCCGCCAGACGCGAGCGGATCACGCTCGACAAAAAACGGGCACCAGCAAAGCTGCGGATCCTCCCCGCACACTGCCTATACGCTTTCCTGCCGCAGGCCATTTGTCAATAAGATAATTTACTTGAATTAATCTGTTGCGGGGTTCGGGGCTTCCGCGTTATCAATTTTGCAACTGAGGTCAGGATGAGCGAAATGGCGTTTCAGCCGGGCAGCACGCATCAGGTCACTTTGGGTAACAATCCCGAGCGCAGCCGCGACCATAACCGTCGCGTGGTGCTCGATGTCGTTCGCCGCAATGGCGCGCTGGGGCGCATGCACATCGCCCGGCTTACGCATCTCACAGCGCAGGCCATCGCCAATATCGTCGACGAGCTGGTCAGCGAAAACCTGTTGATGGAGACCGGGCGCCTGCGTTCGGGTCGCGGCCAGCCGCCGATCCAGTTCGCCGTCAACCCCGATGGCGCCATGACCATGGGCATCGAGATGGCCTCCGATCATATGGTGGCGACGGTGCTCGACCTGTCGGGGCAGCCGCGCTCCAGGCGAATCACGCCGGTCAGCGACACCAGTCCGAGCCAGGTCATCGCCCATCTGCGCGCCGAACTCGAAACCGTCAGGTCGACGTTCAAGTCGCGGCTGCTCGGTATAGGCGTGGTCATGCCCGGTCCGTTCGAGATCGAAGGCATGACGTCGGTGGGTCCGACAACGCTGCCGGGCTGGGCCAATATCGACGCGGCGAGCCTGCTCAGCGAGGCCTGCGGCGAGCCGGTGACCGTGGAAAACGACGCCAACGCCGCAGCCGTCGGCGAGCGCTTCTTCGGCGCTGGCCATGCGATTTCCAGTTTCTGCATGGTCTATTTCGGCGCCGGCCTCGGCCTTGGCATGATCCAGGACGGCACCCCGTTCCGTGGCGCCTTCGGCAATGCCGGCGAAATCGGCCATGTCGTCGTCGTCCCGCGCGGCAGGGCCTGCCCGTGTGGCCAAAGTGGCTGCCTCGAGCGCTACGCCTCGGTCCATGCGCTGCGTGAAAAGCTTTGCGACGCCGGCATGCCCGACTGCGATTTCGCCGACTTCGGGGAGCTCCATGCCAAGCGCCATCCGGTGCTTTTGGAGTGGATGGACGAGACCGCGACCTATCTCGCGCCGATGATCGCGATGATCGAAAACATCCTCGATCCCGAAACGGTGATCCTTGGCGGCATGCTGCCCGACGCGATCATTGATGAGTTGATCGAGCGCATGGGACCGCTGCCGATCTCGGTCGCCAGCCGGAGAACCCGCGCCCTGCCCCGCGTCATGCGTGGCCAGACCGGGCAATACACGGCGGCACTCGGTGCCGCTGCACTGCCGCTGTTCGAGGTGGTCACGCCCAAGCTCGAAACAGCCGCTACCGCACATACCGAATAGCAGACTGAAATACCGGAGGACCCGAATGCTGAGCGCTCGCGAACGTATTGAAAGACAAAAGGCCAACCCGTCGCTGGTCAGGCTTCACCGGGCTCTCAGCCGTCTGAATTCCACCGTCACCATGATGAATACCGGCGCGCATCCCGACGACGAGCAGAGCGGCATGCTCGCCTGGTTCCGCCTGGGCCTTGGCATGCGCGTCATCGTCGCCTGCTCGACGCGCGGCGAAGGCGGGCAGAATTCGCTCGGACCCGAGCGCTTGGGCGTGCTCGGCATGATGCGCACGCGCGAGATGGAAGAGGCTGCGCGCGAGCTTGATGCCGACGTCGTCTGGCTCGGCCATGGCCCCGACGACGAGGTGCATGATTTCGGCTTCTCCAAGGACGGCGACCAGACCTTTACCCGCTGGGGCGAGATGCGCACCGTCGAGCGGCTGGTGCGCGCCTATCGCAGCGAACGGCCCGACATCGTCATCCCGACCTTCCTCGATGTCCCCGGCCAGCATGGCCATCACCGCGCCATGACCCGCGCCGCTGAAATGGCGATCAAGCTTGCCGCCGACCCGGAAGCCTTCCCCGAGCATTTCAAGGAAGGCATGAGCCCCTGGCAGGTTGCGAAATATTACCTGCCGGCATGGTCGGGCGGCGGCGACACCTATGACGATGAAGTGCCGCCACCTGATGCCACCGTCATTGTGGACGCACCCGGCCGTGAACCGGCGACAGGCGCGGAATATGACCGCATCGGCGAATGGTCGCGCTACTACCACGCCTCGCAGGGCATGGGTCATTGGCCCGACGTGGCGGAGACGCGCTGGCCACTGCACCTGCTGCTCGCCGCAAATGGCGTGAAGGCCGAAACGTCGGTGCTCGACGCCCTGCCGGCGACGCTCGCCGCCTTGGCCAGGTCGAAGGACCTGTCTGGCGAAGCTGCGGCAGCCCTGGCCGCCGCCTCCCGGGCCGTCGACAAGGCGATCGCCGCCTTCCCCAGCGGTGAAGCGATCATCGCCCATCTCATCGAAGCTGCTCGTCAGCTCGCCACCGCGCGTGCTGAGGCGTCGCCGGCGTTCCTCGCGCTTCACCGCCACCGTCTGGAGCGCAAGGCACGCGAGATCGACGCCGCCTTGATCGAAGCCGCCGGCATCTTCGACCGCGCGACATTGTCGCCGCCGACCTTGTCGCCGGGCGAAACAGCTGAGCTCACGGTCGATCTCGCCCCTGGCAGCGACAGCCGCTCGGTCGCGGTCGAGGCGATCTTGCCCGAGGCCATCGCGGCAAAAGCTGAAACCAGCACCGGACACCGGCGCAGCCTGGAAATTTCGGCCTCGGCAAATGCTGCCTACTCGAAGCTTTATCCGCCGTCATGGTCGGCGCTTGGCGGCAATGGCGATGCCCATGTCGTCATCTCGACCAAGTTCGGCGATCACACCGCCCGCGCCACCTATGATTTCGAAGAAGCTTTTGCCGTCCTGCCGGCAAGCTCGGTTGTCATGGAGCCCGAAGCGATCATCGTGCCGCTCGACGGCACAAGACAGGAATGGCCGATCAAGCCTGCCGTTGCGGGCAAGAATGCGTCCGTCTCGCTCAACATGGATGGCGGCTGGTCGCTGGCGCAGGCAGAAGGCAGCCAGCTCATCCGCGCGCCCGAAACACGTGTCGCCGGGCTTGCCACCATCACCCCGCTGGTCGGCGGCAGGCCGGCACTCAGGCTAACCCCGATCGCCTATCCGCATATCGGCCGTGTCACCCATCGCCAGCCGGAAGCGCTGCGCGTACTCACGCTCGACCTCAAGCTGCCGCAAGGCGCGCGCGTCGGTTATGTCGGCGCAGGTGCCGACCGCGTCAGCCTGTGGCTGTCGCGCATGGGGCTCGATGTCACCGAACTGGACGCCAAGGCGCTTGCCGGCGACCTCACGCAATACACCACCATCGTCGTTGGCATCTTTGCCTTCGGCATCCGCAAGGATCTGGCAGCAGCGACCGAGAAGCTGCACCGCTTCGTCGAAAATGGCGGCCACCTTGTCACCCTTTACCACCGCCCGACCGACGGTTGGGATCCACTAGCGACGCCGCCGAGGAAACTCGAGATCGGCTCGCCGTCTTTACGCTGGCGCGTAACGGATCCGAACGCCGAGGTCACGGTGCTGGCGCCGGACCACGTCCTGCTCAAGGGGCCGAATATTATCGGCCCGCAGGACTGGTCCGGCTGGAACAAGGAGCGCGGGCTCCATTTCGCCGCGCGCTGGGACGAGGCCTACCAGCCTCTGCTGGCCATGCACGATGCCAATGAGCAGCCGCTGATGGGCGCGCTGGTGTCGGCTCAGATCGGCAAGGGCCGCCATACGCACACCAGCCTCGTCCTGCATCACCAGATGGACAAACTTGTACCTGGAGCATTCCGCCTGATGGCAAATCTTGTCCAGCCCGCCTGACAGCACGGTGACGCCCGAAGCGGGGGAGGAGCGTCACAAAGCCAACCGCGAGGGCGTGGTCTGGGTGCTCGCAGACATGCTGCTAGTTTCCGGCGGCATGACGGCGCTCGTCAAGGCGCAGGGGCTGATCTATCCGGCCTTCCAGCTCGTCTTCATCCGGGCGATGATCGGCCTGCTGTTCATCCTGCCTTTGATCTGGCGGCACCGCCATCACATCCGCCACACCAAGCATCCGTGGCAGAACATCTCGCGCATCAGCTGCAACGCAATTGCGCTCACCAGCCAGTTCATGGCCTACACGCTGCTGCCCTTGGCGGTGGTCAACGCGCTGAGTTTTTCCAGGCCGCTGATCACCATGGCCATGGCGGTCGCCTTTTTGGGCGAGACGGTGTCTCGGCTGCGCTGGGTCGGTGCCGCCTTCGCCTTTGCTGGCGTGCTCGTCATGCTGGCGCCTGGCGGTGTCGAATGGAACCTCGGCCTGCTCGCGGTGTTCGCCACAGTCGTCTTCGGCTCGCTCGCCATCATCCAGACCCGCATGTTGCGCGATGAAAACACCACCGTGATGATGGTTTTCTACACCGTAGGGCTTGCCGTCATCACCGCTGTTCCTGCGATCTTTGTCTGGCAGCCGGTCAAGACCTTCGACTGGGTGCCCTTGCTTGGCATCGGGCTTCTGGCACAGGCTGGCCAATATTGCTTTTTGCGCGCCTATCGCCTCGCCGACGCCAGTGTGCTCGCGCCCATCGGCTATCTCTCCATCGTTGTGACCACAGCGGCGGGCTACATCTTTTTCGGCGAAGTGCCCGACCAGCGCATCATCATCGGCGCGATCGTTGTCCTGATAGCACTCCAGACAACGGCCTATCTTGAACGCCGTGCCAACAAGAAGCGGCGATAGACTCGGGGTCAAGAGGCAAGCAGGCGCATCCGCGCGGCGGTCCGCATGACACCTTCGACGATAAGGCTGCGCGGGATCGACGAATAACCCATCCGAAAGAACCGGCATGGGCCGTCATCGGCGGGGAAGAAGGGCGAGCCCGATTCGATCAAGACCCCGTCCTGGCGCAGTTCGTTCATCAAAACATCGGCGTCGAGCCCCTTGGGCCCCTCGATCCAGAACGACGTGCCGCCGAATGTCGACGAGCCGGCGATGGTGAAACCTTCGCTACGCAAGGCATCGGCCATGACGATGTGGCGTCGGTGATATTCGGCGCGCATCCGGTGCAGCACCGCGTCATGGTGCCCAAGCGCCAGGAAGTAGGCGGCGGTCCGCTGCAAATGTCCGGGCGGATGACGCAGCATGAGCGCACGCAAGGCACGGGCTTCGCGGATGACGGGGGCCGGCGCGACCAGATAGCCAAGTCGCAGGCCTGGAAACAGCGATTTCGAGAAGCTGCCAATGTAAAAGACGCGTCCGCTGCGGTCGAAGGATTTCAGGGCCGGTGACGGCGGCGCCAGAAAGCTCATCTCGAACTCATAGTCGTCCTCGACGATAATGAAATCCTTCGAAGCCGCTGCTTCGAGCAGAGCCGCGCGCCGGTCGAGCGGCATGGTCGCGCCCGTCGGCGAGTGATGGCTGGGCGTCACGAAAACCGCATCGACCTTTGGCGGCAAGGCGGCAGGCGGCAGGCCCTCCTTGTCAACATCGACCGCGGTCACCTGCGCCCCGCTCAGCCTGAGCGATGCGCTCATGTCTGGGTGGCAGGGATTTTCGCAGATGGCGTGCGCGCCCTGGCGGAGCAAAAGCTGGATAACGATCCACAGCGCATTCTGCGCGCCAACGGTGACCAGGATTTCGTCTGGGCCAGCACGAATGCCGCGACTGGGCAGCGTCCGCGAGCAGATGTAGTTGACCAGCTGCACGTCGTCGGCGGCGGCGAAATCGCCCGCCATCAGTTCAAAATCCTCGCGCGCCAAGGCGCGCCGGGCGCAATCGCGCCAGGCGGTCAGGTCAAACAGCGAGGGGTCCATCTGTCCGTAGAGGAACGGATAGGGATAGCGCCGCCAGTCGAGCGGCTTGCGCATCTGCTTGGCGACGATGAAGCTCCTGCCCAGCTTGGCCGACCAGTCGATGACGTCAGGCTCCTCCTCGGACGTGCTTGCCTCCAGTCCGCTTATCGGGGGGTTGTCGGCGACACGATAGGCGCTGCGGCTCGCCGTCTCGACGTAACCCTGTGACGCCAGTTCCTGATAGGCCAGCGTCACCGTGATGCGCGAGATGTTGAGGTAGTCGGCGAGCTTGCGTGTCGATGGCAGCTGCGCGCCAGGCGGCAGCCGGCCCGCAAGCACCGACGAAACAATCGTCTCGCGGATCTGCGTCTGCAGCCCGATCCGGCTCGCCCGGTCGAGAAAGAAGATCGATTCCGAAATGGTCGCGTGCGCCATGAAACCTGCCTGCATGCCCAGACTGGAGTCATTCAACTTCCTATCTGGATATAAGGCAATCGGATGTGCTCAATTATCCCTTTAAGGCAGAACCAAGACCGGCATCAAAGCTGGCAAGATCCCGGGACAACCGGTGGCAAGCAAAACAAAGAGGGAAACGATGATACACTTTAAGTCTCTGAAGCATTTGGCCGGCGCAGCAACCATCGCTGCCGGCCTGTTCACGTCCTGCGTTGCCTACGCTCAAACGTCGGTCGTCGTCGGCTACCAGCAGATCGTCGGTCCGTTCGTCACCGCCATTGCCGACGGCCGCTTCGACGCCGCCGCCAAGGAAGCGGGCTACACCATCGACTGGCGCCAATTCAGCTCGGGCGGCGACATCTCGACCGCGCTCGCCTCGGGCACGGTGCCGATCGGCGTGATCGGCTCCACCGGCACCACCGCCGCCGCGACCCGCGGCGTCGACCTCGAACTGTTCTGGATCCTCGACAATATCGGCAAGTCCGAAGCGCTCGTGGTGCGCAACGGCTCTGGCATCGAAAAGCCCGAGGACCTCAAGGGCAAGAATGTCGGCGTGCCCTTCGTGTCGACCTCGCATTTCCATCTGCTCGTAGGCCTCGAGCAGGTGTGGAAGATCGATCCGCGCGAGGTCAATATCCTCAACATGAAGCCGCCGCAGATCATCGCCGCATGGCAGCGCGGCGACATCGATGCCGCCTATGTCTGGCCACCGGCGCTGTCTGAACTGCTCAAGAACGGCAAGGTGATCGCCGATTCCGAAGTCATCGGCGCGGCCTCCGTGCCGACCTTCGACGGCCTTGTCGCTGACAAGAAATGGGCGGCTGAGAACCCCAAGTTCATGGCGGCGTTCACCAAGGTTCTTGCCGATGCCTATGCCGACTACAACACCAACAAGGCAGCCTGGACAGCGGACTCGCCGCAGGTCCAGGGCATCGTCAAGCTGATCGGCGGCGATGGCGCTGGTGCTGTCGAAGCGCTGAAGCTCTTGTCCTTCCCCAATGCCGCCGAACAGGCGTCCGACACCTGGCTCGGCGGGGGTGCAACGCGTGCGCTGAACGAAAGTGCGAAGTTCCTTGTCGCCCAAAAACAGATCGACAAGGCACTCGACGACTACGCCCCCTTCGTCAACAGTGGCTATGCCAAGGAGGCGTCCAAATAAGCCTCGACAAAGCCGCTGGCCGCATTTGTCGGCCGGCGGCGACTTCCCACCTCGACTGCGCATTCGTTACGAAAGGTCGGCGAAATGGAAGCCTTAAACGTCAGCAATGTCAGCCTGACCTATCCGGGTCTGTATACCGATCAGGCGGTCGTTGCGCTGAAGGGCGTGAATCTTGAAATCAACAGCGGCGATTTCGTCGTGGCGCTCGGTGCTTCGGGCTGCGGCAAGACCACATTGCTCAATCTGATGGCCGGTTTCATGGCGCCGACCGCCGGCGACATCACATTGGGCGGACGCCGCATCACGGGCCCCGGGGCCGACCGTGGCGTCGTGTTCCAGAAGCACGCGCTTTTGCCCTGGCTCAACGTCATCGACAACACCGAGTTCGGCCTCAAGCTGCGCGGCGTGGACAAGGCCACGCGGCGTGAGATTGCCACCAAGAACCTCGCACTGGTCGGGCTACAGGATTTCCACCGCCACATGATCTACCACCTCTCCGGCGGCATGCAGCAGCGCGTCGGCGTTGCCCGCGCGCTGACCTGCGATCCGGCGATGCTGTTGATGGACGAACCGATGGCCGCCCTCGACGCGCTGACCCGCGAGACCATCCAGGAACTGCTGCTCAAGGTCTGGCAGCTCACCAACAAGATGTTCTTCTTCATCACCCACAGCGTCGAGGAGGCGCTGTTTTTGGGCTCGCGGCTGATCGTCATGTCGCCGCGGCCAGGCCGCATCACCCACACCTACGAACTCGATTTCAACCGACGCTTCCTTGAAGAGGGCAATGCCCGTGCCATCAAGTCCAGCCGCGATTTCATCGACATGCGCGAACAGATCCTCAGCATCATCTATGGCGACGAACTCCAATCCGGAAACCCGGAACTCGCCCATGCTTGAGCGCCTCTCCAAGGCCAAGCCCGCGCGACCGGGCAAGATCTATGGCGCGCCCGGCGATGGCATGAGCGGGCATATCAGCCTGATCACGGCCCTGGTGATCTTCGGCCTGTGGCTGCTGGTCACCGAGATGGGCTGGGTCAAGCCTTTGTTCCTGCCCTCGCCACTCGCCGTATGGGCCAAATTCGTCACGGCAATGACGGAAGGCGTGTCCAATTCGACGCTTACCCAGCACACGCTGGCGAGCCTTGGCCGCGTGCTCGGCGCATTTGTGCTGGCGCTCGTGACGGCGGTACCCGTCGGCATCCTGATGGGCACCAACCGCGTGGTGCGCGGCCTGTTTGATCCGATCATCGAGTTCTACCGGCCGCTGCCGCCGCTTGCCTATCTGCCGCTGATCATCATCTGGCTCGGCATCGACGAATTGCCCAAGGTATTCCTGATCTACCTCGCCATCTTCGCGCCGATGGCCATCGCCGCCCGCGCCGGCGTCCGCTCCGTCTCGATCGAGCAGATTCACGCCGCTTATGCGATGGGCGCGAGCCGTGGCCAGGTCATCCGTCACGTCATCCTCAAGGCTGCCTTGCCGGAGATATTCACCGGCATGCGGATCGGCATCGGCGTCGGCTGGACCACGCTTGTGGCGGCCGAAATGGTCGCCGCCCATCGCGGCCTGGGCTTCATGGTGCTGAATGCCGCTGAATATCTCGCCAGCGACACGGTCATCATGGGCATCATCGTCATCGGCATATTCGCTTTCGCCTTCGACCTTTTGATCCGCTATCTCGAAAAGACGCTGATCCCCTGGAAGGGCAAGATCTGATGCCAGCAATGATCCACATGGCGACCGCGCCACCCGGCTGAAGCCTTCAACACTCATCACACCAAGACCATTCGGCCGGCTTGTCCGGCCACGGCGAAGCTATGCCTGGAAGGCACAGCCGCCACGACACGAGGACTGTGAAATGCCTGTTACCGCCGACGATCTTGCCCACCTGTTCGATGCCTTCAACCGGCACGACATCGATGGTGTTATGCGCTTCTTCGCCAAGGATTGCGTCTTCAATGGCGTCGCCGGCTCAGAGGTCTACGGCACACGTTTCGAAGGCACGGAGCAGATCGCCGCGGCTTTCAGCGGCGTCTGGAAAGCCATGCCGGACGCGCATTGGGCCCATCACGGACATTTCGTCCATGGCGACCGCGCCGTCTCCGAATGGACCTTCTCCGGCACCAATTCGGACGGCAGCCGCATCGAGGCCGAAGGCTGCGATCTGTTCACGCTGAAGGACGGCAAGATCGTACGCAAGCAGGCATTCCGCAAGAACCGGCCGCTGGTTGCGGCTCAGCCCAAGGGCTGAGAGGTTCGGGAGAACAGGCCAATGCAACATCAGCTCACAAGGCCCAGTGCGCAGCGCAAGCCCTTCGACCCGGCCTACGATCCGGTTCATGCGCCCAATCCCGGCGAAGGCAAGGACTATGCGCCGACCTACTGGATCGCCACCGCCGGCACGCCGCCCGAAGACGACGGCCCAGTCACGCAGGATATCGATGTCGATGTCGCCATTATCGGTTCGGGCTATACTGGCCTCTCCTGCGCCATCCATCTGGCCAAGGAGCATGGCATCAAGGCGACGGTGCTCGAGGCCAATGGCGTCGCGTGGGGTTGCAGCACGCGCAATGGCGGACAGGCGCAGATTTCTGCAGGGCGGCTCAAGCGTTCGCAATGGATCGAACGCTGGGGCGTCGATGTCGCCAGAAGGCTGCATGCCGAGATCAGCGAGGCCTTTGACCTGTTTCGCGACCTGATCCGTTCGCCGGAAATCGACTGCGACCCGCAGGATGGCGGCCATCTCTACATCGCCCATCGCGACAAGATGATGCCAGCACTGGAGAAGGAATCGCGGCTGCTCAACGAGGTTTTCGGCTATCCGACCCGGATCGTCGGACGCGACGAAATCCACCGGGATTTCGTCCGCGACGCCGAAGCCAAGGGGGGCGTATATGAGCCGGACGGCATGGGCATCCATGCAGCCAAGCTCGCCTTCGGCTATCTCAGACTGGCCCGCAAACTCGGCGCCAGGGTACACACCTCCAGTCCGGTGCTGGATAGCGAGCTGAAGGGCGGCGTCCACCATCTGCGCACGCCGGGCGGCACCGTTCGCGCCCGCGCGGTCTGCATCGCCACCGCCGGTTACACCTCGCCTGGCCTGCACGACCTGACCAGGCACCGGCTGATGCCGATCCTGTCCAATTCCATCGTCACCCGCCCGCTTACCCCTGGCGAACACGAGACGCTGAATTTCAATACGCGCATTCCGCTCACCGATACGCGTACCTTGCGTCACTACTATCGCATGCTGCCCGATGGCCGCGTGCAGATCGGCAGCCGCAGCGCCATCACCGGCCGCGACGCGGTCAATGGCAAGCATCTCGAGCGCCTGCTCGAAGGGCTCTACCGCAAGTTTCCGGTCCTGCGCGGCATCGAGGTCGACTACTCATGGTGGGGCTGGGTCGATGTCAGCCACGACATGATGCCGCGCATCTTCCGGCCCGACCCCAAACAGCAGCTGTTCTATGCCATGGGCTATGGCGGCAACGGCGTCATGTATTCGGCCCAGGCCGGCCGCCGCATGGCCCAGATGGTCGCGGGCAAGGGCGGCGAGCTCGACCTGCCGATCTTCACCTCACCACTGCCGAGCCATGGGCTTCTGACGCCGTTCAGGCGCCTTGGCCAGTGGGGCATGTACCGCTGGTATTATCTCAAGGACGAAATCCTCTAGCCCTCCCAAGGCCGGACTCCGCCCCCGAAATCGAAAGGAACAAAACCATGAAAATGACCACCGAAGAAGCATTCGTGAAGGTTCTCCAGATGCATGGCATCGAGCATGCATTCGGCATCATCGGCTCGGCCATGATGCCCGTATCCGACCTTTTCCCTAAGGCCGGCATCAGCTTCTGGGACTGCGCGCACGAGACCAATGCCGGCATGATGTGCGACGGCTTCAGCCGCGTCACCGGCACCATGGCGATGGCGATCGGCCAGAACGGCCCGGGCGTCACCGGCTTCATCACCGCGATGAAAACCGCTTATTGGAACCACACGCCGATGCTGATGGTCACCCCCCAGGCGGCCAACAAGACCATCGGCCAGGGCGGCTTCCAGGAGGTCGACCAGATGGCGATGTTTGAGGAAATGGTCTGCTATCAAGAAGAGGTCCGCGACCCATCGCGCATTCCCGAAGTCCTCAATCGTGTCATCGAAAAGGCCTGGCGCGGCTGCGCACCGGCGCAGATCAACATCCCGCGCGACTACTGGACCCATGTCATCGACGTCGACCTGCCGAGCATCGTCAGGCTTGAACGGCCCTCGGGCGGAAAGCAGGCAATAGCGGAGGCGGCAAGGCTGCTCTCCGAAGCGAAATTCCCTGTTATCCTCAACGGTGCTGGCGTGGTCATCGGCGAAGCGATCCCGGAATCCATAGCGCTGGCCGAGCGCCTCGACGCGCCCGTCTGCTGCGGTTACCAGCACAATGACGCCTTCCCCGGCAGCCATCGCCTTGCCGCCGGCCCGCTGGGCTACAATGGCTCGAAGGCGGCGATGGAGCTGATCGCCAGGGCGGACGTGGTGCTGGCGCTCGGCACCCGCCTCAACCCGTTCTCGACCCTGCCCGGCTACGGCATCGACTACTGGCCGAAGAACGCCGCGATCATCCAGGTCGACATCAACGCCGACCGCATTGGCCTGACCAAGAAGGTCTCGGTCGGCATCTGCGGCGACGCCAAGCAGGTGGCGCGCCAGATCCTCGATCAGCTGACGCCGGCTGCCGGCAATGTTGGCCGCGAGGAGCGCAAGGCCGCGATCCACCAGACCCGTTCGGCCTGGCTGCAGCAGCTGTCGTCGATGGATCATGAGGATGACGATGCCGGCACAGAATGGAACGCCTCGGTGCGCCGTCGCGAGGCCGACCGCATGTCGCCGCGCCAGGCCTGGCGGGCAATCCAGGCGGCACTGCCAAAGGAAGCGATCATCTCCACCGACATTGGCAACAACTGCGCCATCGGCAACGCCTATCCGAGCTTCGAACACGGCCGCAAATATCTCGCGCCGGGCATGTTCGGCCCCTGCGGCTACGGCTTCCCCTCGATTGTCGGCGCCAAGATCGGCAGACCCGACGTGCCGGTGGTCGGCTTTGCCGGCGACGGGGCCTTCGGCATCTCGATGA
Organism: Aminobacter sp. 01T433; assembly: GCF_056398585.1. NCBI lineage: Bacteria > Pseudomonadati > Pseudomonadota > Alphaproteobacteria > Hyphomicrobiales > Phyllobacteriaceae > Aminobacter > Aminobacter sp. 01T433. Next base: position 169,308 of record NZ_JBFTPR010000006.1, read on the forward strand.
ACGAGATGGGCGCGATCGGCCGCAAAGGCTGGCCGGCGATCACCATGGTGATCTTCCGCAACTACCAGTGGGGTGCTGAAAAGCGCAACACGACGCTGTGGTACGACAACAACTTCGTCGGCACCGAGCTCAACCCCAACCTCAGCTACGCCAAGGTGGCCGAAGGTTGCGGATTGAAGGGTGTGGTGGCCGACACGCCGGCTGCGCTCACGGCCGCGTTGCAAAAGGCGGTCGAGGACCAGGCCAAGGGCGTGACCACCTTCGTCGAGGTCATTCTCAACCAGGAACTCGGCGAACCCTTCCGCCGCGATGCGATGAAAAAGCCGGTGCCGGTCGCCGGCATCGACCGCGCCGACATGCGTCCGCAGCCACGCAGCTGACAAGCGGCTACATCGCGCCAATACCGGCTCGGAACATTTGCGTCCGGGCCGGCATCCATCTCTCCAGGACATGTTGATGAAACCGCTCGACCGCATCATCGCAGCCGCAAGGCATGCGCCCAAACGCATTGTGCTGGCCGAGGGCGAGGATCCGCGCATCGTTGCGGCTGCCGTGCGGGCTCTGCGAGAAGGCATCGCCGAGATCACCCTGATCGGCAACCATCAGGTGATCGCGCAAAGGCTGGCCGATGCCGGTGCCGGTCTTGAACACATTCGTATCGAGGACCCGGCTCGCTCACCCCTGACCCCGCGTTTTGCGGCCGCCTATCATGATTTGCGCAAGGCCAAGGGCGTCAATGAAATCCAGTCACTGGAGGCTGTTTGTTCGCCCCTCATCTTCGCCGCCATGATGGTGCGCGAGGGTGAGGCGGACGGCACTGTCGGCGGGGCCGTCGCCACAACCGCCGACACGGTGCGGGCAGCCCTCCAGGTCATCGGCCGCGCGCCTGGTGTCGGGCTGGTCTCCAGCTTCTTCCTGATGATGTTGTGCGAGCCCTACCATGCCCGCAAAGGCGCTTTCGTCTTCGCCGATTGCGGCCTGGTCGTCGATCCCGATGCGGCTGGCCTCGCCGACATCGCACGCATGTCGGCGCGCTCCTATGAGGCGCTGGCCGGCGCTGCCGCCAAGGTGGCGATGCTGTCGTTTTCGACCAATGGCAGTGCTGCGCACGAGCGGGTATCGAAGGTGGTCGAGGCGACCCGGCTCGCCCATGCCGCCGACCCGAACCTTGTCATCGACGGCGAGCTGCAGTTCGACACTGCCTTTGTCGAGGCGGTCAGCGCCTCCAAGGCGCCGAACTCAACGCTGCATGGCGAAGCCAATGTTTTTGTCTTCCCCAATCTCGACGCCGCCAATATCGGCTACAAGATCGCCCAGCGCATCGGTGGCGCCACCGCCATCGGGCCGATCCTGCAAGGCCTTGCCAAGCCGGCAAACGACCTGTCGCGCGGCTGCAGTGCGGACGACGCGTTTCACATGATCGCCGTTACCGTGGTCCAGGCGGCCCAGGGCTAGGGCCGGCGATCAATCCATGTCGGGCCCGTCGGGCAGATCGCGCCGGCCTGCCATGATCTCGCGCTTGCCAACGTGGTTGGGAGCGCCGACAAGGCCCTCCTTCTCCATGCGTTCAACCAGCGAGGCGGCACGGTTGTAGCCAATGCCAAGGCGGCGTTGGATGTAGGAGGTCGAGCACTTCTTGTCGCGCTGCACCACCTTGACCGCTTCGTCATAGATCGTATCGCCGTCTTCGGCAGCGACCGCGCCCTTGTCGAAGACGGGACCCTGGTCGGGCTCTTCGTCCTCTTCGTCGGCGGTCACGGTTTCGAGATATTCGGGACGCCCCTGCGCCTTCAGATGCGCCACGACATGCTCGACCTCGATGTCGGAGACAAAGGGGCCGTGCACGCGCGAAATGCGCCCGCCGCCTGCCATGTGCAGCATGTCGCCCTGGCCGAGCAGCTGCTCGGCGCCCTGTTCGCCAAGGATGGTGCGGCTGTCGATCTTCGACGTCACCTGGAAGGAGATACGGGTCGGGAAGTTGGCCTTGATCGTGCCGGTGATGACGTCGACCGAAGGTCGCTGCGTCGCCATGATCAGATGGATGCCGGCGGCACGCGCCATCTGCGCCAGGCGCTGGATGGCGCCTTCGATTTCCTTGCCGGCGACCATCATCAGGTCGGCCATCTCGTCGACGATGACGACGATATAGGGCATCGGCGCGAGATCGATCTCCTGCTCCTCAAAGAGCGGCTCGCCGGTGCCTTTTTCGAAACCGGTCTGCACCGTCATGACGACGGTCTCGCCCTTTTCGCGGGCGACGGCGGCGCGTTCGTTATAGCCGTCGATGCTGCGCACGCCGAGCCGCGCCATCTTGCGGTAGCGGTCCTCCATCTCGCGCACCGCCCATTTGAGCGCGGTCACCGCCTTCTTGGGATCGGTGACGACGGGCGTCAAAAGATGCGGGATGCCGTCATAGATGGAGAGTTCGAGCATTTTGGGATCGACCATGATGAGACGGCACTCTTCAGGCTTCAGCCGGTAGAGCAGCGACAGGATCATGGTGTTGATGGCCACCGACTTGCCCGAGCCGGTGGTGCCGGCGACCAGCAGATGCGGCATCTTGGCAAGCTCGGCGATGACAGGCTCGCCGCCGATCGTCTTGCCCAGGCACAGCGCCAGCTTGCAGCTGGTGTTGCGGAAGCCGTCCGACTCGATCAGCTCGCGGAAATAGACCGTCTCGCGTGTTTCGTTCGGCAGCTCGATGCCGATGACATTGCGGCCAGGCACGACAGCCACCCGCGCCGAAATCGCCGACATGGAGCGCGCGATGTCGTCAGCAAGGCCGATGACGCGCGAGGATTTGACGCCTGGTGCGGGCTCGAATTCGTAAAGCGTGACCACAGGACCGGGGCGGACATGGATGATTTCGCCGCGCACGCCGAAATCCTCGAGCACGCTTTCCAGCAGGTCGGCATTCTGCTCCAGCCGCTCCTGCGACATGTAGAAGCCCTGGCCTTCCGGCGGCAGCTGCAACAGCTCCTCGGAAGGAAGCTGATAGGCGTCGCCCGTGGTCGCCGGCACGATCCTGCCGATGGGAGGCAAAGCCGGCCGCGCGGCCGGTGCTGCGATCTCGACGCTTGGTGGCGCAAACTCAGTGCTGGCGGCAATTGCCTCGGCAATCGCGGATGTTTCCGGCTTGGCCTCGTTCGAATTGGCCGGCGCCACGATCGGCATGGCGGTCTCGACAGCCGGGATGCATTCGATGACGCGAAACAAGGCGGTGATTTCCGCAGCTGAGACGTCTGGGCGCCTGACGACAGCGGCAACCGGTGCAACCGGCACTGGCACTGGCACCGGAGCGGGTGCTGGCCGCACGGCCATGTGTGCCGCGACAGGCGACGGCCCGTCCGAGGTGCTCGGCGCCATCAATTCGAAGAAAGCGTGATCGGAGAGGTAGGACCAGCGTGCTTTCTTGGGCTGCGGCACCGCGCCGCTAGCGGTGGACGACCTTGGGTCCGCTACAATTGTCGCTGGACGCGCAGCAGGAACCGTCGGCTGCGAAACGACAGCGGCCTGGTGCGTCGGCGATTGTGCTGGCTTGGGTGCTGCCGCAGCGATCCTGCTGGCAATTTGTGCCTGCAGGGCTTCCACGACCTGCGGCCGGCGGATCACCGTTGCCGAGGGTTGAGCATGGGGCGCAACCGCGACCTGAACTTCCGGCATCGACGGCTGCACGGCGGAAACCTCAGCCTGCGTTTCGCCCTGACCGGCATCGGCCTCGCCGTCCGCATGGCGCTTTGCGGCATCGTAATCGGGCGTGCGGGTGAAGCGCACATTGGGTGCCAGGAAGAAATAATCCTGCCAGCCGGGGCCGTCCGCCGCCGAGGGCAGCTGGCCTGCTGCCCTGTCGCCGCGCTTGTTGTCAGGGTGGCTCGCGCCGTCATCGTGCGAAGCCGTGTCCGGAAGATTGGTTCGAGAAAAACGCATGGACTGCATACTCAAGACTCGCCGATGAAACGTCTGCTGAGCAATAGGAAGCGAGTGGTTAACAGTTCCTTCCCGCCGGGCACTCTGACCGTGAAAGTGAACATCTGTCGCGGCCCGGTGTGCCTCCCCCAAGAGGGGCTATGCAATCGTGGAAAGTCGCAAGGTATGAGGAGCTACAACTCCTCCAGCGCATCGCCAATTCGCTCTATGCCCCTGAGACGTGTTCGTCCCGCGGCACCTGAGCGTTCGATGGCGCGGGTCGCGAGGAGGTGGCAGATCGCCATCGCCGAGACGTGGTTGAAAAGGGGCCCTGGCGCCAACGTCTGGCAGCGAAAATGCCAGGTTGCACTTTGCCGGTGGGATACGCCCTCGTCGGTGATGTAGAGCAGCTTCGCGCCACTCTTTTCGATGGCCGACAGGACCATCTCCATACGCGCGATCCGGCGGCGCAGTCCAAAGACCACCGCCACGTCATTGCTGCCGACGCTGACCAGGTGCTCGCCCAGGGTCTGCCCCCCGCCCGGTATGGCGACAATGTTTTCCACCACCTGCGTCATCTGCCATTGGAAATAGTCGGCGAAAGGATGGCTGCTGCGAAAGCCAAGCACCCAGATCTTGCGGCTTGCCAGCATTGCCTCGACGGCGGCGTCAATCTGGCTGTCGGTGATGGTGGCGAAGGTGCCCTCGATATTGGCGATGCCCTGGGCCACATGGGCGCCCAGCGACTGAACCGTCGCCGTGTCGGTCGACGTCGTCAGGAACAGGCGCGAGCCGGTCTGTTTTTCCTCGCGCGCATGGCGGCGGGCTTCTTCGTAGTTCTCATAGCCCAGCCGTTTGACAAAGCGCGAAACCGTGGCGTTGGAGACGTTCGCCAATGTGGCGAGCTCCGATGCGGAATAGCTGGCCAGCTCACCGGGAAAGTCACAGACGAAGTCGCCAAGCCGCCGTTCCGCCGGGTGAAGCTCGTCCAGCGCCTCACGCACGCGAAAAAGAAAGGGCCGATCCTTGGGGTTCGTCATGCCGCCTGCCATTGAATTGTCGTCGCGCACATTTGCGCCGTTCAGGCGCCTCAGCAAGGGCGGGAACTCCAAAAGCCCTGCTTGGTTGCCATAATCACTTAGGAATCACAGAGACATAAGCACATTTGCACACAACACAACTCGACTGTCTCCCCTACGTAAGTTTTGACTATAAAAAGATGATTTCATGTGTTACTTACGTGAAAATCAATTTTCATATCTGGGTCAGCCAAGGGGGGAGAAACCATGGCAGCGGAAAATATGGTGCCGTCCGGCAAGTCATCGCCGGTCATTAGACAACTCGAATCGTCGCTCAGCCGCATAGGGGTGACAGGAGCGCACAAGCAGATCATCGCGCTGGTGCTCATCGGTGTGCTGTTCGATGCCTTCGAGCAGAACACAATCGGCGTTTCCGGGCCGATGCTCAAGGAAAGCTGGGGGCTGACCGGCGCCGACATCGGCTTTCTAAACACCATCACCTTCGGCAGCGCGGCCATCGGGCGGCTGCTGTCGGGCATCCTTGGCGACCGCTATGGCCGTCGCGTGATGCTGACCTTCAACCTGCTGCTCTTCACCATCGGTTCACTGGCCTGCGCGCTGGCGCCGAATTTCGCGATGCTCGCCATTGCGCGTGGCGTTGTCGGCTTCGGCATCGGCGGCGAGATTTCGACCGCGGTGACCATGCTGTCCGAATTCTGCTCGCCAAAATTTCGCGGAACGGCGGCGGGACTGGTCAATGTCGGCGCCGGCGGCTTCGGCAATTTCCTCGCACCTGCCTTCGGCCTTTTGATCTTCACGATTTTTCCAGGTGAAAACGGCTGGCGCTGGCTGTTCGCCGCGCTGGCTTTGCCGGCGTTGCTGGTGGTGTTTTATCGCCGCTTCGTGCCGGAAACACCGCGTTTCCTGGCCTCGCAAGGCAGGATCGCAGAGGCCAACAAGGTGCTCTCGATCCTGGAATCGGGAACGCTCAGGCCGCAAAACCTTGTTGTCCGCGAGCACCTGACCGCCGACCCGGCTCAGGAAGTGCCGAGCAAGAGCGCATGGAAGGAGCTGTTCCGCGCGCCGTATCTCGGCCGGACGATTCCGGTCGCCATCGCCATCCTGATGAGCTACGGCGCGCAGCTTTCGGTGCTGACGCTGATGCCCATCATCTTCGTGTCAATGGGCTATACGCTGCAGGGCAGCCTGCTCTACTCCATGATCATCCAGAGCGGCAGCGTGCTCGGCGCCATCGCGGCTTCGATGTTCGGCTACTACTTCCCGCGCAAGAAGGTGCTGACGGTGGGTGCGATCTTCGCCTGCCTGGCCGCCGTCTCGATCGCCACTCTCGGCACCAACATCTACCTAGTGCTGATGTTCGGCGCGATCTTCCAGTTCTTCGTGCTGTTGCTCAACACCTCGATCTGGATCTATGCGCCGGAGCTTTTCCCGACCCGCATTCGCGCCTTCGGCGTGGCCTTCATCCTGGCGACGGGATCGGCAGCGGGTTCTTTCGTGCCGACGATCTCGGGCGCGCTGTTCGACATCTACGGCATGGTCGGCGTGTTCGGCCTGGCGGCCGCAATGTACGCCGTCTTCGCCGTCTGCATCCAGATGGGACCTGAAACCTACGGCATGTCGATGGAAGACCTGACACAGCCGGCCGAGACTGATCTGCCCGAGATATCGACGCAGCCGGTACAAGCAAGAGTGTAACGATGAGCGTGACTTCACATATCCTGTTGATCAACCCCAACAGTTCGCATGCGACGAGCGACATGATGCATGCGATCGCACGCAAGGCGGCGACAGGACGGACGGCGGTGGCAGTTGCCACCGCCAGCCGCAACCCCCAGATGATCATCAACGGCGAGCAGCTTGAGGCATCGGCGGAGCAGGTGATCGAGATCGGCTGCGGTCACGACGAAAACTGCCTGGGGATCGTCGTCAGCGCCTTCGGGGATCCCGGCCTGGCGGCACTCAGGGAACGCGTCGACATTCCCGTCGTCGGCATCTGCGAAGCCTCGATGATCGAGGCATCGCTCGGCGGCCGAAAATTTGGCGTCGCCACCACGACGCCCGATCTTGCCGAGGCAATTGCCGGGCGCGCACGAGATCTAGGTCTCGCTCACCTATATACGGGCATCCGGTGTACCCCGGGTGACCCTATCGCTGTCGCAGGCGACGAAAAGCTTCTCGCAAAATCGCTCGCCCAAGCGGTCAGCGATTGTATCGATCTGGATGGTGCCGAAGCCGTCATCATCGGCGGCGGTCCACTCGGGCAGGCGGCAGAGCAATTGCAGCCGCTGTTCGAGACGCCGATCATCGCACCGATTCCTTGTGCGATGGAGCGGATCATCGGCTTGCTGCCGGTGGAAACGGCCCGCTGAGCTGAAGGCAGCTCTCGGAGCGCGGGTCTGGGTTTGGTCGCGCTCCCAATGCCTCGCCCGCCAAACTAATCCCGGTTGCGCGTCGTTTCGGCGGCGAATCCAAAATGGCGCATGACAAGGTCGCGGAAGCGGTCGGAAAAGCCTGCCTTTTCGACCGCGCGTTGCATGCATTTCAGCCAGAGGTCGCGTAATTCGGGACCAATCTCGACATGCTGGTGGATTTCCTTGAGCCTCGAATGACCATGCTTCTGGACGTAGTAGCTCGGGCCGCCGAAGAAGCCGCAGAGGTAATTGAACTGCTCCTCGCGGGAGTGGGCAACGCCGTGGCCGCGAAGGTGCAGCACATGCAACGGTGCCGCATCCTCGTCCTGCTCGACGATGTCGTAGAAAATCTCGACAAGGCGTCGGATGGCTTCCTCGCCACCGATTTCGAGATAAAGAGAGCGCCCTTTTGGCTGCAGGCTTTCGTTCAAGATCATCCTCCCCTGAAGCTTTCGCGGCAGCGGTCTTGCTGGCATGGGCTGCAAGCGCCGTTCGCCGGGCCATCCCTCAAGCGGCCAGATCAAAGCATCGGTTCATTTGGACACCAGCGCCAGCGATTTAAGCCACCCGCGTCCCACCGCCGCAGGCAGGCAACCACTCACATGATGCCCCAGGCGCGGTACCTGCCCCTGCCGGTGATCTCGCGCAGGTCGAGTTCGCCGATCAAATTGAGCGCGCCGGCGGTGGTCACGCCCAGCTCCTTTTCGACCATGCCGCTGGAGACCAGCGGCCGCGACAACACCAGCTCGATCAGCTGAGGCAGTTTCGATGTCGAGCGCCGACCCTTGAGCCGCCTGTCCATCTGGGTCTTGGCAAGGATCAGCCGGTCGTGTTCCTTTGTTCCGGCCCTGGCGGTTTCGTGGACGCCGTCGAGAAAGGCCACCAGCCGCGTCGTGCGGTCGCGCGAATGCCTGCTCTCGCGCGGGATGATCCGCGCGCCGAGATAAAGTGCCGCCAGATGGGCAGTCGTCGCTCCGGTCTCGCGCAGCAGTGCTTCAACCAGCAGGCGCCCGAGCCAAGGCGCATGCTGCAGCGGTGCCATCACGCTCCAGGCATCGAAGACGACAGCCGCGCGCAGCAGCGGCGGCAGGCCCTCGCTTTCGGAAAGTGTTCCCTGCCATGCCGCAAGCCGCTCCGGCTCGTCCCAGTCGGCATCATAGATCAGCGGGTTTTTGTCGTCGGCAATACGGCCCACGGACGCATCCGCTCGCCTGGCCGGCTGGTTTGCCAACCCATCGCCGCGCGTCCGTTCAAGCACTGCCTGAGCACGGTCAAGTGCTGCATCGAGCGCGGCCATTTCGGCGCTCAGGCTATTGTCGCCGTCGTCTTCGTCCTCATCGCCACCTTCCAGCGATGCCTCTTGTGCTTGCGGTTTTGGCGGCACGGGTGCGGCGCCTCGTCCGCACAGCGTGGCAAAGCCCTCGCGGCCCAGTGCCCAACCGGGCCTGTTGCCGAAAATCTGGCGCCTGAGCCGCAGGATCTCATGCGCCCGAGTCAGTTCGTGCGTCGGCGCGCGCAAGTCCATATGCGCGTCATGCAAGACCAGGTCCTCGGTATGCACCAACTCGCCATCGAGCCACAGCGACGATGCGGCGTCGGTAAAATGGCTCCGCTCGACAAAACCCTTTCCCACCGGCGAACGGGCAATGCGCTCGTCGAGGCGCACCAGTGCTTCGCTCGCCCGCATCGCCGGACCAACGAGGCTTGTCAGGGGCAAATCAGTCAGATCGTGAGCCATTGATCAACTAAACACGAAGCGCAACTGAAGCTATAGTGGGCGTCACTTTATTACAGTGCAAGGCCCGCACGACAGAGATCGCGACCGCTGCAGGGGTGTATCAAGGGCCGCGCTGCTACAACCAGAGCGCTCAGTCCTTGCGGCTCTCCAGGTCGATCAATCCCTCGAGCAGATCGAGCAGCTGTTCGTAGCGCTCGTGTCCGATGCGCTTTTGGACCTCGTCATAGATGGCGCTGCTTTCAGGCGCGACTTCAGCGATCAGCACCTGCCCCTTGGGCGCGATGGCCAGCATCACGCGGCGCCCGTCACCCTCGACCTTGCCACGCGTGATGAGCTTGCGCTCCTCGAGCGCCTTGATGATCCGCGTCAGGCTTGGCGCCAGTATCGACGCCCGTTCGGCGAGTTCCGTCGCATCGAGCGGGCTCTGCTCGCCCAACACGCGGATGACACGCCACTGCTGCTCCGAGACGCCATGCTGGGCAAGGATCGGGCGAAACTGAGCCATCACCACTTCGCGCGCGCGCAGCAGCGACATGGGCAATGAGCGTCGGGTGTTCTGCGGCAGCAAGGACGAACTCCTGATGGAAGGCATTTCACTTTATTCCCGATATTGCGCCCGGTCACAACGGATCAACGCCGCACGGCAACTACCAGCGGGATGCAAACAGCACAGCGGCGCAAGACCATGCTTGACATCGGGCCGCGCAACTATTTAACATGTTAAATATCGATGCGCCAGCTCACCGGAAAGAAGCGTCTTGCCTCACCTCACCCTTGAATATTCAGCCAATCTCGACGACCGGGTCGACATTCAGGCGCTGTGCGAGCAGCTGTCGCAGGCGATCCTCGACACCGGCCTTTTCGAGCACGGTGCGGTCAGAGTGCGGGCGCTGCGGGCGGACGCCTATGCGATTGCCGACCGCGTGGCCGAAAATGGCTTCATCGATATGAGTTTCAGGATCGGCGCGGGCCGATCAGCTGACGACAAGAAGCGCGCGGGCACCGCCATCTTCGCGGCCGCGAACGCGTTTCTGGCGCCGCTTTTTGCCAGTCCGCATTTCGCGCTTTCCCTTGAGATCCGCGAGATCGACGCCGAGCTCAGCTGGAAAAACAACGCCATCCACCCGCGCCTGCGCAACAAGTGACGGAAACCGACATGTCAGAATTCGAAAACAATCTGCGCAAGGCTGAAGCCTATCTCGAGCGCTTCCGCTCCGCCGGCGTAACCAACCACATCAATGGCGAGGCGGTCCCCGCGCTCGACGGCACGACCTTCGAGACCATTTCGCCAGTCGACCTCAAGCCGCTCGCCCGGGTGGCACATGGCAAGGCGGCTGATATCGACATGGCCGCCAAGGCTGCCAAGACAGCCTTTCCTGCATGGGCGGCACAGTCGGGCGACGTCCGCAAGAAGCTGCTGCATGCGATTGCCGATGCCATCGTCAAGCGGGCCGAGGAGATCGCATTCGTCGAGTGCATGGACACCGGCCAGTCGCTGAAGTTCATGGCCAAGGCGGCACTGCGGGGTGCGGAAAACTTCCGCTACTACGCCGACAAGGCACCCGAAGCGCGCGATGGCCGCACGCTGCAGGCGCCCGGCCAGCTGAACATCACCACCCGCGTGCCGATCGGCCCGGTCGGCGTCATCACGCCGTGGAACACGCCGTTCATGCTGTCGACGTGGAAGATCGCCCCTGCGCTCGCCGCAGGCTGCACCATCGTCCACAAGCCGGCTGAGTTCTCGCCATTGACCGCACGCCTTCTGGTCGAGATCGCCGAAGAGGCAGGCCTGCCGAAGGGTGTTTGGAACCTGGTCAACGGCCTCGGCGAAGATGCCGGCAAGGCGCTGACCGAACACCCCGACATCAAGGCGATCGGCTTCGTCGGCGAAAGCCGCACCGGCTCGATGATCATGCGTCAGGGCGCCGACACGCTGAAGCGCGTACATTTCGAGCTCGGCGGCAAGAACCCGGTGATCGTCTTCGCCGACGCCGACCTCGAACGCGCTGCCGACGCTGCGGTCTTCATGATCTATTCGCTCAATGGCGAGCGCTGCACCTCGTCCTCGCGCCTGCTGGTCGAAGCCTCGATCTACGACAAGTTCACCGCCATCGTTGCGGAGAAGGCCAAGCGCATCCGTGTTGGCCATCCACTTGATCCGCAGACGGTCGTCGGCCCGCTGATCCATCCTGTGCACGAAGCAAAGGTGCTGTCCTACATCAAGCTCGCGCGTTCGGAAGGTGCTACCATTGCTGCCGGTGGCGGCAAGGTCGAGGGACCAGGCGGTGGCTGCTATGTCGCGCCGACGCTGTTCACCGATGCGCGCAACGACATGCGTATCGCCCAGGAAGAGATTTTCGGGCCGGTGCTGACGGCTATCCCGTTCAGCGACGAAGCCGAAGCCCTGGCAATCGCCAACGACACCCAATACGGCCTTGCCGGATATCTGTGGACATCGGACGTGACACGCGCCCTGCGCTTCACCGAAGGGCTGGCTGCAGGGATGATCTGGGTCAACTCGGAGAATGTCCGCCATCTGCCGGCACCGTTCGGCGGCGTGAAGAACTCCGGCATCGGTCGCGACGGCGGCGACTGGTCGTTCGATTTCTACATGGAAACCAAAAACATCGCCTTCGCCACGACGGCCCACAACATCCAGAAGCTCGGCGGCTGAGCGGGAACAGACATCATGCCATTGCCCACACCCAACCTTTATCCCGCCTTCAACATCGTGCGGCTCAGCCATGTCGAGCTGGCGGTCACGGATCTGGCCAGATCCCGCGCCTTTTATGTCGACACGCTCGGCCTCCAGGTCACCGACGAGACAGCGGATACAATCTACCTGCGCGCCATGGAAGAACGCGGCCACCATTGCATCGTACTAAAGCAAGGCAGCAGGGCCGAAGCCCGCGACCTCGGTTTCAAGGTGTTCTCCGAGGACGACCTCGACCGGGCTGAACATTTCTTCAAGGCGAAGGAACTGCCGGTCGAATGGGTGGAACGGCCCTACCAGTCACGCACGCTGCGCACCCGCGACCCGCATGGCATTCCGCTCGAATTCTATTCGAAGATGGACCGGCTGGCGCCGATCCACCAGAAATACGCGCTCTACAGGGGCGTGAAGCCGCTGCGCATCGACCACTTCAACTGCTTCTCGCCTGACGTCGACCAGTCGGTGGCCTTCTACAACGAGCTCGGCTTCCGCGTGACGGAATATACTGAGGACGCCGAGAGCGGCAAACTGTGGGCGGCTTGGACCCACCGCAAGGGCGGCGTGCACGACATCGCCTTCACCAATGGGCTTGGGCCGCGCCTGCATCACGTCGCGTTCTGGGTGCCGACGCCGCTCAACATCATCGACCTGCTCGATCTGATGGCAACCACCGGCTATGTCGCCAATATTGAGCGCGGCCCGGGCCGCCACGGCATCTCCAACGCCTTTTTCCTCTACATCCGCGACCCCGACGGTCACCGCATCGAGATCTACTGCTCGGACTACCAGACAGTCGATCCCGATCTCGAGCCGATCAAATGGGACCTCAAGGATCCGCAGCGCCAGACCCTTTGGGGCGCCCCTGCGCCGCGCTCGTGGTTCGAGGAAGGCAGCACCTTTGCCGGCACCGAGCCGCGTGTGTCCGCGCTTGCGGCATCGCCGATCATCGCACCGTGAGGGCAACGACATGAGCGACAGGCCCCGTTTCGCCACCTACACCCATGCCGGAAAAACCAGCTACGGCGCTGTGACCAAAAGAGGCATCATCGAACTCGCGCCCCATTTTCCGCAATGGCCAACCCTGCGCGAGGTCATCGCGGATAACGGCTTCAATCAGCTGGCGGAAGCAGCGGCGAAACACGCGGCTGACATCGCCGAAGATGCGGTCACCTACCAGATCCCGGTTCCGGTACCGGAAAAGCTGATCTGCGTCGGGGTGAACTTTCCCGACCGCAACGAGGAGTACAAGGACGGCCAGGTAGCCCCTGCCAACCCGTCGCTGTTCATCCGGTTTCCACGCTCATTCGTCGGGCATCGCTCAGCGATTATGCGCCCGCCGGAATCGCCGCAGCTCGACTATGAGGGCGAGATCGTCATCGTCATCGGCAAGGGCGGACGGCGCATCGCCGAAACAGATGCGCTCGGCCACATCGCCGCGCTGTCGCTGTGCAACGAAGGCACCATTCGCGACTGGGTGCGGCACGCCAAGTTCAACGTGACCCAGGGCAAGAACTTCGACGCCTCCGGCGCCATCGGCCCCTGGCTCGTGCCCTACACCGACGAGACGCAGATCGCCGACATCCGCCTGACGACCAGAGTCAATGGCGAATTGCGGCAGGACGATCGCACCAGCCGCATGATCTTCAGCTTCCGCAAGCTGATCGCCTACATCTCGACCTTCACCACGCTCGTTCCAGGCGACGTGATCGTGACCGGCACGCCGACAGGTGCCGGCGCCCGTTTCGACCCGCCACGGTGGCTCACTTCAGGCGATGTCGTCGAAGTCGAAGCCGAAGGCATCGGCACATTGCGCAACACGGTGATGGACGAGCAGCCATGAAGCTTTCGCCACAGCAGCACCTGGCCGCCGCCCAGCGTCTCGACCAGGCCGAAAAGCAGCGCAAGCAGATCGGGCTTTTGTCGCTCGACCATGCCGAGATGGACATGGAAGACGCCTATGCCGTGCAGGCCGAGTGGGTGCAGCTCAAGCTCGCCCAGGGCCGCCGCAGGATCGGCTGGAAGATCGGCCTGACCTCCAAGGCCATGCAATATGCGCTCAATATCGACATCCCCGATTCAGGTGTCCTGCTCGACGACATGATGTTTTCGGATGCGGCGACGATACCAGCCGACCGCTTCATCCAGCCGCGCATCGAAGCCGAGATCGCCTTCGTCATGAAGGCCCCGTTGGAGGGTCCCAACACGACGGTCTTCGACGTACTCAACGCCACCGATTTCATCGCGCCTTCCATCGAGATCCTGGATACGCGTATCTTGCGCAGCGACCCGGCCACCGGCCGCACGCGCACCATCGTCGACACCATCTCCGACAATGCCGCCAATGCCGGCATCATCACAGGCGGGCGGCCAATGCGGCCGACCGACGCCGACATGCGCTGGATCGGAGCCATCGTGTCGCGCAATGGCGAAGTCGAAGAAACCGGCCTGGGTGCCGGCGTGCTCAACCATCCCGCAGCCGGCATCGCCTGGCTGGCCAACCGGCTGGCCATGTTCGGGGGCTCGATCGCGGCCGGCGACATCGTGTTGTCCGGCTCGTTCATCCGCCCTGTCGAGGCACGTCATGGCGACACCATCATGGCCGATTTCGGCCCGTTCGGTACCGTCAGCGCCTATTTCGCCTAGAGAACCCCGTGCCCGCACCAGTTAACACGTTCAAGGCCGCCCTGCTGGGCGGCGAGGCACAGATCGGCCTGTGGCTCGGCCTAGCCAACGCCTATACCGCCGAGATCTGTTCCGGCGCCGGCTTCGACTGGCTGCTCATCGACGGCGAGCACGCGCCCAACGACCTGCCGACAATGACGGCACAGCTCCAGGCAATCGCCGCGTCAAGAGCAAGTGCTGTCGTGCGCCCGCCGATCGGCGAGACCTGGATCATCAAGCAGCTGCTCGACATCGGCGCCCAGACCATTCTCGTGCCGATGGTCGAAACCGCCGATCAGGCGCGCGAACTCGTCAAGGCCATGCGCTACCCGCCGCATGGCGTGCGCGGCGTGGGTGCTGCCCTTGCCCGCGCTTCGGCTTTCAACCGCATCCCCGACTATCTGGCGACGGCCAATGACCAGACCTGCCTGCTGGTCCAACTGGAGAGCCGGGCCGGCCTTGCGGCACTTGAAGACATCGCGTCGGTCGACGGTGTCGACGGTATCTTCATCGGCCCGGCCGACCTTGCCGCCGATATGGGATATCTCGGCAAGCCCGGTGCCCCCGAGGTGCAGGCCGCGGTTGAAGATGCAATCACGCGCATCCAAAAAAGCGGCAAGGCGGCAGGAATCCTGACCTCCGACACCAAGCTTGCGGCACGTTATCTCGAATTGGGCGCGGCATTCGTGGCTGTCGGCACCGACGTCACGCTTCTGGCGCAGGCCACCAGCACGCTTGCCGGCAAGTTCAAGGCTGCCCGCAACGACGCGCCGCCGGTATCCAGCTCCGGTTACTGAGAACCCCGAACATCTGAAACGCAGAAAGGGCGGCAATGGACCGCCCTTTCTTTTTGCTGTCCTGCGATCGCCAGGCGCCAGCCGCAACCGCATCGCACAGCCGAAGCCAGCACTCGGTCAGCGCGTGATGTGGACCGTCTGCATCTGCATGTACTCTTCGAGCCCCCAATGGCCGAACTCCACGCCGATGCCCGATTGCTTGGCGCCGCCGAAGGGTGCGGCGGGCGAAATCGAACTGTGGTCATTGACCCAGGCGGTACCGCATTCGAGGCGCCGCGCCAGCTCTTCGGCCCGCTTGAGGTCCGACGACCAGATCGAGCCGCCCAGGCCGTTCTCGCTGGCATTGGCGCGCGCGATCGCGTCGTCGACATCGCTGTAGCGGACGATCGGCAGGATCGGGCCGAACTGCTCTTCATCGACAATGCGCATGCCGTCGGTCACTTCCGTGACCACGGTGAGCGGGAAGAAATAACCCGCTTCCCCTGAAGGAGCGCCACCGCAAAGGAAGCGTCCGCCATTGGCCTTGGCATCTTCCGCAAGCTCGCGAACCAGATCGAACTGCGCCTTGTTCTGCAAGGGACCGAACTGGCTTGCCGGATCGGTCGCTGGACCGACCTTCGCCGCACGCGCCAGCCCGGCGATCTTTTCGGCGAGCGCATCGTGCAGGCTCTCATGGACATAAAGCCGCTTGAGCGCAGCGCAGGTCTGGCCGCTATTGCCGAAGGATTTGGCGAAGATCACCGGCGCAATGGCGTCGATATCTGCATCCGGCAGCACGATCGCCGCGTCATTGCCGCCCAGTTCGAGCGTCAGCCGCTTCAAGGTCGTTGCGGCATTGGCCATGATGTTGCGCCCGGTCGGCGTCGAGCCGGTGAACACGATCTTGTCGATGCCGGGATGGCCGGCGATGGCGCGGCCGATGCCTCCTTCGCCGGTCACCGAATTGAGCACGCCGCGCGGCAAATGCGCGTTGGCAAGCTCAACGAGCCGAAGCGTGCTCAGCGGCGTATAGGACGATGGCTTGATCACCACGCAATTGCCGGCCATCAGCGCCGGCATGATGTGCCAGACGGCGATCAGGACCGGATGGTTCCAAGGCGTGATCGAGCCGACCACGCCAAGCGGCTTGCGGTGCACTTCGATGCTGAGCTTCTCGTCGTTGCGGATGACTTCGACGGCAGGCCGGAGTTTTGCCGTTTCGCGCATCCAGTGGATCGCCGCGCCGATCTCGCCATGGGCACTGGCGCGAGGTTTGCCCTGCTCGGTCGAAAGCAATACGGCCAGGGCCTCCTTGTCGCCCTCGACCGCATTGGCGATCTCGTTGAGCAATCTTGCCCGTTCATCGAGCGACGTGTCCCGCCATTTGGGAAACGCCCGGCGGGCAGCGGCGACTGCCGCATCAAGATGTTCCGGCCTTGCGGCAGGGCACTGAGCGAACACTTCCGCCCGCGCCGGATCGACCACGCCGAACGTCTCTGCGGCTTCGACCTTTTCGCCATCGATGATCATCGCATGGGTCATTCTTATCTCCCTCGAATTTCTGCAGGCTGAGGCCCTGGCCGTCCAGCATTGCTGGAAAACCCGTCCAGCCAGCCTTCGCGCAGTTGAGGCACCGCGCGGATCAAGCTGCGCGTGTAGTCCGACTGCGGTGTCTCGAACACCGACCGCGTTTCGCCATGTTCAACGATCCTGCCCGCCTGCATCACCGCCGTCTTGTGCGAGAAGCGCAGCGCCAGCCCGAGATTGTGGGTGATGAACAGGATGCTGAGCCCCTCGTCCTCGATCAGCCGCGTCAGCAATTTGACGATGCTCTCCTCGACCAGCGGGTCGAGCGCGGATGTGATCTCATCGCAGATCAGAATGTCGGGTTTTGCCGCAAGCGAACGCGCGATGCAGACGCGCTGTTTCTGCCCGCCCGAAAGCGAGGCTGGATAGCGGTCGAGATAAGCTGCCGGTAGCTCGATGGACTCCATCAGTTCGCGCAGCCGCTGGTCGGCGGCTGCACCACGCAAGCCGTGAAAATAGGTCAGCGGGCGGCCGATGACATCGCGGATGGTCTGGCGCGGGTTGAGCGCAAGGTCAGGCAATTGGTGGATATATTGGATCAGTCGCCTTTGATCGAAGCTGCGGCCTTCGACAACAGGCGCCAGTATGCTGTCGCGCATCCGGATCTGGCCGGTACGCGCCGGCTGCAGCCCGGCAATGCTGCGCGCCAACGTGGTCTTGCCGCTGCCCGATTCGCCGACGAGCGCCAGCACCGAACCAGCGCCCAATTTGATCGACGCGTCCTTGACCGCCGCGACCCCGCCATAGCCGACATCGACATTGCTCACGTCAAGCAACGTCGCCTCGCCACCATTGGCGCTGGCATAGGTGCCGTCGCCCTGATTGGTGACCAGGCGCTGGGCGTATTCGGTCTGCGGGTTGTCCACCAGTTGCCGGGTCGGGCCCTGCTCGACCATCTTGCCATTGCGCATGACCACGATCCGGTCGGCCATCTGCGACACCACTGCGAGGTCGTGCGAGATGTAGAGGGCGCCGCAATTGTGCGTGCGCGCCACCTTCTTGATCAGCCGCAACACCTCGATCTGCGTCGTCACGTCGAGTGCGGTTGTCGGCTCGTCGAAAATGATCAGGTCGGGCTGGTTGATGAGCGCCATGGCGATCATCGCGCGCTGCAACTGACCACCTGAGACCTGGTGCGGATAGCGCCGTCCGAAATTCTCGGGGTCGGGCAGCTGAAGCTCCTCGAACAGCTCGACCGCCATGCGCCGCCGTTGGGCCGAGGTCAGCTTCTGCGACATCGCAGGTATCTCGGTGACCTGGTCTTCCAGACGGTAGAACGGATTGAACGCGGCGGCAGCACTTTGGGCGACATAGGAGGCCTTGGTGCGCCGGATGGTTTCGAGCTCGGTGATGCCCAGTTCCATGAGCGATTGGCCGCACAGCTTGATGGAGCCGGCGGTTGGCACGCAGCCTGCTTTGAAAAGCATGATCGAGCTCAAAGCGAGCGTGCTCTTGCCAGCCCCGGATTCCCCGATGATGCCCAGCACCTCGCCACGATCGACATGGATCGAGACGTCGTCGAGCAAAACGCTCGAGCGTGCCTCGACGCGCAGATTGTCGATGCTCAGTATCCGATTTCCGCTCATTTCAATTCCGGTTTGTCTGAATAGCGACCAACGAGCCAATCAACGATCCCGTTCACGCTCAAGCAGAAGAGCGCGATGCAGAAAGCCGGTATCAGCGGTGTCAGACGGCCGGTTGAAAGGGCCAGCGCATTCTCACGGACAAGCCCGCCGAGATCTGCCGCGGGTGGCTGGATGCCGATGCCCAGGAAACTGAGCGAACTGATGAAAAGTGCTGCCGAGGAAAGCCCAAGCCCGAACTGCGCCAGCAGCGAGGGGATCATGTTGGGCAGTATTTCCTTGAACAGGTACCAGTGCAGGCGTTCGCCGCGCAGGCGCCCGACTTCGACATATTCCATCGCCGCCAGGTCGCCGGCGATCGGGCGGGTGACACGGTAGTAGGTGCTCGACTGCAGCACCGCCATGGTCAGGATCAGCGTGGTCAGTGACACGCCGGCTATGGCCAGGATGATCAAGGCGAAGATGATTTGCGGGATCGACATCAGGATATCGACCGCGCGCCCGATGACGATATCGACCCAGCCCTTGCTGAGCCCCGCGAGAATGGCAAGCGTCACCCCCAGCATGCAGGCGAGCGTCGTCGCGATCAGCGTCGCAACGAATGTGTAGCGCGTGGCGTAGAGGATGCGGGACAGCATATCCCGGCCAAGGCCATCGGCTCCCAGCACGCCGCCCACGCCAGGCGCATCGAACGGGGTGTGAACCATCTCGTTCGGCGGAAAGGGCGCAAGGACCGGCGCGAAGATGGCGGCAGCCGCCATCATTGCGAGAACGGCCACGGAAACGCCCAGCGTCACTTTGCTCGACACGGTTCAGTTCCCCTTCCTGGGCAGTCGCTGGCGCGGATTGACGAGCATCGCCAAGAGGTCGGAGGCAAAGTTGAGCGAGATGAAGATGGTCGAAAACAGCACACCGCAGGCCAGCACCATCGGAATGTCGCGATAGGCGACCGCGTCCACCATCAGCTTGCCCATGCCCGGATAGTTGAACACCGCCTCGATCACGACCACGTCGACGATCAAATAGGCCATGGTGATCATGCAGATCGACACGATCGGCGAAAGCGCATTGGGAAGCGCGTGCTTGAGGATGATCTTGTTGCGCGGGATGCCCTTGGTCTCCGCCATCAGTATGTAGTCGGAGCTCATCACCCCAAGCACGGCGGCGCGGGTGAGCTTCATCACATGAGCCTGCGCTACAAGCACCAAGGTCAGGACAGGCAACGCCAGGGCCGAAATCCAGGTCGACAGGCTGGCGCTGGAGCGGACCATCGACAGTGGCGGGAACAGTCCGAGCTTCACGGCAAATATGAAGACCAAGAGGTAGCCGATCAAAAACGACGGCATCGACAGGAAGATCGCCGAGATCGAGCCGGTCGCGGTGTCGATCGCCTTGCCCCGGTTGATCGCCGAAAGCAGTCCCGCCGCAATGGCCAGGGGCAACACGATCGCCGCCGCCGTACAGGCCAGGATCAGCGAGTTGATCAGGCGCGGCACCAGCAGGTCGATGACCGGCTGGGCATTGGAGAGCGAACTGCCGAAGTCGCCCTGCAGCGCATTGGTCAGCCAGTGCAGGTATCTGACCGGCAAGGGTTGGTCGAGGCCCAGCGACTTGCGCAGGGCCAAGACCGTTTCAGGCGTCGCGTTCTGGCCGAGCAACGCATTGGCTGCGTCGCCCGGCAACATCGACGTTCCCACAAAAACCAGGAACGAGATGAAGAAGATCGACACGAGTCCAGACGCAACCCTGGCTACTACGAACGATTTCACCGGGGAATTGGCGAATAGAGTCATGCCGTCCAGTCCTTGGTATCAGGCGAACCAGACCTGCTCGATGGCGCGGTAACCGGCCATCTGCAGTGCCGAGGGCACAAAACCGTCGAGATCGCTGGTCGTGCCTTCAACCGTGCTCGAAAAGAACGGAATGATGGTTCCGCCGTCCTCGCGGCAGATCTTCTGCGCGGTGGCGTAGAAGGCCTTGCGCTTTTCAAGGTCCGGTTCGGCGCGTGCCGCGATGACGGCGGCGTCGAAGTCCTTGTTCACCCACTTGCACTCGTTGTTGCCAGAGGTGCTGAGGAAGGCGACCGAGAAGATCGCGTCGGCCGTCGGCCGGTCGGAACGAGCAGAGACATGGAACGGCGTCTGGCCAACGATGGTCTCCCAATAGCCGTCCGAAGGCTCGCGCTTGACCTCGATGGGAATGCCTGCCTTGGCAGCGTGCTCCTGGAAGATCACGGCCATGTCGACGGCACGTGACGAGATGGCTTCCGAGGTCTGCAGAACGATCGGGCCCTTGAAGCCTGTCTTGTCGAACAGTTCCTTGGCGCGTGCCGGATCGTATTCCGTCTGCGGCAGGTCGGCTGAGTAGACCGGATCGCTCGGTGCAACCGGCGTATCGTTGGCAATGCGGCCGACGCCCACCGAAACGCGCTCAAGCATGTCGGGACGGTTGACGGCAAGCTTGAGGGCCATGCGCATGTCGGGATTGTCGAACGGCGCCATGTCGGTGCGCATGTTGAAGCAGATGAAACCGCGACCTTCGGTGTTGTAGATCTTCAGGTTCGGCATCTGGCGCATCAGCGGCGCGGTACGCGCGTCGAGCAGCGTGGTGAGATGGATCTGGCCGCTCTGGAAGGCGCTGCCCAGCGCCGAGGCATCGTTGATCGCGAGGAACTCGACGCTGTCGACGAAGGCTGCGTCCGACTTGAAATAATTCTCGTTGCGCTCGGCTTCGAGAACTTCGCCGGGCGAGAACTTCTTCAACTTGTAAGGCCCGGTGCCCACGCCGTCGAACGTCGTCGTTCCCGCCGGAACGATGCCGAGCGAGAAAGCCGTCAGCATGGCGGGGAACATGTAGTTGGCTTCGGGCAGGTCTATGATGACGCGGTTCGGACCGTCCGCACGGATGTCGGCGACGCCCTTGATGATGCTGCGCATGTTGGAACGCGAATCTTCGTCGGCATGGCGCTTCAGCGAAAAGACCACGTCTTCGCTGGTGAAGGGCTTGCCATTGTGGAAGGTCGCACCCTCGACCAGGTCGAAAATCCAGGTCTTGCCGCCATTGGACGGCTCCCAGCTCTTGGCGAGGCCGGGGCGCAGTTCCATGTCCAGTCCGTGGACCTCGATCAGCGAGTTGTAGGTGATGCCGGACATGACCGCCGTGTAAGGCGAACCGAATGTGCGCGGATCTAGCGAATCCGCCGTCGAGGCACCGCCGCTGGCCACCACGAGGTGTCCGCCGCGCTTGGGCTCAGCCGCCCACGCGCCGCCGCCGGGCAATGCCGCCATCAGGCCGGAAGCCGCTGAAATCTTGAGCAGGCTTCGGCGCGAAATCGTAAACATCTTCCTCACTCCCTTTTTCACAAATTGACCCGCAACGCCCGCTCCTTTTGCGGCGTTCAGCAGGCATTCCCCTGTGCACCTGGCCCCTCTGCGCCGGGCGTAAACCAAAGCGGCAAGGCGCTAAGCCTCACCGCTCCTCCATGGTCATTCGCCAGACTCTCCCTTCGCCAGGTCGCCCAACTGGCGCGACTTGACGAACTGCAGACGTTCGTAAACCAGATTTCTCGCAGCATCGGCCCCGCGCGCCTCGACGCAGGCAATCAGCGCGCGCTGAAACGCCACGGCGCGACGGGCTACGTCAGGCGACGAGCCGCGGACATAAAGCGGCATCAAGACATGGCTAAGCGCCCTGAACTGCGCGACCAGAACCCGGTTGTGGGATGCCCCGACAACGCAGCCGTGGAAATTGATCGCCGCCCAGGTGAATTCCTCCGGATCGTCGATCAGGCGCTCGGCCTCGGCCAGCGCGTCATGCAGCGCCTTGATGTCGGCGCTGTCGGCGTTTGTTGCCGCAAGCCCGGCTGCCATCACTTCAATGGCGATCTGGGTGTCGAGCAGCTCTTCGGTGCTGATGCCGATCAACTTCAGCTGGATGGCGATGGTCTCGGCCAGGCGCTCCGAATTGCCCTCGGCGACAAAGATCCCGCCTTTGATGCCAACCTTGACCTCGATCACGCCCGACGCCTGGAGCGAGCGCAAGGCATCGCGCATGGTCATGCGGCTGACGCCGAACTGCAGCGCCAGCGACGCCTCCGAGCCAAGCCGATCGCCGGGAGCCAGCCTGCCCGCAAACAGAACCGTTCGCACCTGATCGATCACGTTCGCCGAAAGCGTGGACTGCTTGCCCGAGGACCATAGGCGCTCGGCCGGCCCGACCATCTGGGTCAGACCGCCACCGTCAGCATCAGGCGCTTTTTGCATGCCTATCCCTTTGATACGATATTTAGGACAAAAAAGAGTATTTCGAGTCGAATATCAAGCTAAAAATGACGATTGCACGACCATTTTTTTTAAACTATCATATGTTTTGAAAATGGCGGTGACGAGCTCCCGCCTTCAACAATTTCAATCAGTTGAGTGGGGCATGATCATAGAAGATCAGATAGATCGCTTGATGCGGATCGGATCCGAGAGGGTCAGGGCGAGCGATCGCGAGATCCTGCCCATTATCAACCCCGCCAGCGGTGAAACGGTCGGAGAAATCCCCGTCGCGACAGCGGCCGACCTGGACAATGCGCTCGATGCAGCCGGCACCGCCTATCGGTCCTGGCGCAAGGTTTCGGCCTTCGAACGATACGGTATTTTGCGCCGTGCAGCGGCTCTGCTGCGCGAGCGCGCAGCCAGCATTGCCCACTTCATGACACTGGAGCAGGGCAAGCCGGTCGGCGATTCCATGGCGGAGGTCATGGGCGCCGCCGACATCTTCGACTGGTATGCCGAAGAAGGCCGACGCGCCTATGGACGCATCATTCCCTCACGCACGTCAGGCATCCGCAGCCTTGTCTTCCGCGAGCCGATCGGCCCGGTTGCGCTGTTCACGCCGTGGAATTTTCCGATCACCATCCCGGCGCGCAAGATCGCCGCGGCACTGGCGGCGGGGTGCTCCTGCATCGCCAAGCCGGCTGAGGAAACCCCTTCCCCGACACTGGCGATCGCTCAGGCGCTTGCGGATGCCGGCCTGCCCGACGGCGTGCTCAACATCGTCTTTGGTGTGCCGGATCAGATCTCGACGCATCTGATCGCATCGCCCGTCATCAAGAAGATTTCCTTCACCGGCTCGACCCGCGTCGGAAAACATCTCGCTAAGCTCGCAGCCGACGGCGTCAAGCCAGCGACGCTCGAACTCGGCGGACACGCGCCGACGATCGTTTTTGCCGACGCCGATATCGAAAAGGCCGCCGAGATGACGGCGCGGTCGAAATACCGCAACGCAGGCCAGATCTGCATCACCCCCACCCGGTTTTATCTGCACGAGTCCATCCACGACAGGTTTGTCGCCAGGTTCCGCGAAGTCGCCGCATCGCTCAAGCTGGGCGATGGCCTCGACCCCACCACGCAGATGGGGCCGCTCGCCAACGCCCGCCGGCTCGGTGCCATGGAAGGCATGATTTCGGATGCGCAACGTTGCGGCGCTCGCATCGAGCTGGGCGGCGAACGTCATTGCGAACGCGGCTATTTCTGGCAACCGACAATCCTGACCGATGTGCCGAACGAAGCCCGCATCATGAACGAGGAGCCGTTCGGACCCGTCGCCGTGACACGCCGGTTCAAGGCTTTCGACGAGGTTGTCGCCCAGGCAAACCGCTTGCCGTTCGGCCTGTCCGCCTACGCTTTCACCAAAGACACAACGACGGCGACAAGGATCGGCGACGAGCTGGAATCCGGCATGGTTGGCGTCAATCACATGGTGCTGACGACACCCGAAACCCCGTTCGGCGGCGTCAAGGAGAGCGGCTACGGATCCGAAGGCGGGTCGGAAGGCCTCGATAGCTATCTCGTGACCAAATTCGTGACACAAGGCTGAAGCGTAGCGCAATGAACGAGAATTCCATTCCCAATTTCCGCGAAATCGGTGAAATCACCGGATCGACGGATTCCCGCGACGTGCTGGCGCACGCCACCAAACAGGCGGCAAAGAACTTCGACGACTACCTGATCGTCGACGTCGATGCCCATGTGTCGGAAGACCATTTCTGGTCCGAAATCATCGACCTGATCGACAATGACGTGCTGCGCCAGATCGGCCAGCATCAGGTCAAGGGCTTTGGCGGCTCGAACGCCCTGCTCAACATCTCACCCGGCCTGTCGCTGCAAAGCGTTGGCGGCCGCATCGGCCACCAGGGCCGCCGCGAGCCGGTGCAGGATGACAGCGTGCACCGCTTCATTTCGACCGCGCGGCGCTCGATGGACGCCATGGGCCTCGACTACCAGGTGGTGTTCCCCAGCGCCATGTTGCTGCTTGGCATGCACCCGCAAGACGAGATCGAGGTGGCGCTGGCCAAGGCATTCAACCGCTGGATGATCGAGCGCATCCTGCCGATCGACACACGGATGAAAGGCCTGCTCTATCTGCCCTTCAACACGCCCGAAGCCTGCGAGGAGCTGGTCGCCCAGTATGGCGATACCGAAGGCATCATCGGCTTCACCGTCTGCTCGACACGCAACAAGCCGGTGCATCACGACTGCTACATGCGGCTCTATTCAATGATCCAGGAACTGGGCAAGCCGCTGGCTTTCCACTCAGGCTACCATTGGGGCGATCCGTCCTTTGCGCAGCTCAACCGCTTCTTGTCGATGCATGCGCTGTCGTTCACCCACTACAACCAGATCCATGTGACCAACTGGATCATCAACGCCATGCCCGAGCGCTTCCCCAAGCTCAACATGCTGTGGGTCGAAAGCGGGTTGGCCTGGATCCCGTTCCTGATGCAGCGCCTCGACCACGAGGTGATGATGCGCCCCAGCGAAGCACCTGGCCTGAAGCGGCTGCCAAGCGAGTACATGCGCGAGATGTACTACACGAGCCAGCCGCTCGAACGTGGCAACATGAAGCTTCTCGAAGCGACCATGGAAGCCATGAACGCCGAGACCCAGCTGCTCTACTCGTCCGACTGGCCGCACTGGGACTGGGATTCGCCCGCCACCATCGATTCGATCCCGTTCCTCACCGAACAGGCCAAGCGCAACATCCTCGGGCTCAACGCCGCCCGGCTGTTCAAGCTGGACACGACACGCCGCAAGCCGCTCGCCGCAGACGTGCTCGCCAATCGCCCGAAAACCGCATCGTAGTGGCACAGAACATGACAACATCTGAAAATGACGCTGGTTTCAGCGCAGCTGCCGCAGCGATCGCGGCAGCGGCAGACGAAGCTCTGGCAACCCGAACCCTTGATAGCATCAGCGAAGCCGACATTGCCGTTGCACTTGCCGCACTGGGACGACTCTATTCGGCCAAGGTGGAGAAATCCGACAAGGTCTTCCCACCCGTCGCTCAAGACGCCCTGACCGCCACCGAGACTGCGGTCCTGGTCAGCGAATTGCTGCGAGCAGCCGACCTCAATGTCTTCGATCTGGCCATGTGGTTCAGGAGGGCATCGTGAGCGCGCCGGCTATGGTGGCGGGCGCGTCACGGCAGGTCGTTCTGGGTCGTCATGATGACCTCAAGACCCGGCAGCGCATGGTCGTCGAAGTGGATGGCGTCGGCATCGGCGTCTATTTCATCGGCGATGAAGTGCGGGCCTATCTCAACATTTGCCCGCATATGGGCGGACCAGTCTGTCAGGGCAAGATCATGCCCCGCACGCTGGAGCAGGTCGGCGAGAACGGCAAGAGCCTGGGCCTCGGCTTTTCCAAGGACCAGTTGCACATAGTCTGCCCCTGGCATGGCTTCGAGTTCGACATGCTCACCGGCCGTCATCCCATCGACAAGAATGTTGGGCTGACGCCTGTTCCGGTACAGGTAAGCAATGGCGAGGTTGTGCTGACCGTCGGGGGGCCTCGGCCATGACGGCAGTGCTGGAGACCGACGTCCTCATCGTCGGCGCGGGTCCGGTCGGGTTGACGCTCGGCATGATCCTGGCGCAGCGCGGCGTTGCCGTGACGCTGCTCGAGACGCGTCATCGCGGCGAGCCCCCGAACGTGAAATGCAATCACGTCTCGGCCAGGTCGATGGAGATCCTGAGAAGGCTGGGCGTCGCAAGCGCTGCCCGCAATGCTGGTCTGCCTGCAGATTATCCGAACGATGTCGCCTACCGCACCAGCATGGTCGGCAAGCCGATCACCCGCATCCCGATCCCCAGCCGGCGCGACCGCTACACGGCGACCGGCGGCCCCGATACGGACTGGCCGACGGCCGAACCGCCGCACCGGATCAATCAGCTCTTCCTGGAGCCGATCCTGTTTGAACATGCGGTAGCGATGCCGGGCCTGACCGTGCTCAACCGCACGGAATATCTCGCTCGCACCGAGACCGCCGATGGCGTTGAGATCAGCGCCCGCAATATCGACACCGGCGAGCAAACGACGATCCGCGCCCGCTATCTCGCTGGTTGCGACGGCGGCCGTTCGCAGGTGCGCCGCGACATCGGCTCCAAACTGGTCGGCGACGCGGTGGTTCAGCGGGTGCAGTCGACCTATATCCGCGCGCCTGAATTGATAGGACTGCTGAACGATCAGCCCGCCTGGGCGAGTTTTTCGCTCAACCCTCGCCGCAGCGGCAACGTCTATGCCATCGACGGCCGCGAAACCTGGCTGGTGCACAATTATCTGCGCGACGACGAGCCCGACTTCGACAGCGTCGACCGCGACTGGTCGATCCGCGAAATTCTGGGCGTCGGGCCTGAGTTCTCCTACGAAGTGATCTCGAATGAAGACTGGTTCGGACGGCGCCTCGTCGCCGACAGGTTCCATTCCAAGCGCGTGTTCATTTGCGGCGACGCCGCGCATCTGTGGGTACCTTATGCCGGCTACGGCATGAATGCCGGCATTGCCGATGCGGAGTGCCTGGGCTGGTTGCTCGCCGCCTGCGTCGCCGGATGGGGCAAGGCCGGCATGCTCGACGCCTATGCCGCCGAACGCCAGCCGATCACCGAACAGGTTTCGGTCTTTGCGATGAACCATGCACACGCCATGGCCAAGGAGCGCCGCATCGTTCCTACCGACATCGAAGACGACACGCCCGCCGGAGAAGCGGCGCGCGAGACACTCGGACGCAAGATCTACGATCTCAACGTCCAGCAATATTGCTGCGGCGGCCTCAACTTCGGCTATTACTACGACCGCTCGCCGATCATCGCCTATGACGGCGAGGCACAACCGGCCTATTCGATGGCCGATTTCACGCCATCGACAGTGCCCGGCTGCCGCACGCCCCATATCTGGCTGGCCGACAAGCGCTCGCTCTATGACGCAATGGGGCCCGGCTACACCTTGCTGCGGTTCGACCCGGCCCGCGATGCGTCGGCCTTGCTGGCGGCAGCAGCAATGCGCGGCATCCCGCTCCAGCTTCTCGACGTTGTGCCCGGCGAGCAAGGTTGCGGCCCCTACGCCGAGGCCTTCGTGCTGTCGCGGCCCGACCGGCATGTGGCCTGGCGCGGCGAAACCTGCCCTGCCGATCCCGACGCCCTGCTCGACACAATCACCGGTGCGGCCGCCTCACTGAACTGAGGGAGCCCTGATGCGACCTGTTTTGGAATTCTGGAGTTTCCGATGAAGATCATCGATTGTCATGCGCATATGGCGGTGCCACATCAGCTTCCCGCCTACAAGGCGAGCATCCTGTCGCATCGCGGCGCGCATGGCCGCAAGGCGCCGCCAGTCTCCAACGAAGCGCTGGAACAGGCGTTCAACCGCGTCGAGATGGCACCCATGGGCCACCTCGCCTGCCTCGACCAGGCCGGCGTCGACATACAGCTTTTGTCGCCACGCCCGTTCCAGCTGATGCATTCCGAAGAGCCCAAGAAGCTCGTTCATTGGTATGTCGAATACGCCAATGACATCATAGCGCAGGAATGCGCGCTCTACCCGGAGCGGTTCTATGGCGTCGCCGGCCTGCCCCAGACCGGCGACAGCCCGATCACCGAGGCGCTGGCCGAGCTCGAACGCTGCGTCAAGACACATGGCTTCCGTGGCTGCCTGATCAATCCCGACCCGTTCGAAAACAATGGCCGCATGGCCCCGCCGATGGGTGATCGCTACTGGTATCCGCTCTACGAAAAGCTGTGCGAGCTGGACGTCGTCGGGCATATCCATTCGGCAAGTTCGCGAGCACCTGAGCGCGAACCCTATTCGCTGCACTTCATCAATGAAGAAACCACTGCGGTCTATGGGCTGTGCAAGTCGACGGTGCTCGACGACTTCCCCGACCTCAAGATCCTGGTCAGCCATGGCGGCGGCGCGATCCCCTATCAGCTCGGCCGCTTCGATGCGACCACGGTGCCGCGCAACGGCATGTCGACTTCAGGGGTGCGTTTCCGCGACCGGCTGCAGAAGCTCTATTTCGACACCGTGCTCTATTCGCGCGACGCGATCGAACTGCTGGTCAAGGTGGTCGGTGCTTCGCAGTGCCTTTATGGCGCGGAAATGCCCGGCGTCGGCTCGTCCATCGATCCGGAAACCGGCGAGACCTTCGACACCATCATCCCACACATCAACGGTCTGTCGTTCATCTCAGATGATGAGCGCAAGGCAATCCTGGGCGGCAATGCCGCACGGCTTTTCAAGATCGAAGCCTGATCAACCCCAGGTCACCTGAAGCGCAGCCTTGGCAAAATATGGAGGCTACCTATGGCGAAAATAGTCGGTTTCATCTGCACGGCCCACGGGCCGCAACTGCACACCACGCCTGACAAGTGGCTGCTGCGTGTCCAGTCGGATCGGACGCGTCAGCACCCGTTTCGTGGCGGCGTTTATTCGTTCGACCAGCTCTGCGAGCTGCGCAAGCACGAGAACCTTGCCGAACGCAGCACCATGGCGGCAATGACCGCCAACTATGAAAAATGCCACGCTGCAAGCGAACGCCTGGCTGACGCCTACGACGCCATGAAGGCCGATGTCGCTGTCATCTTCGGCAACGACCAGCACGAGATCTACGGCGAAGATTTGAGCCCGCCCTACATGATCTATTATGGCGACAAGATCCGCCATCACCCGGCCACCGAAGAGGGCCGCCGCCTGATGCCGCCGGGCGTGGCCGAGGGTGAAGCCGGCCATGCGCCGGAAGAATACCGCGAATATGATACGGTGCCGGAACTCGCCAAGCACATCATCGGCAATCTGGTCGAAAACGAGTTCGACATCACCGTCTCGCCCAAGCTGCCGACCCACAATCCGCGCACGACCGGCATCAGCCATGCCTTCGGCCATATCTACCGCCAGGTGATGCGCGACAAGGTGATCCCCAACGTTCCAATCTACCAGAACACCTTCTTCCCGCCCAACCAGCCGACCGCGCGCCGCTCCTACAAGTTCGGCCAGGTCGTGGGCGATGCGATCCGCTCGTGGAAGAGCGATGCTCGCGTGGTCGTGTTCGGGTCGGGCGGCATGAGCCACTTCACCATCGACGAGGACTGGGACGCCCGCTTCATGAAGGCGATGCGCGAAAAGGATGCCGAGTTCCTCAAGAACATCCCGCTTTCCGAGCTCCAGTCCGGCACCTCGGAAATGAAGAGCTGGATCACCACCGCCGGCGTCATGGAAAACATGAACACCGAGTTCCACGAGGTCGCCTATGTGCCATGCTACCGTTCCGAGGCCGGAACCGGCACTGCCCAGGGCATGTACTGGTGGGACGTCAAGCCATGAGCGCGGACCTCATTCAGCGACTGCGCCAGCTTGATGCCTGCTCCGTCTCCGACGCGCTTGACGCGCTTGGGCTGACTGGTGCTGTCACCGGTATCGCCCGCCGCTCCGGCGGCGGTGTGGTGGCCGGCAGGGTCGTCACCGTCTTGCTCGCACAAGGTCCGGCACCTGCCGGTGCGCCCAAGGTGCATCTGGGCGCCCGCGCCATCGAGGCCGGCGATACGGATAGCGTGATCGTGGTTGCCCATCCCGGCATCGATGCCGGCGGCTGGGGCGGCGTGCTGACCCAGGCCGCGCGCTGCGCCGGCATTCAGGGTGTGATCGTCGATGGCCCCTTGCGTGACATGGATGAAGCCAACGGGCTCGACTTTCCGATCTTTGCGCGCGCAACCACAGTGCGCACCGCGCGCGGCCGTGTCCACGAAGTCGCAACCAATGTGACAGTCACCATCGACACGGTGGAGATCACGCCTGGCGACTACGTCATCTCAGACGGTTCGGGCGCGGTGTTCATTGCCGCCGACAAGGCGGAGAAGGTGATCCGGACCGCCGAGCGCATCGCGGCCAAAGAACGCCTGATGGTCGAGGCCCTGAAGTCCGGCAAGCCGGTCTCCCAGGTGCTCGGTGCCGATTACGAAGACATGCTCGAGGCAATGCAATGACCGACCAGGCCGTAGAACGCGCCGGAAAACACGACTGCGCCACCCTGTCGGATGCAATGGACCGACTTGGCATCGAAGGCGTCTGCCGAGGCATCAAGCCGCGCGACCACAAATTCAAGCTTGTCGGCCGCGCCTTCACCGTCCGCTACGTACCCGTCGACGTGCTGGCGCCAGGCAATGTGGGCGACTTCATCGACGACCTGCCCGCTGGAACGGTCGTTGTGCTCGACAATCGCGGCCGCGAGGACTGCACTGTCTGGGGCGATATCATGACCCAGCTGGCCAGCCACAAGGGGCTCGCCGGCACGGTCATCGATGGTGCCTGCCGCGACGTCGATCTCTGCCTCAAGCTCGGCTATCCGATCTACTCGCGCAGCTATTCGATGAAGACCGGCAAGGACCGCGTCCAGGTCGACGCCACCGGCATATCAGTCGAGATCGGCGGCGCGCTTGTCCGCCAGGGCGATATCCTGGTTGGCGACGCGGACGGCGTTGTCGTCATCCCAAGCGAACGTGCCGACCAGGTCCTCGACCTCGCCGACGAGATCGCCACCGCCGAAAACGCCATCCGGCAAGCCATCACCGAAGGCATGTCGCTGCGCGATGCCCGCACCAAATTCCGCTATCACTCGCTGCAGACGCGCCAATCATGAACAAGGTCATCCGCAACATCGAGCGCGCCGATAGCGCGACCATCGCCCGGCTGGCCAAGGCCGGCGTCGCCACCACCCATGAAGCACTGGGCCGAACCGGGCTGATGAGCTCACGGATGCGGCCGATCTATCCGGGCGCTGCCATCGCTGGAAGTGCGGTCACCGTTCTGGTGCCACCCGGCGACAACTGGATGATCCATGTGGCGATCGAGCTCATCAAGCCGGGCGACATCCTTGTAGTTGCCCCGTTTTCACCTTCCGACGCCGGCTATTTCGGCGATCTGCTGGCGACCTCGGTCATGGCGCGCGGCGGCATTGGCCTGGTCATCGACGCGGGCGTGCGCGACATCCGCGACCTCACCCAGATGCAGTTTCCGGTCTGGTCGACGGCAATCTGCGCGCAAGGCACGGTCAAGGAAACGCTGGGTTCGGTGAACGTGCCGATCTCCTGCGCCAGCGCGGTCGTCAATCCCGGCGATGTCGTGGTCGCCGATGATGACGGCGTGGCAATCATCCCCCGCGAGCTGGCTGAGAAGGTGGCGCATCTCTCCGAGCAGCGCATCGCCGAGGAAGAAGCCAAGCGCAGCGAACTCGCCAAGGGCGTCCTCAGCCTTGATCTCTTCAATTTGCGTGAGCGCCTGAAAGGCAAGGGCCTCGAATACTGACGCCCGCAGCAGCGTAGCACTCCAGTCAGCAATAGGTGAACTCATGAAAACTCAGGTCGGGATCATCGGCGCGGGGCCAGCCGGCCTGCTCGTGGCGCGGATTCTTCAGCTCAACGGCATCGACTCGGTCATCCTGGAACGGCGCACGCGGGAATATGTGCTGGGGCGCGTGCGCGCCGGCGTGCTTGAATCGGGCACCGTCGACACGCTCAGAACCTACGGCATGGGCGAACGCCTCAATCGCGAAGGCATTCCCATGCGCTCGATGCAGCTTTGCTGGGACAAGCAGAAGGCCGACATCTCGCTCGACGACGGCACCGGGCGGCACCTGACCACCTATGGTCAGCAAAAGATCGTCGAGGATCTGATCGTTCAGCGCGAGGCCGACGGCCTGCCGATCATTTTTGAAGCCGCCGTGTCGAGGCTCGACGATATCGAGCACGCCCCGCGTATCCATTACACCCACAATGGCGAAGACAAGGTGCTGGAGTGCCAGTTCATCGCCGGTTGCGACGGTTATCACGGCGTCAGCCGCAGGCACATTCCGGGCTCCGACGACCACGTTTTCCTGACCGAGTATCCATTTGCATGGCTGGGCATCCTTGCAGAAGCTGCACCTCTGGCCGCTCGTCGCGGCTTCGCCCATTCAACGCGCGGCCTGGCGGTGGCCTCCGCTCGCTCGGCCTCGATCGGCCGGCTTTACCTGCAGGTCGAGCCCGATGCCGATCCCAATGCTATGAGCGATCAGCAGATCTGGGACGAACTCGATCTGCGCCTTGAGGATGGGACCAACGCCCAGCTCAATCGCGGCGCGATCATCGAGCGCAGCGTTGCCCGTCTTCGCGGTTATGTCTGCGAAAAGATGCGCCACGGCCGGCTCGCCATCGCAGGCGACGCGGCCCATATCGTGCCACCGAGCGGCGGCAAGGGGCTGAACCTTGCAGTCGGCGACGCGCGCATCATGGCAGAAGCGATCCGGCGTTTGCTGACGGCCAATGACTCAAGCCTGCTCGATAGCTATTCCGAAATGTGCCTGCGTCGCATCTGGCCGACGGTTCATTGGGCCTGCTCGATGTGCGAGGCCCTGCACATCTTCCCCGGTCAGTCGAGCTTCCAGACCCGGATGCAGTACCAGACACTGAACCACTGGGGAAACACCGAGATCGGCCAGCAGCGGTTGCGCAAGGCCCAGCTCGGCCTGCCCTACGAGGTCTGACTTCCAACGTCCGGGACGGCAGCCAGCTGATCCCGGATCACTTTCCGAAGGCTCTAGAAACGAAAGGGCGGCGCTCCGATGGAACGCCGCCCTTTTTTCATTCACGCGGACCAGAGCCCGCCGTAGACGACCTCAGCCGCAGACCGCCACGATGGCGTTGGCTACATGGCCGACATTGTTGTCAGTCAGGCCCGCAACATTGACGCGCCCCGAACTGGTGATGTGGACATGGTGATCCACCCGCATCCGCTCGGCATCGGCGGGGGTGATGCCAAGCATGGCAAACATGCCGCGTTGCTCGCCAAGGAAGCGAAAATCGCGCGTCGTGCGTCCGGCAAGTGCCGCCACCAGCTTGGAGCGCATGCCGTTGATGCGTTCGCGCATTTCGGTAACCTCCGCCTCCCAGCTGTTGCGAAGAGCCGCATTGCCGAGGATGTGGGCAACGACGGAAGCGCCGTGATCTGGCGGCATCGAATAGTTGGTGCGAACGACCGGCAGCAGGTGGCCATGCGCGCGGACCGCGGTCGCTTCATCCTTGGCCACCAGCGTCAGTGCGCCGACGCGTTCGCGGTAGACCGCGAAATTCTTCGAATAGGAACTGGCGATCAGCATTTCCGGCAGGCGCTCGGCCAAAAGCCGGACCCCGGCTGCGTCCTCGTTCAGCCCGTCCCCGAAACCGAGATAAGCGAGGTCAATCAGCGGCATGGCGCCGGTCGAAGCAAGCAGCTCGGCGATCTCGGCCCATTGCGCCAGGCTGGGATCGGCGCCGCCCGGATTGTGGCAGCAGCCATGAAACAGCACCAGGTCGCCGGGCCGCGTGGCGCGCAGGGCTTCGATCATCTGCTCGAACTTCAAGGTGCCCGTAGCGACATCATAGTAGGGATAGCGAACCACTTCGAGGCCAGCGGCAGCCAGCAGCGAGGGATGGTTCGGCCAGGTCGGATCGGGCAGGTAAACCTTGCACCCAGGGTTCAGCCGATTGGCAAAATCGCCCGCGACGCGCAAGGCGCCGGTGCCGCCCGGCGTCTGGATCGCCTGCGACCGCGCGATCAAGCCGCTGTTGGCGCCGAAGATCAGCTCCCTAGTCAGCCGGTTATAGTCGTCGTTGCCGGCCGACGAGACATATGATTTCGACTTCTGGTTCTCCACCAGGAACGTCTCCGCCTGCTTGACGGTTGCCAGCACCGGTGCGTTGCCCTGTCCATCCTTATAGATGCCGATGCCGAGATCGACCTTGTCGGAACTCGGATCGTCGCGAAACTGCTGCATCATCCCAAGCAGCGGATCGGCTATCGGCGTGGAGAGATTGGAAAACATAACATCCTCGTCTGTCTCGTATTATGAGACTTTATCGCGTATTTTGAACATGTCAACGTCTGGCCTCGCCGCAACAATCGGCCGGCAAGCGACGCCTAGCATTTTTCACCGATCTACACGACAGGCGAATAATCAGGGCATTTGGCGGGTTGCACCTGGCGCGTTTTGTCGTTGACTAGCGAGACAGCGTAACGCATTATGAGACGACATTGTATTCCATGTGACTATTCGCAGGACTTTGGGATGCGCCTCGGGCCGCTAGCGGCCCAGCACAGACCTCTGCCTTGCGGTCAAAAGCTATCGGAGAAGAAAGCGTGAGCGGGAATTACGAACCTATGGAGCTGACCGGGGGACAGGCGCTGGTTACCCAGCTCCTCGAAGAAGGCGTGACCGACATCTTCGGCATTCCCGGAATTCAGCTCGACTGGGCGGTGGACGCCATCCGCAATCGGCCCGACCGCATCCGATATGTCATGCCGCGCCACGAACAGGCCACGTCCTACATGGCTGACGGCTATGCCCGCACTACGGGACGCGAAGGCGTGTTCATGGTCGTGCCGGGACCCGGCGTGCTCAACGCCCTTGCCGGCCTCGCCACCGCCTATGCCTGCAGCTCGCGCGTGCTGTGCATCTCCGGCCAGATCCCCTCGACGCTGATCGGCCAGAAGCACGGTATGCTGCACGAGATCCCCGATCAAAGCGGCATCCTCAAGTCGCTGACCAAATGGCATGGCATCGCGCACCGGCCCGAAGATGTCCCCGCGCTCGTCCACGAAGCCTTCGTGCAGCTGCGCTCGGGCCACCCGCGTCCGGTCGCCATCGAATTGCCGCCGGATGTGCTGCAGGCCAAGGGCGTGACATCGATCCTGCCGCGCGCCGAATTCAGCCGGGCCGAGCCGCAACAGGACGCCGTGAAGACGGCGGCGGCCATCCTGGCGCAGGCGAAATTCCCGGTCATCCAGGTTGGTGGCGGCGCTGCCGCTTCCGGTGCCGGCAAGGCCATCCAGGCGCTCGCCGAGCGGCTGCAGGCACCCGTGGTCATGACCGACGGCGCGCGCGGCATCCTTGACGACAACCACCCGCTGGCGCTGACGTCGCTTGGCGGCCGGGCCGTTTTCCCCCATGCCGATGTGATCGTGGCTGTCGGCACCCGCTTCATAGACGGCATCGCCAAGCCCACCCATGCCAGCGACAAGACCAAATATATCTACGTCAATGTCGACGCTTCCGCTGCCAGCGCACCCCGCGCGCCAGGTTGCCTGGTGCTATCGGATGCGACTGCCGGTGCCGAAGCGCTTCTCGCCGCCCTGCCGGCAGATGATCGCAAGTCGTCCACGGACAGGGTCGCCAAAGTCAAAGCCTGGTCCTCATCGCAGACCGACGCGATCCAGCCGCAGACCGACTATGTCAGGGCCATCCGCTCCAGCATGGCCGACAACGACATCCTGGTCAGCGAACTGACCCAGGTCGGCTATTTCTCCAACATCGCCTTCCCGGTCCACGCCGCCAACTCCTACGTCACCCCTGGTTATCAGGGCACGCTGGGCTACGGCTTCAACACGGCACTCGGTGCCGCGCACGGCAATCCGGACCGGCGCGTGGTTTCGCTCAATGGCGACGGCGGCTTCGGCTGGGGCATGCAGGAGCTGGCGACGCTGGCCCGCGACGGCTGCAACATGTCGGTCGTGGTGTTCGTCGACGGCCATTACGGCAATGTTCGCCGCATCCAGCAGCGCACCTTCGGCGACACCTTCGCGGTCCAGCTTGCCAACCCGGATTTTGCGCATCTGGCGAGCGCCTTTGGCCTGCCCTTTGAAAAGGTGGACTCGCCTAAGGGACTTCACGACGCGCTTGCGCGGGCCAAAGACAGCAAGGGCCCTGCCCTGATTGCCGTCTCGGTCAGCGAGATGCCGAGCCCCTGGGCGCTGATCCATCCTTTCGTGCCCTCGCCGGTCACACCGCCGGCAAACCCGCTCGGCGAACCGCTCGCCTAGGCCACTCCGCGGACGCGCGGCTACGCCTTCAACTCAAACGGCTTTGGGGATGGCCGCAACAATGAACGACGGTCACAAAGAAAATGCCGGCGGAACGATCGAGATGATCGTCCGTCGGATGTCTTACGAAACGCCTTCCGTGCTTTCCTACGATCTGCGGCCCGCCGATGGCGGGCCCCTGCCGTCATTCGAACCCGGCGCCCATATCGATGTCCATCTGCCCGATGGGCTGGTGCGCCAATATTCCCTGATCGGTCCCGCAGAGGGGGCCGACTACCGCATTGCGGTCGCACTTGACCGTGCAACACGCGGCGGGTCGCGATGGCTTCATGCAAGCGCCAGGCCCGGCGACCGCATCAAGATTTCCCGGCCACGGACGACCTTTCAACTGGCGGAGACGGCTGGCCCCTCGGTCCTGATCGCCGGCGGCATCGGCATCACGCCACTGCTGGCCATGGCCCGACAATTGCAGGCGACCGGGGCTGAATGGCATCTGCACTATGCCGTCCGCTCGCGCCCCGAATGTGCCCTTCTCGATGAGCTGACAGCACTTGGCGGGAACATCCATCTGCACATCGACAGCGAGAATGATCGCCTGCTCGACATCGCGGGGATCGTCAGCCAGGCCAGCCCTGCTACCGAGCTTTATTGTTGTGGACCGCAGCCGATGCTGGATGCGTTTTTGGCCGCAAGCCAAACCCGCGATCCATCGACCGTGCACTACGAGTCTTTCACCCCGACGGTTCCGGCGGCGGACGATGGCGGCTTCACCGTCATATTGAACAAATCGGGCGCCTCGGTCCGAGTCGGTGCGGACCAGACCATTCTTGACGCGCTTGAACAGGCCGGGGTTCACGCGCCCTCGTCCTGCCGCAATGGAGTCTGCGGTACCTGTGAGACCCGCGTTCTGGAGGGGGTGCCGGACCATCGCGACAAAGTGCTGAGCGACAGCGAACGCGCTGCCGGGAACACAATGATGATCTGCTGCTCACGCGCCAAGACGGCGCTGCTGCGGCTCGACCGCTAGGGAGGAATTCATGACCAAGGACGGATCAGCCTACGCACTGCCCAAGCCGACATATTTTGCCGAATTGACCGAAGTGGAACGCGGAACGCCGATGGGCGAACTGCTGCGCCGCTATTGGCACCCGGTCGGCCTGTCGGAAGACGCCACAGCCACGCCCCGAAAAATCATGGCGCTGGGCGAAGAGCTCATCTTGTTTCGCGACGGCAAGGGCCGCCCCGGCCTGGTCCACCCGCGCTGCGCGCATCGCGGCGCCTCGCTCTATTACGGCCGCGTTGAGGAGACAGGCATTCGCTGCTGCTACCATGGCTGGCTGTTTGACATCGAAGGCAATTGCCTCGAACAGCCCTGCGAACCGGAAATGGGCGAAAAGACCCGCGGCCATGTCCGCCAGCCGCATTATCCCCTTGAGGAGAAGTACGGCCTGATCTTCGCCTATATGGGCCCGCTCGACCGCAAGCCCGTGCTGCCGAGCTACGACGTGCTTGAAGGTCTTGCTGATGGCGAGTTCCTGGAAACCGATGACAGTAGCATCGGCAGCGGCGGTCCTGTCATCGTCGATTGCAACTGGCTCCAGCACTACGAAAACGTGCTCGACCCGTTCCATGTGCCGATCCTGCACGGCTCCTTCAGCGGCGATCAGTTCAATTCCAAGATGAGCCTGATGCCGCGCGTGACGTTCCACTACACGCCGCGCGGCGTCTCGAGCCTGCAATTGCGCGATTTGGAAGCCGGCGAACATCAGCGCATCACCGAGGCGGTGGTACCCACCGTGCGCGCTGTCGCAAGTCCGGTCGCGACTGTCGACGGACCTTGCACGCTGCTCGGCTGGGTGCTGCCGATGGACAACACTTCGTTCCGCATCTACTCGGTCGGCCGCGTCACCGAAGCCGGCACGCTGGCAAAAATCCGCTCGAAATATGCCGGCAAGCTCTGGCACGAACTCTCCGAGCAGGAACATCAGAAACTGCCGGGAGACTACGAGGCGCAGGTCGGCCAGGGGCCGATCACCTTCCACTCGCAAGAAAACCTGACCTCGACCGACCAAGGCATCGGCATGCTACGGCGCGTGCTCCGCAAACAGGTCGATGCGGTGGCAGCAGGCAAGGATCCGATGGGCGTGGTCTTCGATCCGGCCAAGGCGCTGGTCCAGCTCGACGCTGGTTCGCGCACCGTCCCCAAAGCATGACTGAATTGCCGGCTCGCGGACTTACCTGCGGGCCGGCAAGGCACTTGTGATCAGCTTGATTGCTGCGGCATCAGCGGCGGGGTGACGCCATCGGCGTAACGCTTCTGGATCTCGCTCGCCACCGACCTGACCGTCGCAAGCAGCTGGACGTCTGGCTCGGGCACAAGCAGCGACGACGACAGGATCACCCCCAGCGAGGCACAGATCTGGCCGTCGGCCTCGAAGATAGGGGCGGCGATGCCGCCGAGCCCGTTGCCGCGCGTGTCGGTTTCGAAATCGACGCCGTAGGCCGACAAATTCTCGACGACCCGAGGCGGCACCGGCTTCTTGTTTTCAAAGTAATAAAACAGCCGAGCGGCTGGCGATCCGGGCAGGCTGAGCACCATGCCGGGCTGCACCATAATTCCGGGCTCGAACGGATTTGGCACGGCGTGCACGACCATCGCACCGCCCTTGATCGGCGTGGTCAGCAAGGCTGTATGCCCGGTCTGTGCGCATAATTCGCTGAGATAAGGTCGGGCGATCTCGACGACGTTGCTGCGGTAGACGGCCGCGCGGCCAAACTTGAACAGCTTGCGGCCGAAGACATAACCCTCGCCTTCCCTGGCGTGGTCGACAAGACCAAGGCGCGTCAGCGTCTGCAGATGCCTGGAAACCCTGGCCTTGGTCATATCGAGCGAACGCGCAAGCTCGGTCACGCGCACGGGCCCCGGAGCATCGGCAAGCGCATCGAGTATCTCGACCGCAACCTCGACGCTTTTCACCGTTGACGACGATCTCTGATCATCGTCATTGTCTGGGTCTGACCGTCTCATGACTGTTCTTCCGCTACACGTGCCTTGTTATATGTCACGCATAGCAAGAAGTAATCACGAAATTCGAGACAACCGGCTGGAAAATCCCCTCACATCGGCTCCCGGCGTGACCTGGCCAGGCGCGCCTGCTCAGAGCCCCGCGGTAAAGCCGACAACACCCTTGAAGCCGTAGCCGCCCTCAAAGCTGG
Organism: Aminobacter sp. 01T433; assembly: GCF_056398585.1. Taxonomy (NCBI): domain Bacteria; kingdom Pseudomonadati; phylum Pseudomonadota; class Alphaproteobacteria; order Hyphomicrobiales; family Phyllobacteriaceae; genus Aminobacter; species Aminobacter sp. 01T433. The sequence continues at coordinate 209,085 of NZ_JBFTPR010000006.1, forward strand.
TCGAGGCCAGCGCTTCGCCGTGCAGGGCATATTTGCCGCCGGACCATTTGTAGGTGCCGCCGATGCCGAGTTCGCCGCCGAAGCGCTGGGACTCGAAGGCGACGTTGACGCCTGATACGGCGACAGAAGTGCCGTCGAGGAACTCGTAGGTCAGGTTAGCGATGCCGTAGACGTGGTTGCCGCTGGCATCGGCATCGTAGTTGACGGCAGCGCCGAGACGACCCTTGAGGCTGTCACCTTGGCGCAGGGCAACATTGGCGCCGAACGGATCGGTGAAGGCATCGAAATCGACCGAGGCATAGGCCAGCTGCGCCTGCGGCGTCAGCGACCATGTGGCGTCGAGCGCAATCTTGCGTCCGGCTTCGAGGCTGAGCGCATAACCGCTGCCGTGGATGCCGTCGCCGATTGTGCCGATGCCAACAGCACTCATGTCGGAGCGCAAGGTCGCCACCTGCGCCTGACCGTCGACATAAAAGCCAGTCTGGCCATACCAGGTCAAATTGGCGCCGATGCCATGGCTATCGGTGGTGTTCGAGCCGTCGCCAAGGCTTGAGAAGATATCTGCTGAGGCACGCGAATACTGCGCCGTCAGCCCGCCGATCAGCATGCCAGCGGCACCTTCGTAAAGCTGGCCGTCGAAACCAGCCTGCACCAAAGCCGTGTCGCTGTCATAGGCGGCATTGGCGCTGGATGCGTCGGCCTCGATATGGCCGTGCGCTGCTTCGATGCGTGTCCAGATGGCGGCCTCGCGTGATGTCGGGGTGCCATTCACGGCATTGCGCACGCGGTCGCCGACCCGCTGCTCCAGGGTCGGCAGGGCGACCATGCCAATCAGCACCTGCGGATAATTTTGGTAGACCGGAACGGTTGGGGCGAGGCCCGCTGCGCGCAGATACCAGTCGCCATCGGCCGGGTCGGAGATGCCGTTGTGGAACAGATTGTAGCGGTAGGCGCCGCCGATCGCCGGGCCGTTGAGCATGAAGGCGTTCGCAGCCGAAGTGCCGTCGACCTGAACGATCCTGATGCCGTCGCCGGTGGTTTCGGCGCCGGCGCCGCCGACATTGATGACCCGGACCTTGGTTGCACCGGTGCCCAGGATGGTATCGCCGGTGATGACGAGAAGATCGGTTTGTGAGCTGTCGGCGCCGAGCTCGGCCTCGATCTCCAGTGTGCCGCCATTGCTGGTGTAGTCGCCGGCGACGGTAAGGGTTCCGATCGAATTGCCCGGGGCGATGACGCTGCCAAGGTGATTGGTGGTGTTCCCGACAGTGCCGATGCCCTGTAGTCGCCCACCGAGCACGTCCATGGTGCCGCCGAGCGTGCCGTTGACGGTCAAGGTGCCGGCATTCACGGTTGTCGAGCCGGTGAAGGCCGAACTGTTGCCGGTGAGGGTCTGCTGGCCACCGGCAAGGATAAAGCTGCCACTGCCGGCAAACACGCCGGAGAACGTGTCATTGGCGTGGGTCAGTGTCAGCGCCCGGCTGCCAAAATCGACCACGCCAGAGCCGGACAGCCTTGCGACCGACGCCCCGGACGTTGTCGCGGAGATATCGAACACCCCATCGGCGAAGACACCGCCGGAGCTTGCGAGGCTGGCATTTCCGGAAAGAGCAAGCGTGCCCGACTGGATGACCGTCGCCCCAGTATAGGCGATGTCGCCCGTCAGGTCGACAATCCCGCCACCGGCTACGGTCAAGCCGCCGCTCCCGGCGATGTTGCCGGAGAGCGTGGCGGTGTTGCCCTTGGTGTCAATCGTACCGCCGCCGGCCGCTAGTGCAATGCTACGCGCCGATGTGAACGACGAGCCGAATCGAAGCGTGCCTCCGTCGAAACCCAGCCCGCCCGATGCCGCCCCGAGATTTCTGTCCGCGGTCACCTCGACCGTTCCGCCATTCACGAAAGTGCCGCCGGAATAGGAGCTGTTGAAACCGGAGAGGTAGGTCGTGCCGGCACCCTTGATGATCAGGCCACCGGTTCCCGTTACGGCGTTGTTGAGCACGAAGGAGTTGCCGGTGCCTACGGCATTGAGCGTCAGCATGTAGCTGTTGAGGAACAGGACGGCTAACGGCGTATGGCGCAGCTGGGTGATGCTGCCGGTGTCGCTTTCGATCCGCCATTCCTGGTTGCCACCGAGGGCGATCCGCTCCGACAATGTGATCTGCTGGTTAACCTGGCTGTCGACGCCAAGTCCACCCACGCCATGGATTGTGAGGGTCGATGACTGTGAGGCGGGAGACATCGGCACGAATCCGCTGCCGGTATAGGGAGCCAGAAATACCAACTGACCAGCATTTCTGGCTCCACCCCAGATGACTGACTGGCCGGTGCCTGCTTTATCGTAGATCGCCCGGTCTCCGGCACCGGGTACCCCGAGAGTATCGAAGCCACTGCTAGGCACCTGACCCCACGTGGCGTTAGCTACTGCAGTGTAGTGATAATCCTTGGCCACCGCAGGCCCAGACGACAACAGCGCCGAGATCGCGAGCGTCGAAACACTCGCGGAGATGATCCGCGCCGTGGAAATTTTCCTGAAGGCAGGCATGCAAAATACTCCCTTCCGGGAGCGCATATGCGGAGCCCGGTATCGATGGTCTGATACGAGCTTTCCTGTCAGGGGGAATGCACGCAGCAAGCTGCCGCAGAGCTGGTCCCTCAAGATACCCGCCGCACGGGTAGCATTCGCATAGAACCCGCTATGCCGAAGCGGCGCGATGTCTCATTTTTCTATGCATTTTGTCTCAAGCCAAGGACGGCACTTCTACCAGGCCGTGCCGACCGCCTTCAACGCACGCCGCGATAGGTGGAACACACCATAAAATCAGCTTACGCACCGTCAGGCAAAGTTGGGGGAAACAGGAGATGCGGCGAGCCAGGATAGCCGGTAGTGGCTGATGAAGTGCTGCTATCGACTGACTTCGTCGAACCGGGCCTGCGCGACGAAGTCTGGCGTGAGATCGCCAAGCCCTATTTCGAGGCGACGCAAGGCGACGGAGACGAAGACACCACCCTGGAAGGCTCTATTCTTTCGCGATCGCTCAGCACGATGCTGCTGGGGGCGACGACATTCAACCAACAACACTACAGCCGCGATCGACGCATCGTCTTGCAGAGCGGGCTCGACCATTATCTGGTGCAGCTTTTCGTCTCCGGATCGCTCCTGGGCGATTGCGACGGCCGCATGATCTCTGTCGATCCGGGCGACATCTGGGTCTTCGACCTTGCCCGCACCTTCACAGGCAGTGCGCGCCCCGGATCGACGATTTCGATCGTCTTGCCGCGCGAGCGCGTTGACAAAGCAGCCGACGGGCGCAGCCTACATGGCGTGGTGCTCAAGGCAGGGTCTCCCGTCACGCGGCTTTTGACGGATTTCATCGTCAGCCTGTCGAACGTGTCGGCTGAGATGGAGCATGCCGATATGCTTGCCCTTGAGGGAGCCGCCATCGACCTGCTGGCATGCGGCCTGGCGCGGCAGCTCCCTGACGGCGCATTGGGCGACCAGGCACTTGCGCATGTGCTCCGCCGGCGCGTGCTCGATTTCATCGACGCAAATCTGTCCGAACCTGAGTTGGGGCCGACCCTGCTGATGCGGCGTTTCCGCGTATCACGAGCCCACCTCTACAGGATGTTCGCCGCCGATGGGGGCGTCGCCCGGGTCGTGCGCGAAAGGCGCCTGGATGCGGCCTATGGCGAGCTTGCGCGCCCCAGCCATCCGTCGCGCTCGATAACCGAGATTGCCTCTCGGCTTGGCTTTTCCGGCAGCTCTCAGTTCCTGCGCGCATTCCGCACCCGCTTCGGCATGACGCCGAGCGAAGCCCGGCAGGAACAGGCCCGGCCGATACTGGCCGATCAGCGGCTGGCGCAGGTACAGGCGCACTTGCTGGAATATGCGCAGAGCCTTCTTGTGGATGACGCGTCTCATGCCGGCACTCGCGACGGAGACAGCTGAGGGGTTTGCCAAAGGCCCCACGGCCGCCTCGCCGCCTGAATTTCAAGCGACATCGCGACAGGTCAACCCGCCGCGGCCGCAGCCCGGAAGCGCTGGACGAAGTCTTCGAGGACGGGGCGTTCCGTATCCGAGATTGCCCAATAGGCAAAAGCGCCGTCGTTCCAGCGGACCAACGAGAACCCGTTGGCCGAAAGAGCCGCCTCGGCTGGCGCTGCGGCGATCTCCTGCGGCACCGCGACAAGCGTGATCAGGTGCTCGTTGTGACGGTAGACGAGAGCCGGCACAGGCTTGTCTCCAATCACCTCGACCCGGCCACCGAGAAGTGAATAGCCGTCTTTCGCAAGATCTGGCGCCGGTGGCGAGACCCCGATCCTGGCGTCGAGCCATGGCTTTACCGTGTGGCGGTCCGAGGATGCGACGTCCACCGCGCTGGCCGAAAGAAGGCTGCGACGATGGCTGCTGGCGATGGCCGTAGCGATGCTGTCTTGCGCTACGGGGCCGGTCATCCAGTAGGTGGCACCGCTTGCCACCGCAGCCGAGACCAGCGCCGAAGCGGCCATCGCGCGCCAGCCGGACAAACGGAAGCTGTCATTTGCCGGCCGCGTTGCCGCCTGTTTGCGTGCAGCGACCCCCGCAATGCGCGCCTGAAAGGCGTCGCTGATCTCGGGCCTAGGCAAGTTGGAAACAGCCGTGCGGAGTGCTGCGATCCGCGCATGTTCGGCAGCAAGGACCGGATCGCTCGCCATGCGCCGCTCAAGGGCCAAGGCCGCTGCAGCGTCGAGCTCGCCGTCGACCAGGGCATGGATCAGAAGGCGCATGTCGGGCGGATTGGTCGGCAGTCCGTTATCTTCGATCATGATGGCCCCCAAGCTGCGACATCAGCATTGCTCGGGCGCGCGACAGACGGGACATGACCGTGCCCAGCGGCACGTCAAGCATTGCCGCGATCTCCTTGTAGCTGAGGTCGTTGATGTCGCGCAGCACGACAATTTCCCGATATTGGTGCGGCAGCGATGCGATGGCCGCTTCAAGTGCCGCGATGTCGGCCTTGGCGATCAGGGCCGCCTCTGGGCCATCGACGGATTGAAACTCCCTGGAAGCGGCCATCTCGTCGAGATCGCTGAGATCGCCGACAGCAACGATGCTGCGTGGCCGGTTGCGCGAGAGCCACGAATAGGAGGTGTTGCGCACGATGCTCAGCAACCAGGCGCGGGCATTGCCGCCGGCATAGCTGCCGATGCCGGCATGGGCCTTCAGACAGGCTTCCTGCACCACGTCTTCGGCGTCCGCCGCATTGCCGGTCAGCCAGCGCGCCAGCGCCAAAGCGTCGCCAAGATGAGGCAGAACCACCTCACCAAAGCGTTCGGCCGAAACATTGCCGCTCAACACAGCCGTATCATCCGGGACTCCCAAGAAGGCTCGCGGACGGCTTTCAAAATGTAACTGTGACCGTGCCCTGCATATGCGGGTGTAGCCCGCAAAAATAGGGGAAGTCGCCAGCCTTCGTAAAGGTGAAGGCATAGGTGTCGCCTGTGTCAAGCGCCTTGGACCTGAAGGAACCATCGCTCGATACGATCAGATGCGGAATGTCGTCGTCATTGCGGAACGTGACCATTGTCCCGGCTTTCACGGTCAATGTCCGTGGCGTGAAAGCGAAGTTTTCGATCTTCACCACCGGCGCATCGGCCGCAAGCAAAGGCGCATCCATGGCGGACAGGCCAAAGCCCATAACGATCGCCGCAAGTAGAGCTGAACGGATCATGCGAATGGCTCCTTCGGCTTTCCATTCAATCTTCGGCAAGCGTGTGATCGATGATCGCAAGCTCGCCACCGCCCTGCTTCACCGCAACGGAGGTGGTGCCAAGCAAACCGCGAAGCTTGCCCGGTTCGACCGTCATCGGCCCAGGTGCCGGAGCTGTGCCCGGCGCCGGCTGCGGAAAGGCGGTTGAGCGGGCGGTGTGGAAAGTCACATTGCCTTCGACCTTCTGCATGATTTGATGGATATGGCCGTTCAGCACGGTGACCGAACCAAAACGCTTGAGCAGGGCGAGTGCCTGTGCCGCGTCGTCGGTGCCCCAGCCCCATTCCGGATAGACGGCCCACAAGGGGATATGCGCAAAGACGACGACCGGGGTCGAATTGCTGACCGACTTCAGGTCGTCGGCCAGCCAGGCGAGCTGATCTGCGCCAAGATTGCCAAGCCCGCCAGCCTTCAGATTGACGACGTTGACGAGGCCGATGAAATGCACCCCGTTCTGGTCGAATGAGTACCAGCCGGCACCCTTGGTGCCCTTGCCGTAGCGCTCAAGATAGGCCTGTCCGTTGCCCTCATCGATAACATCATGTTCGCCGGGCACGTAACGCACGTCGAAGCCCGAGCCGCCGATGATCTGGGCTGCGTTGTCGAACTGCGCTGCTTTGGAAAGATGGGTGATGTCGCCGGTGTGGATCAGGAAGGAGGGCTTTGTCGTGAGTGCCTTGATCTTAGCCATCGCCTCCTTCAGCGTATCGATGGCATGCGGATTGGCCGCCTTGTCGAAGCCGATGTGGCTGTCTGAAATCTGCAGGAAGGTGAAGCCGGTGGACAATGCTTCGGCAGCCTCGGCTTCGCCCAGAAGGTTGAGCGAAACCGGGACGCCGCCTGAAAGTGTCCACAAGATGCCCGTGCCTGCCCAGATCATGCACTCCAGCGCATGGCGCCGGCTGATGCCTTCGCCGTCCTTTTCGTCATCATGGGTCATGTCGATCTCCTGCCGCGCCGCTTGTGGCGCATGCCTAGGAGACCTTTGGACGGACAGGTTTATTCCAGCCGCAGCGGCTGGCGCCGGTCACGATGACGTGACGGCACAGGCACGCTAAGTCTATGCCATCCTCAGCTGCCGATCAGCTGGCATTTGCCCGGGCGTGGTCGACATAGATCTCGCGCAGCCTGGTCACGATCGGACCTGGCTTGCCATTGCCGATGGATTTTCCGTCGATCCGGGTCACCGGCATGACGAAGGTTGAGGCGCTGGTGATGAAGGCCTCCGCCGCGCCCAAGGCTTCCTCGACCGTAAAGCGGCGTTCCTCGAGCGTCAGGCCGCTCTCGTCCGTCAACTGAACGATCGCCTGCCGCGTGCAACCAGGCAGTGTGCGCCTGCTGTTGGCCGGCGAAACGATCTTGCCGTCTTGCGTGATGATATAGGCCGTGGACGACGCGCCCTCAGTGACATGGCCGTCCTCGACCATCCACGCCTCGTCGCAGCCTTCGGCACGCGCGTCGCGCTTGGCCAGCACCTGCGGCAGCAGCGACACGCTCTTGATGTCGCGCCTGGCCCAGCGCTGGTCGGTCACCGTCTTGACGGCAATGCCGGTCTTGGCAGCAGCGACGTCGGCCAGAACCTTGGGCTGAGTGAACAGCAGGAGCGTTGGCTCCAACTCGTCGTCAAACAGGAAATTCCTTTCCTCGGCACCGCGCGTCAGCTGGAGATAAACGACGCCCTCCTCAAGCCCATTGCGCTCGATCAGGGTATGTTCGATCTGCTCGATCGCAGCAGTGGTGACCGGCAGGCGCAAGCCAAGCTCGCGCGCCGAACGTTCCAGCCTTGCCATGTGCAACGCGCTGTCGACGAGTTTTCCTCCAAGGACCGCCGTCACTTCATAGATGCCGTCGGCGAACAGGAAGCCGCGATCGAAAATCGACAGCTTCGCCTCCGAGGCCGGAAGGTAACTACCGTTCAGCCAGACAATGCGGTTTTGTCCGCCATTGGTCATTGGAACTCTCCAAATCTGGGTGATGTTAGCGCTGCTTGTTTCGAGCCAGCGCTTTCAATGAAATTGCCTCGACGCGAGACGGCTTGCCTGTGCCGGCATCATAGCCATCGACGGTATGGGCCATGCACAGCGAGTTGAGGATGGCTTCTTCCGTCGCTTCGATCACCGCCTCAAACAGCGGCGACATCAGTTCATTGGGCAGCGTCGGTGCGGTGACGATGCCGGCGCGCCTTTCGGGCGTGCGGCGAACGCTTTCATTGGTCGAAAACACCAGCGCATAGTCGCCCGAGCCGTTGCTCAGGGCCGCTCCCGTCCTGGCGAGGCCACCGAAGGCACGCTGGCCCAGCCGCTTCAAATTGCGCTCGCACAAGGGCGCATCCGTCGCCACCACGATAACGATGGAGCCGTCCTTGTCCTCGGATGCAGGCTTGGCGCTCCAGGGTTCGCCATCGACCAGCAGCCGGCCGCCATAGTTGGACTGAACCAAAACGCCAATCGTGAAGGCTTCGCCGCTCTTGAAGGGCACGCGCCGCGAGCTTGTGCCGATGCCTCCCTTCATCCCGAAGGCCACGGTGCCGGTGCCCGCGCCGACAGCACCTTCGGCCACCATGCCATCCCTGGCAGCATTTATCGCCGCACTGATCTCCGAAATATGGGGGCGCCCAGCGCGGATGTCGTTCAGGCGGGAATCGTTGGTCTCGCCGACCACGGCATTGATCGACACCACCCGGTTGTTGCGGGGCTGCGCCAGCGTATATGCGTGGATCGCCTCGATGGCGCGTCCGGTCGCTAGCGTGTTGGTCAAGATGACAGGTGTTTCGATCTCGCCCAACTCGTCGATCTGGGTCGAGCCTACGAACTTGCCATAGCCGTTGAAGACGGCGAGTGCGGCTGGAACCTTGTCGCGAAAGATGTTGCCGCCATGCGGCAAGATCGCGGTGGCACCGGTGCGGATGGTGTCGCCTTCGACAACGGTCGAGTGCCCTACCAGAACGCCAGCAACGTCGGTGATCGCATTGAGCGGGCCCGGCGCGAAAACGCCTGGCGCTATGCCAAGGTCACGCAACCTGCAACGCGTCGATGTCTCAGCAATGTCGGTGCAGCCGTGTTTCATGCGACATCCTTAGTTCCGTTTGCCGGCCGGAAACATTGCAAAGGTGGAATAGTTTGATGCCGTTGCCGCAAGCCGCAGAAAGAGCACGGCATTGCGGCTGACGGCTGAGCGCTTGCTTCCGGACAAACTATTCCAGAACTGCATGACCCATGCCCTTTTGCGAATTTGCATTTGCCGGCTCATATCCAGATACTCGCGGAAAAGAATTTTAGGGTGGGGAAAGTCGATGAGTAAAAGTGCCGGTAGCCCGGATATGATCCTGCATAACGGCACCGTCTGGTGCGGCTATGCGGAGGGCATCCGGCAGGCAGTCGCGATTGGCCAGGGCACAGTGCTGGCAACCGGATCGGACGAGGAGATTCTCGCGCTGAAAGGCGCCGAAACCAAGTTCATCGACCTTAACGGGCAGTTCGCGACACCCGGCCTCAACGACGACCATTTGCATCTGATTTCCACCGGCCTGTCCATGCAATGGGTCGACGCCAGCCCGGAATCGGCGCCGACGCTTGCCATCCTGCTCGACAAGCTGCGCAAACGGGCCCAGGAAACGCCCAAGGGCGGCTGGGTGCTGGCGCGCGGCTATGACCAGGTCAAGCTCGATGTCGGCCGTCATCCGCACAAGAGCGAACTCGACCAGGTTACCACAGACCATCCGCTGATGCTCGTGCGCGCCTGCGGCCATATCAGCATCTTCAACTCGCGCGCTTTCGAGCTGGCAAACGTCAACGCCTCGACACCGGCACCAGCCGGCGGTGTCATCGAAACGGTCAACGGGACTTTGACCGGCATGGTGGCCGAGAATGCGCAATCCGTGCTGCGCGCGGCGATCCCTGTCCCAAGCCAGGACGACCTGATCGATGCCATTGAACGGGCCGGCAAATACCTTTTGTCCTATGGCATCACCAGCTGCATGGACGCAGCCGTCGGACAGGTTGATGGCTTCGCCGAAATCCACGCCTACAACAAGGCAAAGCAAGAGGGCCGGTTGCCGGTGCGGGTCTGGCTGACGTTGCTCGGCGACCCCGGCAATTCGGTCGTCGACGAAGCCTATGCCGCCGGGCTGGTCTCGGGTGCCGGCGACGACTGGTTGCGCATTGGCGCGGTCAAGATCTTCCTTGACGGCTCAGCCGGCGGGCGCACCGCTTGGATGTCGCAACCCTATCTCGGCGAAGACAACACCGGCGTGCAGATCCTGTCCGATGACGAGCTTGAGAAGCTAGTCGCGGAGTATCACGCCCAAGGCTATCAGCTCGCGTGCCATGCCATCGGCGACAGCGCCATCGGGCAGCTGATCACCGCCTATGAAAAGGCACTGGCAGCCGTTCCGGATGCCGACCGCCGCCACCGGATCGAGCATTGCGGCTTTTCAACCGAAGCCCAGCACAAGCGCATGCTGGCAGCTGGAATCTATCCCTGCCCGCAGCAGGCGTTCATTTACGATTTCGGCGACAGCTACATTTCAGTGCTCGGCGAGGAACGTGCGCTGTCTGCCTATCCGCTGAAGACCTGGGACGATCTAGGCTTCAAGCCGGGCACGGGCAGCGACTCGCCTGTCTGCCTGCCCAACCCATTCCCCAATCTCTACTCCATGGTCACCCGCAAGACCTGGAAGGGAACGGTCATGGACGCGGGCCAGCGCGTGCAGATGGGCAAGGCGCTTCAGGCCTACACCGAGTATGGCGCGTTCTCGCAGAAGGCGGAAACGATCAAGGGCCGCATCGTTGCTGGCCAATTGGCAGACGTCGCGGTCTTCTCACGCAACCTGCTGACCGCGTCACCCGAAGAAATCCTGCACGACACACAATGCACTTTGACAATCGTTGGTGGCGAAGTCGCCTATGAGCGCTCGGCAGCCGTGTAGAGCGGAACGAATAAAATAATAAAAACAATACAATAGCTAAAACAAATAGGAGGAATCTCGCATGTTCAAAACCTTGTCCTTGACCGCGATGCTGATGCTCGGCGTGTCCACAGCAGCTCTCGCGCAAGAACCGCGCTCAGGCGGCGTACTCAATTTCGTGGCCCCTTACGGCTCCAGCTTCGCCACACTCGACATCCATGCCACGCCGCAGACCCAGGACGAATTCTACGCCAAGGCGATCCATCGCAGCCTCTACAGCTGGGATTCACTCAAGAATGAACCCGTGCTCGAGCTGGCGACAGGCGTTTCCGTGTCCGACGACGGCAAGGTCTACACTTACAAGCTGCGCGACAACGCCTTCTTCCACAACGGCCGCAAGATGACCGCCGATGACATCATCTGGTCCTACAAGCGCCTTGCCACGCCCTCCAACGCCTTCCCCGGCGCCCGCTACATCGCCGATATTGAGGGTGCGGATGCCTTCGCCAGCGGCAAGGCGACCGAGATTTCTGGCCTGAAGAAGATCGACGATTTTACGCTTGAAATCACCTTCACCGCGCCGATCAATCCCGGCTTCAACCTGATGCGCACCAACGCGGCCATCTATCCGGCCGACATCGGCGACAAGGCGGCGACCAATCCGATCGGTCTTGGGCCTTTCAAATTCGTCGAGCACGTGCCTGGATCGCGCATCGTCGTCGAGAAGTTCGACAAGTTCTACGAGCAGGGCAAACCATATCTCGACAAGGTCAACATCGTGATCATGGAGGACTCGGCGGCGCGCGACGTGGCCTTCCGCAACCAGGAAATCGACGTGACGGTGCTGGGCCCGACCCAGTATGTCGCCTATCAGGGCGATGCCGCACTGTCCAAGAACATCCTGGAAGTGGCCGAAGGCTACACCCGCAATGTCGGCTTCAACCCCAATTTCGCACCTTTTGCCGACAAGCGCGTGCGCCAGGCGATCAACTACGCCATCGACACCAAGCTGATCGTCGAGCGGCTGGCCAAGAACAAGGCCTACCGCGCGGTGAGCTGGCTGCCATTGTCGTCTCCGGCCTATGACACCACAGCCCAGCCCTACGCCTACGATCCGGAAAAGGCCAAGGCGCTGCTGGCAGAGGCCGGCTTCGACAAGGGCTTCGAGTTCGAACTCACGGCAACGCAGAATGAAAGCTGGGGCCTTCCCATTGTCGAAGCGATCATTCCGATGCTGGCTAAGGTTGGCGTCACAGTGAAGGCCAAGCCGGTCGAAGCGTCTGTCCTGTCCGAAGTCGTGCCGGCGGGCGACTTCCAGGCCTATATGTGGTCGAACGAGAGCGGACCTGATGCGCTCGCAGCACTGCAGTGCTTCTATTCGAAGACCGCGCAAAGCGCCTGCAATTACTCCAACTACAAAAACCCAGAATTCGACAAGCTGTTCGAGGCGGCCCAGACAGAGCGTGACCAGACGGCCAAGACCGAACTTCTGAAAAAGGCCAACAACTTCCTGCAGGAAGAAGCGCCGGTCTGGTTCTTCAACTACAACAAGGCGGTCATGGCCTATCAGCCCTGGCTGCATGGCCTGAAGCCGAACGCGACCGAGCTGGCCATCCAGGACTACGAAGATCTCTGGATCGACGAGACCGCGCCCGCTTCGCGGAAGTAACCTCCATCACAACTAAGAGTCCCCGACCCGCTGCCTGCGGGTCGGGATAACGGGAGGGGTCGGCCCGGATGCTGCGCTTTATCATTCGCCGGATATTGCAGGCGATCCCGACCGTTATCGCGGTCGCGCTTTTGATTTTCGTGATCTTCTCGGTGGTTCCGGGAAGCTTCACATCCAGCCTGATCGCCGATGGGCGATCAGCATCCGACCCTTTGCTTGTCGAGCGGCTGAACAAGGAATTCGGCCTCGACAAGTCGCTGCCCGAACGCTTCACCGCCTATGTCTACGATCTGGCGCGTTTCGATCTCGGCACCTCGTTTCGAACGCGCGAGCCGGTAACCGACGTGATCGGCGCGCGGCTATGGCCGTCGCTAAAATTGGCGATCGCCGCCATGGTTTTTGCTGTGGTATTCGGCGTGCCACTGGGGTTTCTGGCTGCGCTCAAGCCCGGCAGCATTCTTGATACCGTGACGATGATCGGCGCGGTTTCGGGCCTGTCGCTGCCGCAGTTCTGGCTCGGCCTGCTTTTGATGTATCTCTTCGCGCTCCAGCTTGGCTGGCTGCCCAGCTTCGGTTACGGCGATGGCGGGCTGCGCAACCTGATCTTGCCGGCGATCACATTGGGGGTAACGCCTCTAGCGCTGCTTGCCCGCACGACCCGCGCTGGCGTGCTCGAAGTGATGAATGCCGATTTCATCCGCACGGCATATTCCAAAGGCATGAGCAGTGGCCGCGTCGTGCGCTGGCATGTGACACGCAACGCGCTGGTTCTGATCGTCACGACCATCGGCTTGCAGTTCGGCTCGCTGATGGGACAGGCGGTGGTAATCGAAAAACTGTTTTCCTGGCCGGGCCTTGGCTCACTGCTGGTCGACAGTGTCGCCCTGCGCGACATTCCGGTCGTGCAAGGCAGCATCCTGGTCATCGTCCTGTGGTTTTTGCTCATCAACACGATCGTCGACGTTGTCTATGCCGCGATCGATCCACGTATCAAGCAGGACTGAGCCATGCGTATCCAGTTCAACCTGATCGTTGGCGGCTTCCTGACAGCACTGGTCATCCTGGCCGGGCTTTTCGCGCCCTGGCTCTCGCATCTCGATCCGGTTCTCGACGCCGATCTGATGAACGCCGAATTGCCGCCGGACTGGACATTCTGGTTCGGCACCGACGCGCAAGGCCGCGATATCTACACACGGGTGCTCTATGGTGCCCGGATATCGCTGACCGTGGGCATCGTGTCCCAGCTCATCAACACAGTGATTGGTCTGGCACTGGGTATCTCGGCCGGCTATTTCGGCGGCTGGTGGGATGACCTGGTCAATGGGCTGACAAACGTCATGCTGGCCATTCCATCGCTGATCTTTGCCATCGCCATCATCGCGATCCTCGGGCCGGGACTGCCGAGCCTGCTGATCGCGCTGGGGCTCACTAACTGGTCCTGGACTTGCCGGATCGCGCGCAGCTCGACGCTTTCACTCAAGGGCCTCGGCTACGTCCAGGCGGCGAAGACGCTTGGCTACGGCAATATCCGCATCATGATCACCCAGCTCTTGCCGAACATGATGGGTCCGATCCTGGTGATCGGAACCTTGGGCATGGGGGGGGCTGTGCTGTCGGAAGCCGCGCTATCGTTCCTCGGGCTTGGCATTCGCCCGCCCTTCCCCAGCTGGGGCAGCATGCTGACCGACGCGCGCGAGCTCATCGTCATCGCGCCATGGGCAACGATCTTTCCCGGCCTTGCCATCTTCTTGTCCGTGCTCGGGTTCAACCTGCTGGGCGATGGCCTGCGCGACATGCTCGACCCGCATATGAGGATCCGCCGCGCATGAGAGATATCCCTCTTTTAGAAATCAAAAACCTGGATATCGGCCTGAAGGTCGGCGGTCACGAGCAGAAAATCGTCAAGGACGTCTCCTTCAACATCATGCGTGGCGAGGCCTTTGGCCTTGTCGGTGAATCAGGTTGCGGCAAGACGATCACCTCGCTTTCGATCATCGGCCTGATGAAAGGGCCACTTGCGGTGACCGGCGGCCAAATCCTTTTTGACGGCACGGACCTGCGCAGCCTGTCGCCTCGCGACATGCGCAATCTGCGCGGCAATCGCATCGCGATGATCTTCCAGGAGCCGATGACCGCGCTCAACCCGCTGGCGACAGTCGGGCGGCAAATCGCCGAGATGTTCGTCCTGCACAAGGGTACGAGCTGGAAGGAGGCCGAACAGCGCGCGGTCGAAGCCTTGGCCAGCGTCAAGGTGCCGGCGCCCGAGCAGCGCGTGCACAATTACCCCCACCAGATGTCAGGTGGCATGCGCCAGCGCGTCATGATCGCCATCGCTCTCGCCTGTGACCCGGACCTTCTGATCGCCGACGAGCCAACGACCGCACTCGACGTGACTGTGCAAGCCGAAGTGCTGAAGCTCATCCACGAGCTTTGTTCGGCTCGCAACACCGCTGTCTTGATGATCAGTCATGATCTTGGCGTCATCGCCAACATGTGCCAGCGCGTTGGCGTGATGTATGCCGGCAAGCTCGTCGAAGAGCGCGATACCTACGACCTGTTCGCCGATCCACGGCATACCTACACCAAGGGCCTGCTCGGCGCCTTGCCCCGGCTCGGTTCGCGACAACGCCATGGTCGCCAGCGCCTCGTCGACATCGACAGCATCGTCACCGACAAGAGCAGGCTGACCGAAGAATTCTACTTCGAGCCACGCAAGCCTCAAATGGCCGCGCGTGCCGATAGCGAGGCTCGCTGAGCATGTCTGGTCAAACAACGGCGACCGATCGCCCCTTGCTCGAAATCAACGATTTGCACGTCCATTTCCCGGTGAGCGGCGCACTTTTTTCCCGGCGCAAGCAAGCGTTGCGGGCCGTCAACGGGGTCAGCCTCCATCTCAACAAGGGGGAATGCCTGAGCATTGTCGGTGAATCCGGCTGCGGCAAGTCGACAACCGCCCTGTCGGTGATCGGGCTCCAGGCTCCGACCTCAGGCGATATTCTTTTCGAAGGCAAATCGATCATTGGCGCCAACTCGCCACCCCGCATGGAACGCGCGCGGATCGCACAGATGGTTTTCCAGGACCCCTATGCCTCCCTCAACCCGCGCCAGACGGTGCATCGTTCGCTGGCCGAGCCATTACGCCTGCACGGCACCAAGTCCCGCAGCGAAATCGACGACCGGGTCACGGAGATGCTGCGCCGTGTCGGCCTGACGCCGGAACAGGCAACCCGCTTCCCACATGAATTTTCCGGCGGCCAGCGCCAGCGCATCGGCATCGCGCGCGCGCTGATCCTCGACCCACACATCATCATGCTGGACGAACCAGTCTCGGCGCTGGATGTGTCGATCAGGGCGCAGATCATCAACCTGTTGCTCGATCTCAAGGAGCAGCTGTCCTTGTCCTACATCATGATCAGTCATGATCTCGGCGTGGTCGAGCATATGAGCGACCGCGTTGCGGTGATGTATTTCGGCCAGATCGTCGAGGTCGGTCATTGGGACGCGATCTTCTCAAGCCCGACACACCCCTATACACGCAAGCTGATCAGCACCATTCCCGACCCGGACGCCATCTTGCAAACCGGCGTCAAGGCAGTCTTGCGGAACGCGCCGCCACCGCCTCAGGGGTATCGGTTTTATCCGCAAGACATCACCAATCCAGACGTCTATGCCGCCCCTGCACTGAGCGAGCTGATTTCGGTCGGCGAGGATCATCAGGTGCGTTGCCAGCGCCTCTCCGCCTGAAACGCTGGCAGGCGCCGAATTCGCTGGTCATCGATTGACCTGATCGCCCGCCTTGACATGACGTCGACTTCGGCGGCATCCCATGATCACGAATTCAAAGTGTTACGCGTCGCTTGCGCCCCCACTGGGCCGCACGGCGATGCCCAGGGGGGCGGCGTCTTGGAACTCAAGTGGCTGGAAGACTTCCTCGCCTTGGCGGAAACCAATAGTTTCTCCAAGGCCGCGGAAGAACGGAACATCACCCAGTCCGCCTTCAGCCGCCGCATCAAGCAACTCGAGATATGGCTCGGCTCGAGCCTGATCGATCGCGCCACCTACCCCTCGCGCCTTACCGCTGCCGGCGAAAAGTTCGTGCCCGTTGCGCGCGAGGCCGTACGCAGCCTGACGCAGGCGAGGCGAAGCCTGCGCGAGCAAGAAGGGGCCGAGGCCCAGACGATCACCGTCACCGCGCTGCACACGCTGTCGTTCACCTATTTCCCCGGCTGGCTGCGCACTGTCAGCGACAGGGTCGGCCCGCTCCTGTCGCGGATCAAGCCCGACCTAGGCAGCATGGAAGAAAATGTCAGCTCGCTTGTCGACGGCGACTGCGATTTCCTGCTGACCTATGCGCACCCCGCGGTATCCCTCGTGCTCGATCCCGCGCTCTTCGAGTACCGCATCCTCGACCAGGAGACGATCATTCCGATCTCCGCGCCATCCAGCGACGGCAAGCCGTTGCATGATCCCGACCGGGAGCGCCCAGCAAGCTATGTCGGCTATGAAAAAGGCTCGTTCTTCGGCCTGCTGTTCGGCGAAGTTCTGTCTGAAAGGCTTGCCGCCCACAAGCGTGCCCACACCGGCTCGATGTCAGTGGGGCTCAAAGGCATGGCACTTGCCGGCTGGGGCGTAGCCTGGGTTCCCGAAAGCCTGGTCCGGGCGGAACTGGACAACGGTACGCTCGTTCGAGCAGGCGATACGTCGTGGGACATCCGGGTCGAGATCCGCCTCTACCGCTCCCGCCAGAACCGCCGTCCCATCGTCAACCGCGTCTGGCAATGAGGGGATCCGCCCGACCGTCCATCCCCACAGCGATGCTCGGCACATAGCCCCCGCGCACCAGAAGCCCCTCTCCGACAATGCAACTGCATTTGAGACAAAGCCTCAATTCCGTTGTGTGGCGACCTGCCTGGGAATGAGGAAGCGGGCGGCAAGGACGCAGAGCAGCACGGTAAACATCAGGATCAGCGCAACGAGCGCGTTTATATCGGGCGAAAAACCAAGCCGCATCATCGCCCACAGCCTGACGGGCAGCGTGCTCTGGGTTCCGGTCACCAGAATGGTGATCATGGTTTCATCGAACGACAAAGCGAAGGCTAAGATCGCGCCGCCGATCATCGCGCTCGAAAGATTTGGCAAGATGATGCGCCAGAACGTCTGCCACCTTGTGGCACCCAGATCGTAAGACGCCTCCACCAGCGTGCTGCTCATCGACTGCAAGCGCATTAGTACCGTGCGGTAGACAATCGCCAGGACAAAGATCGTGTGACCGATGATGACCGTCAGCAGCGAGCGCTCGATGCCAATTTCACGGAAGAAGATCAGGAGCGCCAGACCGCTGATGATCGGCGGCATCAGGAATGGCAGGAAGATGATGAACTGGAGGACTGACCGCCCGCTGCGGCGGCCGTGATAATAGAGCGCCAGCAGCGTTCCACCCACCACGGACAGGACAACCGTACAGACACCGACAATCAGCGTGGTGCGCAGTGCGAGGAGAATGTCCCGGTTCTCGGCCAAGGCCACGTAGGCCGAAACCGTTGGGGACGACCAATCGACCTCGCCGCGCGTGATCGTAAAGAACGACGACACGATCGGCACAAGCAGCGGACTGTAGAGCAGCATGGCGACCAGCGCCGTGACAGCGGCCAGAAAGATCGTGGACGGCCGAAGCGCGGCACTCATGGCAAAGTCCCCCGATTGCGCCCGAAGCGCTCGCCGAGGAGAATTGCGGCGATCACCACTACGGCCAATGCCACCGACAGGGCCGCGCCAAACGGCCAGTTATAAGCTGTACCGAACTGGCTGTAGAGGATGCGGCCGAAGGTGAACCCGCTGATGCCACCGACCATTTGCGGGGTCAGGAAATCGCCGATCGCCAGCACGAAAACAAAGCTCGCCGCCGTTGCCACACCCGGCAGGCTCAGCGGCAGTGTGATGCGCAGGAACGTCTGCAATCCACTGGCGCCGAGATCGTCGGATGCGCGCAGCAAGACCTGCGGAATGCGTTCGAGTGCGAGGAAAATCGGCAGGATCGCGAAGGGGATCAGCAGGAGTGTCAGGGTAAGCAAGATGGCGTTCATGTTGAACACGAAGAGCGAGGATGGCTCCTCCAGGATGCCGATCGCCACCAGTGCCTTGTTGAGAAAGCCATTGAGGCCGAGGATGCTGCGGATCGCGTAGATCTTGATGACATAGCTCATCAGCAGCGGCACCAAAAGCAGCATGAGCAAGGCGTAGCGCCACCGCCCCTTCAGCGTGGTCAGGAAATAGGCCGCGGGGTACGCCAGCAAGACACAGATCGCCGCCACCGAAACGCACAGCACGATCGTGTTCCAGAACACCGGCAGGAAAACAGGATCGGTGAAGAAGCGAACGTAGTTGCCGAGCGTAAGGGCGTGGTTGATCTCACCCTGATCAACGCTGAAAAAGCTGTAACCCAGGAAGATCGCCAGCGGCACGAGAATGAAGATCACTGGCAAGGCGAAAGCGAGTGCCGTCACCAGCAGTGACCATCGCATTTCGGAAAGCCGCATCGAACTGTAGCTGGTCATGAAAGCACCAGATGGCCTTCGTGCGGCATGAACGAAAGCGCCATTGTCTGGCCGCATGTCAATGCGCTGCCGTTGACCCGGCTTGGGAAACGCAGCCTCAGGCGCGGCGCGTTTTCGCCGTAGCCGGCAGTGATGGCGGCGACGGTCGATGAGCCGCCAAAGGCCATATCGACAATCTTGCCTGAAAAGCAGTTATCGGCGTCCTGCGCATTCGCAAGGTGCAGGGCCTCGGGACGAAACACGGCAAAGGCGCTGGTTCCGTCCGCCGCAGCCTTTAGTTGAGGCTGCCCGACAACGGAACAGACCAGACGCCCGAGGCCTGTCTCGATGGATCTCAACTCGCCCTTGACTGGCCCAAGCGCTCCCGGCACCAGATTGTTTTCGCCAAAGAACCGCGCCACAAACTCGCAATTCGGCTTGTAGTAGAGCTCGTGCGGGGTGCCTAGTTGGCGAATGTGACCAGCCTGCATCACGCAGATACGGTCGGCCATGCCGATGGCTTCTTCCTGATCGTGGGTAACGAACAGGAAGGTGGTCTTGATTTCGCGCTGAATGGATTTCAGGAATTCCTGCATCTGGCGCCGCAGTTCGAGATCGAGCGCGGCAAGCGGTTCATCGAGCAGGATGAGGCGCGGCTGGCAGATCAGCGCGCGGGCCAGCGCCACACGCTGACGTTGGCCGCCGGAAAGCTGCGCGGGAAAGCGATCGGCAAAGCGCCCGAGTTGGACCAGCTCCAGAGCTTCCGCGACGCGGCGAACGATCTCCTTGCGCGGCACATGGCGGACTGAAAGCCCATAGCCGACATTGCCGGAAACGGTCAGGTGCGGAAATAGCGCATAGTCCTGAAACACCGTATTGAACGGCCGCCGGTTGATCGGCATGCGACTGATGTCTTCACCGTCCAGCCGGATTTCGCCTGATGTCAGGGGCTCCAATCCGCCGATGAGCCGCAGGACAGTGGTCTTGCCCGAACCCGAAGGTCCCAGGACGGTCAGAAATTCGCCATCCCGGATCGAAAGATCTAAGTCGTGGAGCACGGGAACCGCGCCGTAGGACTTGGATACGGACCGCAATGTAAGCAGGTCGGGATTCTGGTTCATAAGTTACTCTTGCGTAGATTTGGCAATGGTCCGGACATGTCCGGACCATCGGTGTTTCGAGTGCCCAACTCAGAGATCAGGGCGTAGCTTTGACCTCGTTCCACATATCCGAACGCTTGAGTGGGTCCTCGACATTGTTGAGCCAGACCAGCTTGTCGTTGCCGCCGGCACTGCCGGTTTCAGTGACCGTATTGCCAAAGCCGGTACGTTCGGAGAGCTCACCACCGATCTTCTTGCTCAGCATGAAGTCGATCCACTTTTCTGCTGCGGCCTTGTCGCGAACGCCTTTGGAGATGACCCAGTTGTCGAGCCAGGCCAATGCACCTTCGCTTGGATTGACATAGGCGACGTGGGCGCCGATGTCCTTGAGCGCCTTGACCTGCTGCTGGCCGTAATTGGCCCAGATCAGAGCAACGTCGTTGTTCTTGTAGATCTGCTGCGCTTCATCGGCGGTGGTGTAAAAGCTGAGCACGTTGCGCTTGAGGTCGACCAGCTTGGCCTTAACCGCCGCCAGTTGCTCGTCGCTGAGATTAAACGGATCCTTGTAACCGAGCGTCAGCGCCGTGAATGAGAAATTGTGCTCGCCATTGTCATAAGCCAGGATCTTGCCCTTGAATGCCGGATCCCAGAGTGCTGCCATCGACGTCGGCGCTGGTTTGACCTTGTCGGTGTCGTAGATCAGGCCGATCGAGTCGAAGCAGAACGGAATGCCGTAAACCTTGCCATCGTTCATCACGCCGCCAACCGCCGCCAGATCGCGAAAGCGCGGCAGCACGTCCTTCTGGTTGGCCAGCTGCGCGACGTCGATCGGCGCTACAAGATCAGCCTTGATATAGCGCTGCAATTGCGCGGTGTTGACTGCGAAGACATCGAAGTCCTGGCCTTCGCTGCCCTTGATCTTGGCCCAGATTTCATCGTCACTGCCGATGAAGACAACATCGACGCCTATGCCAGTGTCGGCAGTGAATTGCTTGACCCAATCAGCGTCTGCGTACCCGTCCCAGGCCAGGACCCGAAGATTCTCGGCCAAGGCCGCCGATGCCATCAGGCCGATGCCCAATCCAACTGTCGCTATCCTTAGAAGCAGTCTTTTCAGTGCCATAACTAACCTCCCTTGATCATGCATGATGAGCCGCAATTCGCAGGTCTTCCGCTGTCACAGCTGCGTGACGACGACCAATCCCTCGTCCGGCATAAGCTCCATCCGGTTGCGCAGTGGCTTGCCGAACTGCTGGGCCTGGATTTCATATTCGTCGCCGGGTGTCGTCTGGACGCCCGAGGCGTAGCTCATGACTGCCGCGCCGAAGAAATAAGCGTGCAGGTCGCCGGGCCTGCGGTTCATCGGGTAGCGGAAATGATAATGCTCAAGATTGGCGATCGAGTGCGACATGTGCGCCTCGCCCGACAGAAATTCCTGCTCCCAGATCACGGCGCCATTGCGCCGGATGCGCGAGTGCCCACGCACTTCATCGGGCAAATCCCCGACGAGAAGTTCCGGGCCGATCGAACAGGACCGGAGCTTGGAATGGGCAAGATAGAGGTAGTTCTCCGCTTCCGTAACATGGTCGGAAAACTCGTTTCCAAGCGCATAGCCGATGCGATAGGGACGACCATCGGGCCCAGTGAGATAGAGCCCGACAATCTCGGCCTCCTCGGCCCCAGCACGGGCGAATGCAGGCAGCGGCAACGGCGAGCCAGGCGCAACGACACAGGTGCCGACACCTTTGAAAAACCACTCTGGCTGAACCCCGAACTGGCCGGCGGCGGGTTTGCCCCCTTCCAGTCCCATGCGGAAAATCTTGAGGGAATCGGATTCTTCGGCATCCTCACCGTGAGTCAGGACGTGCATCTTGTCTCGCGCGGCAGCACTTCCGGTATGGGTCAGGCCCGTGCCGGTGACAAGGAAGCGCGCTGGCTCAGGATGATCGACCGGGGCAAGCACCAGGCCGGCACGCAACAGCTCGTCATAGTCGATCTGGTCGGCCGTCATACGCTCCTCGACGAGCGTTGCAATGGATACGCCCCGGGCAATCGCCGCTTCAGCCAGTTCCAGGACAGTGCCTGTTTCCTTGAGCGGGTGCAGATGGTTGCCGTCGATCGAGACACGGCCCACCCGGCGGTCTCCGGCCGGCATTTTGAATTGAACAAGACGCATGAAGTCACCTTTTTCCATCGGGCGGGTCACACCCACCCTCCATCGACGATGAATTGCTGGCTTGTGCACATGCTGCTGTCGTCGGCTGCGAGAAACAGCGCCATGCGCGCGATATCGGACGGCTGCAGTCTATCCGGCAGGCATTGCCGTTCCTCAATCTGGCGCTCGCCCGCCGGGGTCAGCCACAACCGCATTTGGCGTTCCGTCATGACCCAACCCGGCACCATGCAGTTGACGCGGATGCGTTCGGGGCCGAGCTCGCGGGCAAGCGCACGTGTCATGCCGTAGACGGCAGCTTTCGCCGTCACATAAGCCGGGCAATCCGGATCGCCGACCATCCAGGTGATGGAGCCAAAATTGACGATCGAGCCACCACCGAGTGCGCTCATCTGCGGACGCACGGCCTGGGCCGCGAAAAACTGGTGACGCAGATTGACCGCCATGCGATCGTCCCAATAGGACACGGTCACATCCTTGGTTTGGTGGCGGTCGTCGCTGCCCGCATTGTTGCACAGCACCTGGATCGGGCCGTTGTGCTGCATCGCCTGCTCGACGGCGGACCGCAGATCCTCGACATTGCGCAGGTCGCAGGGAACGAACAGCGGCGGCGCCTCGCCCTGCGCGCCGATGGCTTCGACGAGACGCCTCGAAGGCTCCTCCGCCACATCGACAAAAGCGACGCGGCTGCCCTGGGCGCAGAAGTGACGTACCAGGCTCTCGCCGATGCCGCTGCCGCCGCCGGTTATGAAAACGCTGCGGCCCCTCAGGCTGGGGAAGATGGCGTAGCTGCTGGTTTCGCCAGTCATCGCCCGCGCCCTCTAGTGCGAATGCCGAGGGATGCCGGCGTCGCGGCGGCCGACGAGAAAATCGAAATCGCAGCCCTCGTCGGCCTGCAGCACGCGCTCGACATACAGGCTTTGGTAGCCGCCTTCCGGCGGCGGCGGCGGCGTCCAGTCGCGACGGCGGATCGCCAGCTCTTCATCGGAAACGAGAAGCTCCAGGCGACGCCCGGCCACATCGAGTTCGATAAGATCGCCATCGCGCACCAGTGCAAGCACGCCCCCGGCGGCTGCCTCGGGCGCGACATGCAGGACCACAGTGCCATAGGCGGTACCGCTCATGCGCGCGTCCGAAATCCGAACCATGTCGGAGACGCCTTGCTTGAGCAGCTTTGCCGGCAGCGGCATGTTGCCGACCTCGGCCATGCCGGGATAACCGCGTGGACCGCAATTTTTGAGCACCATCACCGACGAGGCGTCGATATCCAGATCGGGATCGTCGATGCGGGCGTAGTAATGTTCGATGTTTTCGAAGACGACGGCCCTGCCGCGATGCTGCATCAATTCAGCCGTTGCCGCCGATGGCTTAATCACCGCCCCGTTGGGCGCGAGATTGCCGCGAAGGATCGATATCCCCCCCTCCTCGGTCAACGGGTTTTGCAGCGGCCGGATCACCTCGGAATTGTAGTTGGGCGCGCCGTCGACGAGTTCGCCGATGGTCCTTCCACTGACAGTCATGGCATCGCGATGAAGAAGCCCCACCTCATCGAGCGACGCCATGACCGCAGCTAGCCCCCCGGCGTAATAAAAGTCTTCCATCAGGAATCGGCCGGACGGCATCAGGTCGACGATCGTGGGCACGCCGCGTCCAAGGCGATCCCAGTCTTCAAGCCCCAGCGCCACCCCAACCCGACGGGCGATGGCGATCAGATGCAACACAGCATTGGTCGAGCCCCCGATTGCCCCGTTGACGCGAATGGCATTCTCGAAGGCCGCCTTGGTGAGGATCTGCGAGATCGTCACGTCCTTGTGGACCAGATCGACGATGCGTCGTCCCGCCAGATGGGCCAAGACACCCCGCCGGGAATCGACCGCAGGGATTGCCGCGTTGTCGGGCATGCCGATGCCGAGCGCTTCGACCATGCTTGCCATGGTCGAAGCGGTCCCCATTGTCATGCAACTGCCGGCCGACCGGCTCTGGCCCTGTTCGGCGGCGAGGAAATCGGCCACGGCCATGCGCCCGGCTTTCACGTCCTCGGCGAATTTCCACACATGGGTGCCCGAGCCGATATCCTGCCCCCGGAACTTGCCATTGAGCATAGGCCCGCCCGAAATGGTGATGGTCGGCAGATTGCATGACGCCGCCCCCATCAGTAGCGCCGGCGTGGTCTTGTCGCAGCCGGCCAGCAGCACGACGCCATCCATCGGATTGCCCCGGATCGATTCCTCCACATCCATGCTTGCCAGATTGCGAAACAGCATGGCGGTCGGGCGCATGTTGCTTTCGCCCAGCGACATTACCGGAAACTCGAGCGGCAGGCCTCCAGCCTCATAGACGCCGCGTTTGACATGGTCCGCAAGCGCACGAAGATGGGCATTGCACGGGGTCAATTCGGACCAGGTGTTGCAGATCCCGATCACAGGACGGCCGTCGAACTCGTCGCCTGGAATGCCCTGGTTCTTCATCCAGCTGCGGTGCATGAAGGCATTCTTGCCCTCGCCGCCAAACCATGCGGTTGAACGCAGCTTGCGTTTTTCATCCGTCACAACGTCTGTTCCTTGCGGCGCTTGTTGCGGTTCTCGACGCTGCGGCGCACGTCTTCCTCGGCGTTGTTGATGAGCACCAGAAGCGCCTTTTGCGCGCCCGGACCGTCGCCAGCGGCGATTTTTTCGGCCACTTGTCTGTGCAGTGGCAGCGAGTGGCGCTGCCCCTCGGGGTTGTCGTTGGAAAGGCGAAAGCTCATCACAAGAGCGGTCTCGACCAGGGCAGCCAGAGAGCCGATTAGTTCGTTGCCGGTCATGCGCAAGATGGTCTGGTGGAACACAAGGTCCGGCTTGGCGAAACGGTCACCATCATCGCCAACCGCTTCCATTTCGGTCAGCGCAGCGTTCATCTCGGCGATCTGGCCCGGCGTGGCACGCTGGGCTGCGAGTGCCGCGGACATGGGCTCGATGGCTCGACGCAACTCAAACAATGCCCTGACGTCGTCGGCGCTGACAGCCCCGGCGTAGCGCCACGACAAGACATCCGGATCGAGGAAATTCCAGTCGGCGCGGGGACGCACCCGCGTTCCTGTCTTGGGACGCGACTCGACAAGCCCCTTGCCCGCCAGAACCTTGATCGCCTCGCGCAGCACTGTGCGGCTGACACCCAGCATTTCGCTGGAGTCGTCGGCATTGGGAAGCGCTTCGCCGGGCAGGAAATCACCCTGGACGATGCGCAATCCGATTTGTTCGACCACTGTCGCATGCAACGCCGTCGAGCCGCTGGAAACCGCGATCGCAACCCGGGAGACGCGGGCCGCGCTGAAGGACTTTTTATTCTTCATACTATTCATATGATATGTTTTATAGGCACGGTCGCCGGAGTCAAGAGGTCGACATCGGTCTCGCCACCAGATGCGCCGCTGATCCTGCTCGATACGGTTTTTAAGGCATGGGCACGCTGCGGATCGCAACGTTCACGTCCACGCTTTCCAGGCACAATTGACTGGTCAGCGAAGAGGCATCGCGGCTAAAGCGGCGAATGCGCGGCTTTGAGACGCGGCAGCTCAGGCAAATCGAATGGGGATCGGCAAATCAATAGTGTTGCGGGCGGAAGCTGAGCGCCAACACGTGACCGTATTCGAAAAATCTACAGCATTAAGCAAAGCGGCTCATGAAGAACCACTGCCGGCGCTCTAAGTAGCCAGGGATGCAAATAGGCTCAGGATGATCGTCGGGCATCTCGCCTAGCCAATCATCATACTGCTGAAATTGGACCCACAAAAACGAAAAGGCGGGAGTTTGCCCCCGCCTTTTCGTCGCCAAATGGGCTGATCTGAAATGATCATGTCTAAAAACCTGCGGCAGTTTGCTGCCCAGGTCTCCGGATCAACCATGTTTCTCGCGCGCTCATTGGAGCGGCCGTCAGTACAGTCGAGACTATGCCGCGCGCCTCCGGCTGCCAGGGTGCGCGAGAAAAATCAGGCTTTGCTGAGATTGCCAGCAGAGGACTTGCCGGTGCGGCGGTCCTGCTCGATCTCGAAATTGACCTTCTGGCCATCAGCGAGGGTCGAGAGTCCAGCGCGTTCAACAGCGGAGATGTGAACGAAAACGTCCTGACCACCATCATCCGGCTGAATGAACCCAAATCCCTTAGTGCTGTTGAACCACTTCACGGTTCCAGTCGCCATATGCTTATTCCTTGTAACTCTAGCAATGTGCATGGCCCGAAAGTGAGGCCGGTTCGGTTCGTATCAGGATTTTGAGAAAGACGCAGCAAAAAGATGACAGCCCATCGGCCAGCATCGATGCCGCTTTCGTTGTGCCGGTTTCCCCCGCGATGCCGGCGGAGGACACTCAAGCCGCTTCCGTGCCGGATGTCAGCCCTTTGCCGTCCGCTTCTTCTTTTCGGGATCATCGAAGGTCAACGTGTGGGCGATCGCGTTGGCTCTCAGCGACCTGCCCCGCACCTCCAACTTCACGCCTTGCTTGGCATAAGGCACGTCGAGACGAGCAATTGCCATCGAGCGTTTGGTCAGCTTCGAATAGGACGGGCAAGTGATGACGCCAACCTTGTTGCCGTCCGCCCAGACCTCGTCGCCGAGATCGGCCATCTTGTCGCCCTCGATCAGCATGCCGAAGATCTTGAAGCGCTCCTGGCCCTTCTGGCGATAATGCTCCTCGGCACCGCGGAAGCCGGTCTTGCCAGGCGAAACCGTGAAATCGAGCCCAAGCTCCCACAGGCTGTCGCCGACGGGCTGGCCCGGGATCGGATACATCTGGGAATTGTCATAGGGGTAAAACAGCAAATAGCTCTCGACGCGCAGCAGGTCGAGCGTGCTGAAGCTGCACGGGATGATACCCATCTCCTTGCCTTCGGAAAGGATCGTGTCCCAGACAAGACGCGCGTCCTGGCCACGCACGAAGATTTCATAGCCGCGCTCACCGGTATAGCCCGTGCGCGAGATCGTCACCGGCGCTCCAAACAGCGTGGTGTGGACGTGGTGGAAATAGTTGAGGTCGCGGATGCCGGGCACATGCCTGGCGAGGAAGTCGACGGCGACCGGTCCTTGCAGCGACAGGTCGTGCAGATCGTCGTCGAACAGCACGGCACAATTACGCCCGGCCGCCTGCTTGACGATTTCTTCATGCGCGGTGCCGGTGCCGGAGACCAGCATCCAGGAATTGGGCCCATTGCGATAGATCACGCAATCATCGGTGAGATGGCCACGCTCGTTGAGCATGGTTGCGTAGACCGAACGGCCCGGCAGGATCTTGGCCATGCTGCGGGTCGTGATGTATTCCAGGATGGCGATCGCGTGAGGTCCGATCAGGTGCGTCTTGCGCAGGCCCGACACGTCCATCAGCCCGGCCTTGGTGCGGATCGCGACATGCTGGTCGAACGGGTCGGCGTCGTACGTCCAGGCAGTGCCCATGCCGCTCCAATCCTCGAGATTGGAACCCAGTGCGCGGTGGCGGTCGCCGAGGGCGGTGAAGCGCCAGCTCAAAGTCATTGTATCCTCCGGTCATTTTGGCAAACAGGTTTCGTGCCGGCGCGGGTCACAGCGCACCAGGAACGTCTTTCGTTCGTCGCTCCTCCTGAGCAGGACCCGCGACAGATTTTAAGGAGTTTGGGCAGGCGATCGGCCTGAGCGCCCTCCAACGCTCAGGCCACGCGGAGCGCAGCGGCTCCGCTGATCACCCGACTCCGCCGATCAGCCGGCCAGGCCGGCTGCCAGGACGACGCCTGCAGCGGCGATGCCACCACCGCCCATCTTGAGCGCTGTGCGCCAGGATTGGCGCGCGACAATGGTTGCAAGTGAAAAGCCCATCGCATGCAGGACCACTGTCGAGGCGACGAAGCCCAGCCCGTACAGGAAGGCATTGCTGGCGATCGGCAATTCCTGGCCATGGGCAAAACCATGCAGGCCGCCAAACGCAGCCGTCATCCCAAAGGCCGCACCGAATGGCACCCGGCTGCCCAGCGCAACGATCGCGCCCAGCAGCACCACCGACCCGGCAATGCCCAGCTCGACGAAGGGAAGCGAAAGCCCACTCATGCCAAACACCGCACCGGCGATCATGCCGACGACGAAGCCGAGCGGCAGCCAGCGGAACACCGGCTCGTTGTCGGCATTTTGTCCGGCCCAGATGCCCACCCCTGCCATGGCGAGGATATGGTCAAGCCCTGACAGCGGGTGGGACAGTCCGGCTCCGAGGCCACCGGCCTCGGGCAAAAAATGCGCATAGCTCGGCATCGTCGAGGCGGCATAAGCAACAGCAACCGCTGCAGCGAACCGCGTCATCTTCTTCGTGTTCGTTGTCGTGTTCACCATCAACTCCTGTGGCCGGCCGCGGCCGGCCTTGTCCAAGTGGTTGTCTGTTACTCGGCGGCGACCAGATCGGTGCGGCGCAGATTGGCGTCGATGACGTCGCCATTTTGTGCCGCCAACGAGGCCATCAACCGCATGATGACACACGCAGCCAGGCGAGCCGCCGTGCCGCTGATGTCGAAGATCGGGCAAAGCTCGGTGAGGTCGATGACACTGACACTGCCGCGCTTGGCGATCATGTCGGCGATGCGCATCATCTCGCGCGACTCGATGCCGCCGGGCTCCGTCGAGGTGACGCCGGGTGCAGCCGACGAATCCATGACGTTGAAATTGAAGCTCAGATATTGCGCGTCGGTGTCGCCCCAGACCCGCTCGATCGAACGCTCGACAAGCGGGTAGATGCCGCCGTCGAACAGGTCGAACATCGAGTCGAACTGAAGCCCCCTCTCCTTCGACAGGTCGATATGGTCCTTCGGGTTCATGGCGTTGCGAGCCCCAAGATGCGCGACATTCTGGATGTCGAGATTGGGCAGCTCGGTGATGCGGGCCATGGCGCAAGGGGCGAGGTTGCGCTCGCCGGCCCAGCTGTCGGCCATGTCGAGCTGGGCGCTGAAATGCATGTAGCCCATCTTCTTTTGCGCCCCGATATGGTCGGAAAGCGCGCGCGCCGCAGCGATCGAGATCGAGCGGTCACCACCGCAGATGATCGGCGTCAGCCCGGATTTCAGCACTTCGCGGACCGCACGATAGATGCGCTCATGCGCCACTTCGGGGCTGACCTTCGGCATCGAAACGTCGCCGCAATCGACAGCCGCCCCATGCAGGTCGACATTGTATTCGAACCAGTAGGAGAAGTACTCCTGCGAGACGAGGCGGAATTCGCGCGGGCCGTCCTCCGATCCGGGCTTGCCGACATTGCCCTCATCGAACGGCACGCCAACAAAGGCATATTTGGCGCCGCAGGCTCTCAGCGCTTCGGCGTTCAGCGGCACATGCGCCGAACGCAGGAACGTGATCAGGCCAGGCGCGCGGTAGTTGTCGCCGGCATCGCCGCCAAGTGGCGAGAACAGATGGGCATAGGATTTTGCTGGGTTCATGACTGTATCTCCTCCTCAAGAATTCTTACGGTTGCTTGCCCTGCTGGCGCAGGGTCTGGGCGCGTGAGCCGAGATAGTGGTAGATCATGTTGACCGTCATCTTGGCGCTGATCTGGCTGGAGTCGAAGTAGGGGCAGAGCTCGACGACATCGAGAATGTCGCAGCCATGCCGGCCGGCTATCCGCGCGAATTGGATCGCTTCCCGCCCCTTGAGGCCATAGCATTCCGGCGAGGTCGAGCCGGGCATGCAGCTCATGTCGATCGAGTCCGTATCCCAGGTGAAGTAGAGCGTGTCGGCGTCCTTCTTCACCCGTTCGAAGATCTCGTTGGCGCACACTTCAAGCCCGCGCTCGATCATCTCGGGCATGGTGACGACACGGATTTCGTTGTCGACGTAAAAATCCCACCAATCCTTGGGATTGAGGCCGTTGCGCGAGCCCATATGCGCCATGTTCCGGGCGTTGCAATTGGGCAGGTCGAGCGCGCGCGGAGCCCCCGAACAGTTGGTGATCAGATTGCCGGCCCAGTCGGGTCCGGCGTCGAGATGGCTGTCGACATGCAGATAGCCCATCTTGCCGGCGCCGGTGAAACGCGACAGCGCCTTGGCGCCGGGGATCGGCAAGGAATGGTCGCCACCAAACAGGATCACCTTGGCACCACCCTCGAGGCATTCGGTGACGTAGTCGGTGGTGTATTCCTGCGACTTGATGTTGTTGCCGGGCACTGTCGGCACATCGCCGCAGTCGACGATGCGGAAATAACTCAGCAGGTCGACGTCATATTCGAACATGTAGGGGAAATATTGCGTCGTGGCTTCACGCAGACCCGAGGCACCTTGCGAGGCACCGGCGCGCACGATCTGGCCCTGATCCCACGGCACCGCCAGGAAACAGATTTTCGCGCCCATTTCGCGGATCTTGTGACGATCCGGCGGGCAATAGGGCGCGCCCATGAAGGTGGCGAGCCCCCTGGATTTGAACGAGCCGTTGTGCAGCTTCGGAGAGTAGATGTGATCGTTCTCGCCGAACTGCTCGGCGGGGCCACGATGTTGATGTGGCGTGAACTGCCACTTGGCTATGTCTGCTTTTCGATCAAGCATGCTGTTCCTCCCAACAGATAACTACTGAAGTGTTTGCCCAACCGGGGCCAACGCCGGAAATGGAGCTTCTTCCTCAAGCTCGATGTGGGTCAGTTCCATCTCGCGCCCCGACAGCACCTTGCGTGAAGGCCTCCCGCAGTCGGGGCAGCGAAGATTGGAAAGAGAGAGCGGCGAACGCGCCTCGGCGCAGTGTTCGCAGAATATGGTCAGCGGCACTTCTTCGATGTGCAGCTTGGCGCCTTCGCAAAGCGTGCCGCGCGTCGCCGGGCCGAAGCAGAAATAAAGCGAGCGGGCGATGCCGCACATGACGCCGAGACGCACATGCATACCGGTGACGCGGGCCCGGCCATTACGCGAGGCGTGATCGCTGGCGAGATCGATCAGGCTTGAGGCGATCGTGAGTTCGTGCATGGCGCCACCTCACGCGTGCAACGTGTTGCGGATGGATTCGACCCGCGCCTGCAGCTCTCGCGCGAGGTCTTGCAATTGCTGCTGGCGAGCGCGGACGATCCAGTCCAGCCAGTCCGTCATGCCTGTGCCGTCGCGGGCAGAAATGACGATGGTTTCGATTGTCGGGTTGATTTCACGGGCACGGCCAACGCAAGCCGCGATGTCGAAATCGCAATAAGGCGCTAGGTCCGACTTCGAGATGACCAGAAGATCGGCAGCAGCGAAGGCCTCGGGATATTTGACCGGCTTGTCGTCGCCTTCGGTCACCGACAAGATCACCACCTTGTGGGCCTCGCCGAGATCGAAACCGGCCGGGCACGCCAGGTTGCCGACATTTTCGATGAACAGCACGCCACCCTGCTTCAGCGAAAGCGATGCAAGCGCCCGCTGGATCATGTCGGCGTCGAGATGACAGCCCTTGCCGGTGTTGATCTGCACGGCCTGGGTATCGGTCGCACGAATTCGGTCGGCGTCGTTCGTCGTCTCCTGATCGCCTTCGATCACCCAGGTCGGGAAGCTTCCCTTGAGCCGCTGCAATGTCTCGACCAGCAACGTCGTCTTGCCCGCTCCGGGGCTGGCAATCAGGTTGAGCGCAAGCACGCCATGGGCGCAGAGTTCGTCGCGCACATCGTCGGCGAACATGCCGTTCTTGGCCAGGATCTCCTGCTCGATCTGCACCAGCCGTTTCTGGCTCATGCCCGGCACATGGGTCTTGGCGGCATCCTTGCCGAAATGCAGGTCGCTGTGGCGCACACCCTTTTCGTCCGCGTGATGATGAGGGTGGTCATGGTCGTGATGATGGTGATGCCCGTCCGCATGATCGTGGTGATGATGGCCTTCGCCATGGTGGTGGCCGCCGTCATGGTGGTGATGGGTATGCGGGTGGTCGTGATCGCCCCCAGCATCGCCTTTGCCATCAATTCGAATGTTCTCAGGCCCGCAGCCGCATACCTGGCACATGGCTATCTCCCGTTCTTGATTGTGGAAGG
The DNA here is from genome assembly GCF_056398585.1 of Aminobacter sp. 01T433. Taxonomy (NCBI): domain Bacteria; kingdom Pseudomonadati; phylum Pseudomonadota; class Alphaproteobacteria; order Hyphomicrobiales; family Phyllobacteriaceae; genus Aminobacter; species Aminobacter sp. 01T433. Next base: position 241,167 of record NZ_JBFTPR010000006.1, read on the forward strand.
GCTTTTGGCGGAGGGGTCGCCGGCATAGTGCAGCAGCCCCCAGACCACCTCCTTGAGGTAACGCATCGCAGCCGGGATCGGCGCGCCGTGCGGCATGAAGCTGCCGAAGTAGATGCCGTCGATGTTGCGCGAGATGAATGCCGCCATCTCATCGGGGTCCGGGCAAGCGAACATGCCGACCTCGACGCCCTGGCGGATGCAATCGGCGAGAACCCTCTTTTCGGACTCATAGAAATCCTCGACGAAGCTATCGATGAACTTGGGGCCCGCGTCCTTGGCGCCACCGGCGTTGACGAACATGATGCGCACGAGGCTGCGCAGCGTCTCCGACATCTCGACATTGAGGTCCAGGTAAGCGCTCAGCAATTCGGCCGGGCTTTCATGTCTTGCGACGACCTCGCCATAGTTGGTCATCAGCCGGTCAAGCGCATGAAGAACGGAAGACTGATACAGCGAGTCCTTGTTCTTGAAGTAATAATAAATGAGCGAGTGAGCGACACCCAACTTCTTGGCGATAAGCGGGATCGTGACGCTCTCGTAGTCTTCCTCGGCGAAGCACTCCAGCGCCGCCTCCAGCAAGGACTCCGCCCGAACACCCGGATTGCGGAAAAAGCGGGTCTTGGCCCGTTTGACCGATTTCACGCGATCTTCAAGATGGATGAGAGCGGCGGATTCCATGGATGATTTCCTGACTTTGGGCATTGCCGGAAAGGCTCGACGCCGACAGCGTCGGTACAGCACCTGAGAGACAGCCAAACCGCTGCCTCAGATGTCGAGGGCACTGGGGTCGTTGATGGCTCTTTCGACCTTGACGCTACGTAGCTTTGACATTGGTGTCAACACCCGTTTCGGGCAGTTTTTGCGCTTTCGGGCGAAGGCGGAGTCACCAATGCGCGTATGCCATTATCCCATTTGAGATAAATTTAGCCACAGCTGATATCTCATAAACTATTGAAATAACTATGCTAGTTGCATTGAATCGTGTTGACGCACGCGGCATTCGCTTTTCCCTTTGCAGCTTGCATTTTCCTTGGCCGAAGCCCTTATGTGCGCTCCTACTAATATTTTTACAGCACTGTCAGGAAAAATGTTTGACAGCGAAATCAAACTGCCGCAACGTAACGAACCGATGGAAGTTTGCCTCGAATGAGGAGATGAGAGGCGCGCCACGCATCCAAAAGTCTGCCGGAACCTGGGGTCGTTCAGATAGGAGAACCCCGCTTGCCAGCTTCCCCGAAATCAAATGGACGTAAACAAACGAGGTCGGCCTCGTTTGAACGGGCGCTGCGAGGTCCCTGCCCCGCCAGACACACAAGCCTGCCCCGAGCCGAAACGTTGAAGCTTCTTCAGCGCCACGACATCGGTACTCATTTAATCTTTGGAGGAGGATGAAATGACCGTCACTTCAACCGACAATGAAATGCGTCGGGAACTGGACAGACGACTGACCATCATTGCGGACCCAAGCTATGAGGACCCGGCGCGAACCGATATTTCCGGCCGCGACATCGGCATCTGGTTTGCCGTCACGTCCTTTATTCTCGTCGTTGCGATTGCCATGTGGGCCGGGGGCAACTGATGGCCCCCCCACCCAAATTCACCGGCGCAAGCGCCGCCTTCGGCACGCTTCCCGTGCTGAAAGAGGAACGCGAGATCGGCTTCCTCGATCATTCCTGGATCAATATCGGCCTCGCCATCGCCACCTGGGCATTCCTGCTCGGCGGCAGCACGGCCCTGGTTGTCGGCGCTCGCGACGGCATCTATGCGATCATCATCGGCAACGTCATCGGCGTGTCGATCATGGCCGTCAGCGTCTGCATCTCGACCGGCAAATTCGGCATCGAGCAATTCACCTTGATGCGCAGCGTCTTCGGGCCGACCGGCATTTTGATCCTCGTCGGGTTTTTCCTTGCCATATACGGCGTCGGCTGGTCGGCGGTCTTGTCGATCATGTTCGGGCGCGCCATCAGCGGCGTCATGAACCAGGTCGGCGGCACCCATATCGGCGAAAACGATCTCGGCGTGACACTCTTCGCCATCCTGGCGATTACAATCTCTTGGCTGCTGCTGTGGAAAGGCCCGACCGCCGTCAAATGGCTCAACCGCTTTGTCGGCCCAGGCAAGCTCATCTTGTGCTTCAGCATCCTGTTTCTGATCTTCAGCCACAAGAGCTGGAGCGACATCAGCAGTGCCGCTCCTCTTGCACCGTTTGACGACCACCGGCTCAACTTCATGATCGCGGTCGAATTCAACCTCGCCGCCGGTTTTGGCTGGTGGCCGGTGCTGGGCAACATCTCGCGCTTCACGCGCACACCGCGCGCAGCGCTCTGGCCCAACCTGATCGGCATCTTCGCTGCTGCCGTGCTCGGTGAATTGGTCGGGTTGTTTGCAGCGCTTAGCCTTGGGTCGCACGACCCGACCGCCTGGATGATCCCGCTCGGCGGAGCTTTCATCGGGGTGACGGCACTGCTGTTTGTCGGACTGGCAAACATCACCGCCATCGTCAGCATCTTCTACGGCATGTGCCTAGCCATGCGACAGGCTGGCGGACGCTACTTCGAAGCACTGCCATGGGGATTGCTGACCGGGGCGCTGTTTGTGCCGGTGATCGTCATCGCCTTCTTTCCGGGCCAGATCTACGACAACTTCTTCAAGTTCCTCGCCTGGACCGCACTTGGATTTGCTCCGCTTTCGGGCGTTACCGCGGTGGATTACCTGATCCTGCGCCGAGGCCGGATCAAGCAGTGCGACGTCTTCAACGACGGCGCTGATTCCGACTATGCCTTTTGGCGCGGCATCAATCCGGCATCGTTCTTGGCGCTGGCAGGTGGTGGCCTCGTCTACTACGCCTTGTTTGATCCACAGTCGCTTGCCGCGCATGGGCCATTCATCTGGGTCAGCGCATCTGTTCCCGCCTGCCTGATAGCAGCGCTCTTGCACTACATTCTGACCAAGTCCTTTGTGATGCCGGCAAGGCTCGGCGGATACTGACCTCGACTTCGGGTGATCCGATCAAGGCAACGGATCACCCGAATTTGTCCCAAGTGGTGCGGCCCCACCGCACCTGATCCTTCAGCGCCATCAGGCTGCAATAGCCGTGAAAAAAGCCAGAGAACCATTGCTGCACAATGCAATTGGTCGCGAGGTTCGCGCCTTTCGAACGCGACACGGCATGAAGGTGAGTGACCTGGCAGCGGCAACGAACCTGTCGGTAGGCATGCTGTCGAAGATCGAGAACGGCGGCATCTCGCCCTCGCTCACTACATTGCAGGCGATATCGCGCGGCTTGGCTGTGCCCATTACGTGGCTGGTGAGCCGCTTCGAAGCCGAACGAACTGCAATCTTCGTCAGAGCGGGAGCACATGGCGGTACCGCGTCCGCCAGCCAGCAGCAAAAACGCCTCGGCCACACCGGCGTCGACGCCACTGGATTTGTTGTCGAGCCCTGTATGATCACCCTTACGCATGAGACGGACATCTTTCCGTCAGCCAGCCACCAAGGCATGGTGTTCCTGTACATGCTCCAAGGCGAAATCATCTACCGCCATGGCTGCAGCCTCCACCGGATGACGCCGGGGGACAGTTTGTTCTTCGATGCCGACACACTGCATGGTCCAGACGCAATCATCGAGCTGCCCGTCCGCTGTTTGTCGATCACGTCCTGTCGTCACAGATGACACGCGACGGCCGCCAAATGGACATGCCTCGCGCCGGCGTCGCCGCATGCATGAGGCATGCGGCGGCTGCCTTTGTCAGAACCCTTTGCTGACGCCCAGCTTCGCGCCCACCGACCTCTGGCCTGCGCCCTCGATGTTGAACAGCAGATCGGCATCGATGGCCCAGTCGTTGACCGTCTGCAGCGACAGCCCGGTCGAGACCGTGCTGAACAGGCCGCCCCCGTCCATCGCAGAGTAGCCTGCGGTGAGGCCGAGCTTTGGCATCAAGGTCGAGCCGTTCGCCAGCGCGAAGGTCCGGGTTATCTCGGCACCAAGGCTGAGGCGCAGCTGTTCCTGGTTGAAGCCGTCGATCTCAATCTCGTCTCCGAGATCGTTGCGGACGGCATAGGCGTCGACTTCCTCGGAGAAATACACGGCCCGCAGCCGCGGCGTCAGCACGGTGATGTCGTCGATCTGCATCTGGCCCTTGAGCGAGCTGTCAAACATCCAGCGCTGGGTGTTGAACGTCCCGTCCCAGAACTGCGTGTCGATGTCGTTGGACGACCCGCCATAGAGCAGGCTGGTGTTCCAGAATACGCCCTTGCCGAGCTCGAACGAAGCATAGGGGCCAACCAGCCAACCATTGCCGGTCAGCAATGCGTCTTCGTCGGTAGGATCGGACATGCGGTCATAGTGCAGGGAAACACCGATCAAGGCCTTTTCGGATAGCAGATAGTCCGCGCCGAGCGAAACCATGCCGAAGCTGCCCCAGTTGCCGGCATTGTCGTCGCGCTTGTGCGCCACCAGGGCGCCGTCGATCCAGAGGTTGAACGGCGAGGACGCAGCGCCCAGTTGCGCCAGCGATGAGGCAAGGCCAAGTGTCAGGCCGCTCTTTGACGGCGACATCTGGGCTGTGACCGGCGCGCCTGCCGTCTCCATGCGGCGGCGTTCCATCAGGTCCGGGATCGCGATCGTCGAAGCGATCATGCCTTGGCGTGACTCAACGAAGCCGCGCACCCGCGCATCGACGTTTTCGGCCACATCGGCTGCATCGTAGCCGAGATTGTAGGTGATCGTGCCGGTATTGGATCCCAATGCGCTCGTCAGGCGGAAACCGACGCGCACCCGACCCGAATAGCCCCGGTTCGGCTTGAAACTGAGATACCAGCCGACAGGTGGCGCGAACGCAGACGCTTGGGCGACCTGGCCGCGAATGATGTTGACTGTGCCTGCATTGGCCGGCTCGACGAAGGTCGCCTCGGCGTCGGTGAACGGACCTCCGGTCGCGCCGCTATTGAGATAGACGTCGAGCGGATCCGACCCGGGTGGAACGTTGACGACCTGGTCGGGAACGGCAACCGCACGCGCCTTGACCTTCAGGTTGAAAGCTTCCGATCCCGTCGCGCCGTTTGCATCGCGCACGCCAATGGAGAAGTTGTAGTCGCCCTCGGTAGCCGCCTGCAGCGGGCCAGAGAGAGCGCCTGTCGAGACATTCAGCACCAGTCCGCCAGGAAGCGTTCCATTGACAACACTGTAGATCAGCGCGCCGGTACCGCCGGTGGCGGTGATCTTGCTGGTGTACTCCTCACCAGCCATGGCCTCGACCAATGCGCCGCCGGCGGGCGAGAAAACGAAGGTGGCCGGTGATGCCGCCACAGCGATCGCATATGCGACCGCTCCGGATGCGCCATGGACGTCGGTCGCGGTGACGGTGACGTTGGCAGTTCCGCTTGCCGTCGGCGTGCCGGCAAGGACACCGGTCGAGGCATTGAGCGTCAAGCCGGCCGGAAGCGCGCCCGAAGTGATCTCGTAACGGTAAGGTGCGGTGCCGCCTAAGGCGGCGATCGTCTGGCCATAGGCCGTTCCGGTGGATCCATTGGGCAGGCTCGCTGGCGAGACCGTGAGGGTCGGTGCAGATACGGTGATGGTCACGGTCGCCGGTGTGGAGGTGCCGGAGACGTTGGTGGCTGTGTAAGTGAAGCTGTCTGACCCGGAATAACCTGGTGTCGGAGTGTAGGTGATCGACATACCTGACGCCGTGGCGGTGCCATAGGCAGCGCCCGAGGCAATGGCAACTGATGCCGCTGAACCGCCGCCAAGGCTCAAGGTGATAGGATTGGCCGAGGAGTTGGCTGCAACCGTCACGCTCACAGCGCCGGCGACCGGCGCCTGACCGCCGATGGTGAGGGAATAGGCACTCGATACGATCGCGCCACGGTCGTCGGTTGCGGTGATGGTGAGGTTGGCAAAGCCGCTTGCCGTCGGCGTGCCGGAGATCACCCCTGTCGATGTGTTGAACGACAGACCGGGCGCCAAGGCGCCGCTGGCGATCGCATAGCTATAGGGCGCGGTGCCACCTGAGGCGGTGATCGTCTGAACATAGGCTACACCCATGGTTCCACCAGTTAGGGCGCCTGCTGCTGGCGAAAGGGCGAGTGCCGGAGCCGACACGGTGACGGTCACGGTCGCCGGCGCGGAGATGCCGGAGGTATTGGTGGCGGTGTACGTGAAGCTGTCGGAGCCGGAATAACCTGGTGTCGGAGTGTAGGTGATCGACGTGCCTGACGCCGTGGCGGTGCCATGGGCAGCGCCCGAGGCAATGGCAACTGATGCCGCTGAACCGCCGCTAAGGTTCAAGGTGATAGGATTGGCCGAGGAGTTGGCTGCAACCGTCGCAGAAACTGCTCCTGCGGTCGGGGCCTGAACGCCTCCCACTGCGATCGAATAGCTGGCCTGGCCGGTTGCGGAATTGGCGTCGGTTGCGGTGATCGTGAAATTTACGGTGCCGCCGGCGGTCGGCGTGCCGGAAATCGTGCCGGCGTTAAGCGTCAGCCCCGCAGGCAGCGAGCCGGTGGTTATGGCGTAGCTGTATGGCGCGGTGCCGCCCGTGGCACCAATGGCCTGGCTATACGGGATGTTGATCGTTGCCGCCGCCAGCGCGCCGGAGCCGGGGGTAAACGTGATGGACGGCGGTGCAAGGTAGGCAAATGCAGCTGACAACGTGGCCGATCCCAAAGGGGTCAGGACAACAACATCGACGTTCCCGAAAGCATGCGCGGGAGTGGTGGCAGTGATCGAAGTCGCGCTGTTGACAGTGTACGAACTCGCATTGGTGCCGCCAAACGACACCGCCGTGGCATCGGTAAAATTGGTGCCGGTAATCGTGACGGAAGTGCCGCCGGCAACATCACCGGAAGGCGGCGAAACCGCAGTGATAGTGGGAGCAGCAGCAGGCGCAGCCGTACAGGTTACGGTGGCTTCGAGAGTGCCGCTTTCGGAACCGCTCCACGCGTAGACGACAAAGCCGGTGTCGTCGACATCGATAGTGTACGTGCCGTTCAGGCTCAGCTCATTGTCCAGTGTGGCAAAGCTCTGAAGAGGGACGCCTCCGGGCCCGTCCCCGTTGTTCTTGTAGATTGCGAAGCCCGCGTAGTTACCCGACTCCTCAGGCTTGGTCGCACCGGAAGTGGCAACCGTATAGTTGATCTTTTCACCAGCGAGCATCCTCAAGCCGGAGTAGTCGCCTGTGCTGGGAGCGGGAGCCGTGTAACGGAGCTGGTTCCACAGCTCCTGGCGATTGTTCAGCGTGACGCCGCCGCCCCAGGTCGCATTAATCGCAGCGCAACCCGCCGATGGCGCCGCGTGGGCCTGCCAGACCGAGCCGAGGGTAATGATTGCAGATAGCAGAACGAGAGTATTTGCCGCGCGCGCCAAACCACGGCACGCGGACCGAAGTCCACCAAAAGCTGTATTCACGAAATTTCCCCCTCGGCAGCCAGCCGAGGAGACCCAAGGCTAGTACCGGCAGTTCACCCGAACCGCTTCCTTACCTCCACTTGGGGAAGCCGAGAACGCCATGGAGGTTAAGTTACTGAATCCGCAATCAATGCGTGGTTGCAATTCCCCCTACCCTGCTCCCCCGCGACCACGGAGAGATCCGCAGTTGTGTGCCTCAACTGGGTCCATCCGCTTGAATTTCGACTTGTTTCAAGGAAGGCGCAACGCTGGCGCCGATGCCATTTGTTGCTGTCCAAATGACGCGCGTGACCGCCATCGCGGGCTTCGCCAGGCCGCCCGCGCACTACCTCGTTGCCTCAACGTCAGGGTCAAGCTGAGGGAGCCCAGGTACCAGTCGTGATGGCAAACTCGCATCGCAGCACGCACCTTCATTTTCGATCGGGCCTGACATCTGCCCGGTACCGACCGCCAAGCCCTGCCAACTAGCGTTGGCGCGCTATCCAGCGGATCTGGTTTGCACTTCAGGATCGAACGGATCGATGATCCCGAAGCGGTCAGCCTCTGCGCAAGGAGCCACCCATCTTTGGCGGCAGGGGCAGACTTGTTGGCGGCCCGACAAGCCGAGGCGCGTTCTGGCGCGCCCGTGACCGCTTGTCGGTGCTCAGCTGCAAATATCATAAGGCATTGATTAACCTTAACAGATCAAAACGAACCAAAGCGATTTCGCGCTTACCTTTAGACACAACGGGCAACAAAAATCGCCAACTTCACTATCGATAATCACTTCTTATCGATAATGATGGATTTCAGAGTCGAAATCGCTCAAACTCGTGCCAGACATGGCCGCGCGCGGCCCAGGAAATCCGCTCAAAAGGCACGTCATGGCCAAACTGCCCGCAACTTCCAACGCCCAGCGTGACTTTGCCGAAGGCGTTGCCCGCCGAGCCGAAGCGCTGGACGCACTCGATGCCGTCTTGCCGTTCGACCGCCGCACCCAGCTCGCCGGCGTCCTCAGCGACCACGACGTCGCAACCTTGCGCCACCTCGCCAGCCAGGGCCTTGGCCCAAACTCGCTGCGGGCGCTCACGTCCGATCTGTTTTACCTCGAGGCCTGGGCACTTGCGGCAACAGGCATGGAGTTGCCGTGGCCAGCACCGGAAGCGCTATTGCTGAAGTTCGTCGCCCATCACCTTTGGGATCCTGTCCACCGCCTGAGCGATGCCGCCCACGGCATGCCCAGCGACGTGGCGGCAGCCCTCGTCGCCCAAGGCCTGCTTAGGGTGAAGGAAAGACCGCATGCGCCAGCTACGGTGCGACGCAAGCTGTCGAGCTGGTCGACGCTGACCAAATGGCGCGGCCAGGTCGGAAATTTCAACGCGCCTGGCCTCAAGAGTGCGCTCAAACTCGCCATACGCGCCACCGATCGGCCGTCTCAGCGCAAGAGTCAAAAAGCGGTCACGTCAGACATTTTAGCCGCCGTGCTGAAAACCTGTAGCAGCGACAGCCTTGTCGATGGCCGCGACAGGGCGCTGCTGATCGCCGCCTTCGCTTCGGGTGGTCGCCGGCGCAGCGAGATTGCTGCTCTGCGCCTCGATCAGCTGGTGCAACAGGAGCCGGTGCCGGCCGATCCGCATGACCCCGACGGCGAAAAAACGCCATGCCTTGCGATAAAACTCGGCCGGACCAAAACCACCGACGGAGACAGCCGCAGCGAGGTGCTGCTGATCGGCCGCCCGGTAACGCTGCTCAAGGACTGGATCGCCCAGGCCCAGCTCAGCGAGGGGCCGGTGTTCCGCGCCATCGACCGCTGGGGCCATCTCCAGCGCCGCGCGCTGACCCCGCAGGCGGTCAATCTGATCCTCAAGCGCCGCATTGCCGAAGCCGGGCTCGACCCGCAGGAATTCTCGGCGCACGGCCTGCGCTCGGGCTATCTCACCGAAGCCGGCCGGCGCGGCATTCCGCTGCTCGACACCATGCAGCAGTCGCAGCACCGCTCGGTCAACCAGGCCTCGGCCTATTACAACGATGCCGAACGCAAGCTCGGAAGAGCCGCACGGTTGATCGTTTGACCGGAAGCGGACGCTTCATCCGCAGGCAGCGCAGTGGGAAAATGCCTCACAGCCAAGACGCAGGCGTTTTCGGCAAGCGTTGATCGGGGTCGATGACCTTCAGCGAAGGCTTGCCCGCGCCGTTCCAGTGCCACAAGGCAACGCAGCTGCCGCCCGGCGACATGAAGGAGGGGTAGATGACGCCGTCAAAGCCCTCGGTCAGCAGCCTTTGCCGCAGCAGATGGGATTCAGGCGTCCGGCCCTCGTCGAGGTCGGCGCGCCACTCGCATCTGTGAATGGACGGATCGACCCCAAGCCCCTCCAGCACCGCAGCATCAGTCAGATCGGCCAGCCTCGCATCCGACAGTTCAAGCTGGGCAATCAGTGCCGGATGCTGGACAAAACCCTGATTATATTCGGCCCAGGCGGTGGAAAGCTCGCAAGCGGCGTAAAGTGCTGGCGCACCGACCGGATTCCAGCGTCCGCCAAAGCGTGCAGCACCCTCACCCGACAACGGCATGTGTGCCCAGCGTGGCACAAAGGCACGCCACAACGTACGGGTCTGCGGCGGTAAAGCTTCAGGCATAAACGCCGGAGCGCACCGCCTCCAGATAGGCCAGAACCTTGTCGGCCTTGCCCTCGCCGACCAGATCGTAGGCCGTCTTCCCCGCCCAACCTGGGATCGGCTGATGCTTGAACCAGATCACCGCGCGGTTTTCGTCGCCCGCCATCTCGGCAGCCATCGCCAGAATGCGCACGACCGGGCTTAGCGCCTGATCGACCTTGCGCGCACCCGATCGCGCCGTCAGCGTGTTACGGGCAACACCGACAAGCCGGGCAAGCTCGGACTGGGTCACGCCCAGCAGTTCCGACACGCGCCGCGCCGACAAAAAGGGCGACCGTGCGTCACCGAAATGGGCCGCCGACATTCCCAAACTCTGAGCCGTCATGACCCGCTCCTGTCGTGGTTTGATATCCATGCGATCAATATGTGCTCATTTGACGCTCAATTCAAGCTCAAGCGATTTGCCTTCAGGCAATCGGCGGCTGTCCATTCACCCTGCCTTGGCCTGGGCCCCTCCCCTGCCCCGCAGCAGCGCCATCAGCACCGGGCCGATGGAGAATTCCCCAGCATTGGCCTTGGCTGTGAGGCTGCGCAGGTAGCCGCCCGGGCTTGCAATCGCCTCACCCCGCTGCAGCATCGCCGCCACCATGATTGCGGCGTCCACCGCCCCCATCGCCTCGCAGGCCTGGTTCCACGCATCCGGACTGACGCCAAGGGCGCCGCGCACCAAATTCGCCGTTTCCACCAGATCGGCCCAGCCGGAAATGCCGTTTCGTGCGTAATCGGCAATATCCGGGCAGGCACGCAGCACCATGCCAAGCGGATATCCCGTTGGTGGCTGGCTCTTGGTCTCCAGTTTCACTGCAACGGTCGCCCCCTGGTCCTTTTCGGGGCCGGGTTCAAATTCATAAGGTTGTGTATTTGAATTCTGTATGTGGCGCTCGAAATGAGACTCATTGCCGCTTGTTTCTTCAGTTTTAACGTGACTTTCCAGTGTCTTGCGCACCTCCTGGGCAAGCAGAGCGAGCTCAGCGGCAATTGGTTCGAGCTCAAGCCTGGTCGCCGTGCGTGGAATGACTGCCGCGATCTCGCGATATTCCAGATGCAGGCGCTGCCAATCGGCCTTGATGCCCTCCTCCAGGCCAAAGGCGATCATCTTGGCGATGTCGCGGCGCAGGATGGTGATGCGCTCACGTACGAGCAGCAATGCCCGGCGCTCGGCCCTGACAGCCTCGGCCATATGCTCGAACTCTTCGGCACGGGCCAGAAGCGGTGAAAGGTCGAAACCAAAAGCCTGCTCGATAGCGCCATCAAAGCCTTTGCGGGCGTAACGCTTGCCATTGGGGCTGTCGCGGCGCACCACAAAGCCGCAGTCGACAAGCACCGACAGATGGCGCCTGAGCGTTGCCGGCGCCATGCCATGCGCCCTGAGTGCCAGCTGCGTGTTGGACGGAAACACCACCAACCCCTCCCCTTCCACCAGATCCGTGTCCGGATGAAAGGTCAGCAGCGCGTTGAGTACGGCCAGCGCGCGATCGCTCGCCCCCAAAAGCCCCTTGGCTTCACAGACGGCGCGAAACACCTGCCATTTGTTGGCGCTGGCGCCAGGGGCGCAATTGTCGGCCGACATCTGCCCTGCCACCATGGCAAGCGACAGCGACCGCCGCCCAAAGGGCGTCGTCGAAATATGCTCGATCATCCTCGTTTACCTCACTTCGAGGCAAGCCAAAGGCGTTCCAGAACGCGTCCAGTGGTTGACAAGTCAGCCCGGAAATGATTCTCTCACAATTGCTACATTGATGAGGGCTTCCGGAATGGCGACGTTTCGGGGGCCTTTTTCTTGCCGGTTATCCTTCTATTTCCAGTCCTCTACACATTTGGCACTGACGCCCTACGCTCCACTTCCGCGGGGTGCAGCCTTGAGGCATGCGCCCGATTCGCGGGGGCGTGGATAAATTTAATTTTGCCCGGCCGATTGGCCGCGCTCCTGTTTGAACCTTTCCAACAGCTTGGGCAGCTCCGCGCCCAGAAAATCCTCAAAACCGTCGGAAATCTTTTCCACGAAATCGACGCGGGCCCTGCCCTTGGCGACGCTCAGATGGGCCACCGCCCTGCCCTCGCCATTGCGGATTTCGCGTGCGCCATCAGCCTTGACCTTGCGCTGCAGCCGCGTGAACAAGAGGTTGAAGCGCTCGTCGCTCGAAGCCGCAAGGAAGCGGGAACTTGATACCTCATCTTCAGCCTTGACGCGCGACGCCTCGCTCTTGAGCAGTTCGGCGAGCGCCATCCAGCGCGGCCGACCGACCTTGGGCGCGGCACCTATGGCGCGCACGATACGTTCGGGTACGGCATCGGCGACCTGCAGGAAGCGCGTCATCTCGGCCTTGTGCAGCGACAGCGCATCCTGGACGAGCCCGCGCTCGAAGCCACGTCCAATCAGTTCATGGGCAAACAACGCGCGCTCGATGAAGGACAGGTCGCGACGCTCGGAGTTTTCCTTGCCCTGGGCCAAAACCAGCTCGACGTCGGAGAGCACCCGCACGATCGCCAGCGCGGGAATGCCGAGCCTGTTTGCCGCCCGCACACGACGATGGCCATAGGCGGTCTGATAGCGGCCGGGCTTGTCAGGGTGCGGCCTCAACAACACCGGCACTTGCTGGCCGGAAGCCTCGATGCTGGCGACCAGCGTTTCGAAGTCATCGTCCTGGGCGCCATGGTCGAGCCGGTCAGCAACAAAAGACGCCTCGATCAGCGCCGTATCGATCTGGGTGACGCGCTCGGCCGTGTCGAGACTTGCCTTGATCTGGCGCGCCTCTTCGATCTCCCTGGAGAGACCACCGAGCGAAAGCCCCATCGCCTTCACAGCACCCGAAGCGCTACGCGGCCGTACGGTTTCTGTTTCAGCCGATTTTGTTTCCAGTGCCTTCTCGACTGGGCCAACAGGCATTGGTGCCGGGTCCGCCGTGCCGAAAAGTGCCTTGAGCTGATCCTTGCGGTTCTGTGCCATTTGCGCCTCCCTCAGCCTGCCCGGTTCCAGGCTTTGAGCATCAAGGCTTCGATCTCGCCGTTGACAGCTGTCAACGATTCCATCGCGCGGTCGTAGGTGACGCGGCTGAAGTTCTCGCGCGCCACTTCGTAGAGCGTCTGCTTGGTCAGGCCCGCGTCGGAAAAGGCCGTCGACTTGACCAAGGGTGCCGTTAGGACGCGATCGCCAAACAGCGAGCGCAGGAAGCCGACGATCTGCGTCTGTGGCCCGTCATTGGGCTCGTAGCGGGTGATCAGGTAGCGCATGAAATCGAAATTCAGCTCGCCGCCCGCCTCGCGCACTACCGACAGCAGATCGGCGGTCATGAACAGGAACTGGCTCATCGAGGCGACGTCGAGCATCTGCGGATGAATGGTCACCAGCACGGAGGTCGCAGCACAGAGTGCCGAGAGCGTCAGGAAGCCGAGCTGCGGCGGGCAGTCCATGACAACGACGTCGTAGTCGTCGGCAACAGTTTGCAGCGCCTCCTGCACCCGGGCAAAAAACATCGCCTTGCTGTCACCGGCCTGGCGCGCCGCCAGCATTTGCGGCGTGGTGTGCTCGAACTCTTGCAGCTCGAGATTTCCCGGCACGAAGTCGAGCCCGTCGAAATAGGTACGGCGGATGATCTCGGAGAGCGGACGACGCTCCTCGTCGTAGCGGATCGCGCCATATAGCGTGTCGTTGCCGTCGAGGTCGAGCTCGGGCTGGTAGCCAAGCAGCGCCGACATCGACGCCTGCGGATCAAGGTCGATGGCAAGCACACGGTAGCCGGCGAGCGCCAGATGCTGGGCGAGATGCGTGCTGGTGGTGGTCTTGCCCGAGCCGCCCTTGAAGTTGGTGACGGCGATCACCTGCATATGCTCGCCGCGCGCGGCGTCGCGCCGCGGCAGGTAGTGGCGTGCCTTGGTTGGATTCTGTTCGGCAAGATGCCGGCGTAGCCCGTTGATGTCGTCAAGCGCGTAGTAGCGACGCCCCCCTGCCCCGGTCTCCGGCTGCGGGCCTTCGCCAGCGATAGAGAGCTGGCGCAGATAACCGTCGGTGACGCCGATCAGACGTGCCGCCTCGCCACTCGAAAATTTGCGCAAGACCTTCTTAGAGGTCGGCGAAAACAGCCGGTCGCGCATCGCTTGCAATTGCGCCGACAACATCTCGGCGTCGCGCGCAATAGCACGATCGGTCACCACGACCTCGGCCTCTTCGCTCGCGTTTTCCGCCCGTGCTTGAACTGCCCCTACCAAGTCTTTAGTCCCCTCTCGCCATCCAGCACCGGCCGCTCGCGACCCACTGTCAGGCTTCGTTAAGATTTATGCGCCGATTCGCTGCAGAATCCGAATCCGGGTTACGCCTTCCCACATTTTAACGTGGCGGAGCGTGGATAACGGTTTGCTGAAGCGGTTACGCCGGACACATCGAATTACGACGATTTACCGTAACAAGGGTGCTGGAGAGGCCGAGTCGAGTCAACTTATTTATAGTTAACGCAAATTAACCATTGTGACGGAAACGAAACGGCCGAAGACGGCGATCGTTTCGGCCCTGTCGTCAGGTCGTTGACAGCTGTCAACGCGCGTCGCGGTAGCCGCGCTTGATCTTGGAAGCCGCCAGGCGGCACAAAGCCGTCTGCGCCTGGACAATATCGGCGAAGAGATCGAGGCGACGGCGCCCCGAGGTTCCTATGCGACCCCATTCGCGCACCAAGGCCGCATCGCCAAACAGCGACTGCTCAACCGACAGGCAATAGAACCGCGCCATGTTCCGGCTCGGGTCGCGGCGTTCAAGATGCAATGGGGAGGTCGGCTGGTCCATATCAGGCAGAATCGCGCGCGACGAATCCACCGTCCAATGAAAATGCTGAATCGATCAGCCGTGATCGATTCAGCCTATTGATGCTGGCGAGGGCGGCTCAGGCCGCCTGCCCTATTTCCGCGGCTTGCGCAAAGGCCGCGAGCAACTCGGCCTTGCGCTTTTCAAAACGCTCGACAGACGCAAGCTTCACGTGGCCGTAGCCACGGACCTCGTCCGGCAGGGCTGCGAGTTCGGTCGCTGCACTCAGATTGTTCGGCGAAAGCCGCGTGATCAGGTCTTCGACAAGTGCTGCATAGTCGGCGATCAGGCGCCGCTCCATCTTACGCTCGGCGGTGCGACCGAACGGATCGAAGCGCGTGCCGCGCAGGCCCTTGAGACGGGCGAGCACTGCGAAGGCTGGCTCGATCCAGCGGCCAATGGCGATCTTGGCAGGATGGCCGGTGCGCGGATCGGTGCGGGTCAGCATAGGCGGTGCCAGATTGTATTGCAGCTTGAAGTCGCCTTCAAACTGCTCGGCGAGCTTTTGCCGGAACACCGGATCGCGATGCAGCCTCGCGACCTCATATTCATCCTTGTAGGCCATCAGCTTGAAGGCGGCCTTGGCGACCGCATGGGCGAATGCTTCCTGCCCTGGCACAGCCATCGCCGTCTCGGCACGCCGCGCCTTGTCAACCAGCGCACGGTAGCGCTCGGCATAGGCGGCGTTCTGATAGCTGGTGAGGAAATCAACGCGGCGCGCAACGATCTCGTCGAGAGACTTTACCTGGGCGGCGGGTTCGGCAAGGACGCCCGCCTGCCGGCTGACGAAGTCCAGATCCTCGGCCGAGCGCCGGCCCCAGGCAAAGGCGGCACGGTTCATGGAGATACCAGCACCGTTGAGGTCGATGGCCCTTTCGATCGCCTCGCTGCTGATCGGCACAAACCCCTTTTGCCAGGCATGGCCGAGCAGGAACATGTTGGCGGCAATGGCGTCGCCGAAGAGCGCTGCCGCGAGCTTCATGGCGGGCAAAGTGGTGAGCGCTTCCTCGCCACCCGCATTGCGCAGTCGCCGCAACGTGGCACCTTCGCGGAAGTCGATGGTGGTGTCTTTGACGAAGGAGGCAGTCGGGGCGAAGTGGTCGTCGACCACGGCCTTGGTCCGGCCCTTGCCGAAAGTGGCGATGGCGTTCTGGGATGCTGCGACCACAAGGTCGAAGCCGAGCACCAGATCGGCTTCTCCGGGCCCGATGCGCGCCGCGTTCAGCATTTCGGGCTGCCGGGCAAGGCGGATATGCGAGACCACCGCGCCATTCTTCTGCGCAAGGCCGGTCTGGTCGAGTGTCACCAGCGAGAGCCCGTCGAGATGGGCGGCTTGTGAGAGGATCGCGCTGACCGTGATGACGCCCGTGCCGCCGATGCCGGTCAGCAGCACGCTATAGGGCTCGTTGCCCAAAGCAGGGCGGTTGGGCTCGGCAAGGCTGGCATCGACACCACCGGCGGCCTTGGCGCGCGGCTTGCGCAGGCGTCCGCCTTCGATGGTGACGAAGCTCGGGCAAAAACCCTTGGTGCAGGAAAGGTCGGTGTTGCAGCTCGACTGGTTGATGGCGCGTTTGCGGCCGAACTCGGTCTCGCGCGGCTCGATGGAAATGCAGTTCGACACCGCCGAGCAGTCGCCGCAGCCTTCGCAGACCAGTTCGTTGATGAAGGCGCGTTTGGGCGAAACCGGGTAGGTGCCGCGCTTGCGGCGGCGGCGCTTTTCGGCGGCGCAGACCTGATCGTAGACCAGCACGGTGACGCCCTCGACCTCGCGCAACTCGCGCTGGACCTGATCGAGCTCGTCGCGATGACGCACTTTAACCGAGCGCGGCAGTTGGCCAGCCAGCAACTGCGGCCGTTCGGAAACGACCACCACCTGCTTGGCGCCTTCAGCCAGGACCTGGCCGACGATCGAGGCCACCGACAATTCGCCATCATGGCGCTGACCGCCGGTCATCGCGACGGCGTCATTGTAGAGGATCTTGTAGGTGGCGTTGACCTTGGCGGCGATGCCGGCGCGAATGGCGAGCAGGCCGGAATGGAAATAGGTGCCGTCGCCCATATTAACGAATATGTGCTTCTCGTCAGTGAAGGGCGACAGGCCGATCCACGAGCCGCCTTCGCCGCCCATCTGGGTGAAGGTCGAGGTGTCGCGCTCCATGCCGATCACCATCATGTGGCAGCCGATGCCGGTCGAGGCGCGGCTGCCCTTGGGCACGACCGTCGAGGTGGAGTGCGGGCAGCCCGAGCAGAAATAGGGCTCGCGGTTGAGCAGGCCGGGCTCAACAGGGGAGGGGAGCCCGACAGTTGACAGCTGTACAGCGCGCGCGGCAAGGCCAGCATCTTTCGTGCCCAGCCATTGCAGGATGGCCCGAGCCACCGATAGCGCGCCGATTTCGCCGATCGAGGGCAGGAGAGAGGATCCATCCGGACCGGACTTACCGAACACTTGCGGCCGGCGGTCGCCAGGCAGGTTGAACAGCTGCGACTTGATCTGCTCTTCGATGACCGGGCGCTTTTCCTCGACAACGAGGATCTGTTCCAGCCCGTCAGCGAATACACGCAAGCCTTCCGGTTCCAGCGGCCAGACCATGCCGACTTTGTAGAGGCGGATGCCGAGTTCGGCAGCGCGTGCTTCATCGATGCCGAGCAGCGACAGCGCTCCTTTGAGGTCGAGCCAGGATTTGCCGGTGGAGACAATGCCGAGCCTGGCCTTGGGGGAGGGCCAGACCTGACGGTCGAGGCGATTGGCACGGGCAAAGGCCAGGACTGCAGCGAGCTTGGTCTCAAGCCTGCGCTCCATCGCCTGCTGCCCGTCGGGCCAGCGCATCGATAGGCCATCAGCCGGCAGGGGCAGGTCGGGCGTGACGATCTCAAGGCGCGTCGGATCGAGGTCGACTGTCGCCGAGCATTCGACGATCTCGGTCTGGCACTTGAAGCCGACCCAGGCGCCGGAATAGCGGCTCATCGCCCAGCCAAGCAGGCCGTAGTCGATATATTCACCGACGCCCGCCGGCGACAGCAGCGGCACCATGGCCGAAATCAGATTGTGCTCGCTCTGGTGCGGCAAGGTCGAGGACACAGCGCCATGGTCGTCGCCGACGAGCAGCAGCACGCCGCCATGCTTGCTGGTGCCGACAGCATTGGCGTGACGGATGACGTCCATGGTGCGGTCGACGCCGGGGCCCTTGCCGTACCACATGGAAAAGACGCCGTCGTAACGGGCGCCAGGAAACATGCCGGTCTGCTGCGTGCCCCACACGGCGGTCGCCGCCATGTCCTCATTGAGGCCGGGCTGGAAAACGATGTGGCTGGCCTTGAGGTATTTCTTGGCGCTGCCCATCTCGCGGTCGAAGCCGGCTAAGGGTGAGCCGCGATAGCCCGAGACATAACCCGCCGTATTGAGCCCTTCAGCCAGATCGCGCTGGCGCTGGACCATCGGCAGGCGCACCAGCGCCTGGGTGCCCGACACCAGGATACGGCCGCGCTCAAGGGTGTAGCGCTCATCAAGGGCCGAGGGCATGTCGACCTTTTGGGCGCCATCATCGGGGGACTTCACTATAGTCATGGTGGCTTCTCAGACGTTGAGCGGGGCAGGCGGCATGTCGAAGATGCGGCCCGGATTGAGGATGTTGCGGGGGTCGAGCGCTGCCTTGAGACGACGCATCGCGGCGAGCTCGGCCGGGTCGCGCGTCAGGTGCAGATAGGCCTTCTTGTCGAGGCCGATGCCATGTTCGGCCGAGATCGAGCCACCCGTTTGAGCGACACTGTCGAACACCGCCTTGGCGACCTCATTGGGTCTGTCGGTGCGCACGACATAATGCAGGTTGCCGTCGCCGAGATGGCCGAAGACATAGTCCCGCGCTGCCGGGTCGGCGCGCGTCTGGCCTGCCTTGGCCAGATCGAGGAATTCACCCATGCGCGGCAGCGGCAGGCTGACGTCGAGACTGAGCATCGCGCCCTCGGCGAACAGGAAACGGTTGCAGTCGTCGCGCAGGGTCCACAGCGCCTGGAACTCGCGCTCCGACTGCGACAGCACGACATCTTCGACCAGCCCGTCCTCGATCGCCTGCGCCAGCGCCTCGGTAAAGGCTTCTTCGTCCGCGCCCGGCGCCATGCCCTGGATGTCGGTCAGCACATAGACGGGGGATGAAAGTGCAACCGGGGCAGTCAGCGCGAGGGCAGAGACCATGTCGCTCATCAAGGGCGCCAGGATGACTTCGAAACCGGAAAGCAGATTGCCAAGGCGGCCACGCAGGAATTTGAGCAAACCAAAGGCCGCATCGAGCGAAGGCAGCGAACAGAAGGCGGCAGACTGGGTGACCGGCTTGTGATGCAGCTTGAGACAGGCGCGAGTGACCACGCCGAGCGTGCCTTCGCTGCCGATGAAAAGCTGGCTCAGATCGTAGCCGGAATTGTCCTTGGCGAGCCCCTTGAGCGACGACAGCACCGTACCGTCGGCAAGCACCGCTTCCAGCCCCAGCACCTGGGCTCGGAAATTGCCGTAGCGCAGCACGCGGATGCCACCCGCATTGGTGGCGATGTTGCCGCCGATGGTGGCGGTTCCGCGCGCGCCGATGTCGACGCCAAAGACCAACCCGGCCGCATCGGCTTTTTCCTGCACGACCTGCAAGGGGACGCCGGCCTCGGATATGATGGTGCCGGCGGTCGGCTCGACGTCTTGCAGGGCGGTCATGCGTTCGAGCGAAAGCACCGCCTCGCCCGCCAGCACCCTCGCCCCGCCGGAAAGTCCGGTGCGGCCGCCCTGGACCACCAGAGGCAGCCGCGCAGCGTTGCAGGCGTTGAGGATCTCGGCGACTTCGGACGTGTCGCGCGGGCGCAGCACAAGTTCGGGGCGGGCGCCCGGCTCGCCGGAAAGGTCGTCGCTGTAGCGCGGGTCGATGGCGTCGCCCACAAGGATCGCTGCCTTGTCGAGCCGCGTTTGAAGGGTAGAAAGAACCTGATCGGTCGGTCGCGCCATGATGCCTGGATGGCCCGGAGGAAGCCATTTCCGGGCGCTGTCTCGGATCAGCTTATTTCGCTTGCAATATTTGTCAAACCTATATTGTTTATTCGCATGTCGAGACGGGCGACGGCCTTGCAGGTCGCGCCGACGGAGGTCGAATGCCGATCGAATATCAAGACGTGGTGCGCACAGGCGTTGCCCGGCAGGTCGCCGACAAGATCCGCGCGGCCATTCTCGACGGCCGGCTCCAGATCGACGAACGCCTGCCGACCGAAGAGGACCTGGCGAAGAGTTTTGGCATCTCAAGGCCAACCGTGCGCGAGGCGCTGAAGCGGCTCGCAGCCCAGAACCTCATCCGCTCGCAACGCGGGCCGACCGGCGGCACCTTTGTCAGCCGCCCAGATCCGGAAGGCCTGTCGTCGGCGATAACAGGGGCTGCAACGCTTCTGGTCGGCGTCGGCGCATTCGACATCGACGAGATCATCAGCGCAAGGCTGGAGACAGAGGCGATCTGCTCCCGGCTCGCCTGCGAACGCCGCAGCGACGCCGATCTGGCAGCGATGCGCACCGAGATCGCGCTGCAGCGATCCAAATCGCTCAGCG
Organism: Aminobacter sp. 01T433; assembly: GCF_056398585.1. Lineage (NCBI taxonomy): Bacteria > Pseudomonadati > Pseudomonadota > Alphaproteobacteria > Hyphomicrobiales > Phyllobacteriaceae > Aminobacter > Aminobacter sp. 01T433. The sequence goes on from NZ_JBFTPR010000006.1 coordinate 261,591, forward strand.
ACGAGGATTTTTGCGCCTCCGACGTTCGTTTCCACCGCGCCGTGGTCAAGGCAGCCGGCAATGGTCCGCTCAGCCTGATGATGTACACGGTGGTCGAGGCCTTCATGCCGATCACCAACATGATCGTGTCGCATGTGCGCGAGCGCAGCACCGTGGCCGACTTCCACGAACGGCTCGTGTCGGCACTGGAAGCGCGCGATGCCACAGCCGCAACCTCTGTGCTTTCCGAGCTCCTGACCTATGTTCGCCAAAGCTATGCGATCAGCCTGGCGCGGCGCGCCGAACGCGAAGCCATATCAGGCTGACGCACGAGATTTACCCCTATGATTTCCTGGAGACTATCATGAGCGAGACTTTCACAGCTTTGATGCTGGAAGATGTCGACGGCAAGCCGCGCGCCGGCTTCCGCGAGATCACCAAGGCCGACCTGCCCGACCATGACGTGCTGGTCGAGGTCGCTTATTCGAGCCTCAACTATAAAGACGGCCTCGCCGTATCGGGCAAGGGCCGCATCGCGCGCCGCCTGCCGATGGTCGCCGGCATCGACATCGCCGGTACCGTGGTCGAGTCGCGCTCGCCGGCATGGAAGGTCGGTGACCGCGTCGTTGCCAATGGCTGGGGCATGTCGGAGACCGAATGGGGCGGTTATACGCGTTTCCAGCGGCTAAAGCCGGAATGGCTGATCCGCCTGCCCGACGCGTTTTCCATGGAACAGGCGATGGCGATCGGCACGGCCGGCTACACGGCCGCCCTTTGCGTCGACGCGCTTGAGGCCTGGGGCACTATCCAGCCCGGCAAGGGCGAGGTGCTGGTGACTGGTGCTGCCGGCGGCGTCGGCTCCACCGCTGTCAGCCTGCTTTCTTCCAAGGGCTACACCGTCGTTGCCTCGACCGGCCGCGCCGAGACGCATGACTATCTGCGTTCGCTGGGCGCCACCTCCTTCCTCGACCGCGCAGAGCTCGCCGGCGAGGTCAAGCCGCTGCAAAAGGAACGCTGGAGCGGTGCGGTGGACTCAGTCGGCTCGACGACGCTTGCCAATGCACTGGCCCAGACCATCTATGGCGGCGCGGTCGCCGCTTGCGGGCTTGCCGGCGGTCACAATCTGCCAGGCACCGTCATGCCGCACATCCTGCGCAGCGTGACGCTGATCGGCGTCGACTCCGTTTACGCGCCGCTGCCCAAGCGCCAGAAGGCCTGGCAGACGCTGGCCGATCATCTCGACCGGACCAAGCTTTCGGCGATGACCGAAGTTCACAAGATGGCCGAACTACCCGAGCTCGCCAACCGCATCCTGGCGGGTGCCGTGCGCGGCCGCGTCGTCATCGAAATCGCGTAGGGGAGGGGACAGACCATGACCAGCGAAGTCGTAATCTGGGAAAAGGACGCCGAGGACGCGTTCGTCACCTTGACGCTCAACCGTCCCGACAAGATGAACGCCATGAACCAGGAGCTCGGCGACGCGCTTGAGGCGGCGATCGACCGTGCGATCAAGGATCCTGAAATCCGCGCGGTGATCATCACCGGTGCTGGCCGGGCGTTCACCGCGGGCTTTGATCTCGGCGGCGAAGATTTCGAGATGGACACGGAGGCCTGGCGCGAGGACATCGGCGCAAACATGCGCCGCATGAAGTTCATTCGCGAAGCGCCGATCCCGATCATCGCCGCCGTCAATGGCTATGCGCTGGCCGGTGGGCTGGAGCTGATGATGTGCTGCGACATGACGATCGCCGCCGAAGACGCGATGCTGGGCGAGCCGGAAGTGCGCCACGTCTCAGCACCGCCGACGCTGATGCTGCCCTGGACGGTGCCGATGATCCATGCGCGCCACCTGATGTACACCGGCGACCTGATCGACGGGCGCGAGGCCGCACGCATCCATCTCGTCAACAAGGCGGTGCCGCGCGACCAGTTGAAGGCCGAGTCAGAAAAGCTGGCGCGCAAATGTGCCCGCATGCCCGGCGCTTCGATCAAGTTCGCCAAGGCAGCGCTCAACCACCAGCAGCAGACCGCAGGCCTGGAAAGCTCGTGGACCTACAATCGCGAAACCACCGCGATCCTGCATGGTTCGGAAGAGGGACGCCACTGGATGCGGCTGCTCAAGGAGCATTCACTGAAGGAGTTCCTAGACATCCGCGAAAAGCCGTTCCGCGATTTGGACTGAGATAGACCATGCGTCAGGCGCTCTTGGGCGCCTGACCTCCACCTGCCTGCAACGCCTCGAACAGTTCGGCGTTGTTGCGCAGATAGCGTGATTGCACGATCTGCCCCTTGTCCGACAGTTCGCCCTTGCTGCGGTCTGCCGGTGTTGTCGCCAGATCAAAGCGAGCAATCATTGTCGAGCCGCCGGGATTGGCCGCGTTCCAGCCGGCAATGCGCGCGCTAAGTTCATCAACGCGATCCTTGCCCGCCGCCGAGGCAAAAACCAGCGCCACCAGCCGGTCGCGGTTCTCGCCTGAAATCACGATGTCGTCGGCAAGCGGCGCGCATTGCGCCAACAGGCCTGCGCGTAGCGGGCCGGTGCGCACCTTGACCCCGCTCGACAGCTTGAAGTCTTCGGCAAGACGGCCATCGAAGCCGAAAACCGGAATGCCGTCCGAGCGCGCGCGAATAACCGCGGCGTCGCCGGTACGATAAAAGCCAAACTCATCCTTGGGCAGTTCGACCCTGCCGCCCTCGATGAGGTAGCAAGGTGCTATGTTAGGGCCTGAAACACGCAATTCGCTGCGGCCGTCAATGTCGACCAGCGCAAGCTGGTGTCCGGGCAGGGGATGGCCAAGCTCGCCAGGCCGCTCCAGCGGCGCCGGCGACAGCGTGATGGTCGAGGCGGCCTCCGTCGCGCCATAGCCTGACAGGATCTGGAAATCGCCATGCCTGTCGCGGAAATGGGCGAGCCGGCGCCATAGCTCAGCATCGATGCCTGCGCCGGCAAAAAAGATCGCCCGCAGCTTTCGGGTGAAGGCGCGCGCGGCGGCTTCGTCATTCTCCAACCGGTCGAGCAGCAACTTCAGACCGAGCGGCACGGCGATATGCATGGTCGGAGAAACCTCCTCCATGATGCGTACGCTCGCAGCGATTGTAGACGGGCTGGGGGCTGAATCGACATGCATCGCGCCGCCGCTCCAGATCACCTTGAAGACGTTGTCGAGGCCGCCGAAAACATGATGCCACGGCAGCCAGTCGACCAGAACGGGAGGGGTTTCAGCAACGAACGGCCACATCGCAGCGATAGCGCCCTGGTTGGACGAGATCATGCCGCGCGTGATCGGCACGCCCTTGGGTGCGCCGGTGCTGCCCGAGGTGAAGAAGATCGCCGCCCAGTCGTCGGGCGAGGTTTGTTCGTCGGCATCGAGCGCCGCTTCGCCCGCGTTTTCGCGCGCAAGATCGGCAAGCGAAACCGCATTCATGCCTTCGATGGCCGGGTGGCCCACTGGCGCGACAATCAGCTTGGGTTTGACGGCGACAAGAAACGGCTTCGTCGCGGGGCATTCGACACCGTCGCGGAAAGGGAAGGGGGGCAGGGCCGCATGAACGAAACCGCCAGAGAGGCAGGCCAGCTTCAGCACCAGCGCATCGATGCCCGCAGGCGCCAGCGTTGCCACGCAATCGCCCTTGCGAAGCCCGTGGAGGCTGGCAAGCACTTTTCGCATGGCGCGGGCGCGGACAAGTGCATCGCCGTAACGGATCGAGCGCCTGACGCCCTCACCGGGCTCGCTCAGCAGGATTCTGTCGGGCTGCTCGGCCGCCCATATGGCGAGCCGCGCAAAAATGTCCGGCAGATCGCCGGGCAGGGGGGTCGAACTGCGATAAAGGCGGCGCCCGTCCGGGAGCTGCTCTTCAATCAGCTCCTGGCCTGGGGCCACCAGAAAACTCATCGGGCTTCCTGCCTCTCGGCTGCATCGACCTGCCGTGCCGACAGCGCCTTTTCATAGACGCTCGACTGATAGGCGATGAGTTCTTCGAAAGCGGCGGTCGCGGCGGCCGCGTTGCGGGCGCGCAAGGCTTCCAGGATATCGGCGTGCAGCGACACCACACGGCCGCGTTCGCGGAAGCGAAACGAGATCATGTTGGTTGCCGGGATCAGCGAGTCGTTGACCACCAGCATGATGAAGCGCAGCTCGTTATTGCCGGTTGCCTGGGCAATGGCGTGGTGGAAGGCGACATCGAGCCGGCAAAACTCCTCGTCGGAAATGTCGTCGCGCTCGAAAGCATCCAGCGTTGCCTCGATCGATTCAAGGTCCTGGCTGGTGGCGCGTTCGGCGGCAAGCTGCACGCAGGTGCGACCAAGCAAAAGCCTGGCTTCGACAATTTCGTTCAGGCCAAAGACGCCGAGGCCGACGAACCAGGTCGTCATCTCCTGCAGCATCTGGCTGGCTGCCGTGAGCGAGGGCGCATTAACGAAGACGCCGCCATTGGGGCCGCGCTTGGAACGCACCAGCTTCTTTGCCGCGAGAATCTTGAGCGCCTCGCGCACAGTTGGCTGCGAGACGCCGAAACGCTGCGCGATCTCGGCTTCCGACGGCAGCCGCGCCTCGACACTGAGCGTGCCTTGCACGATCTCTTGCTGGAGCGCCGTCGCGATCTGATGTGCCAGGCTCTTGGTCGCCTGGACTGCCTGCTTGGCGTCCTCCATGCGCGTATTCTCTCCCTCGTTGGCCGCTTCTTATTATTTCAATATTACAATATCTAAATTGTTGACCGTCTGGTCAGAAAATGCAAGCCTTCGATCCAACAGGGCTGCGCTTTCGACCCGCGACGCAAGCCACAATAAGAACTTCAGTGGGAACATGGGAGATAATTTCCGATGAAGCTGACTAGGCGTGCATTCGCCGTCGGTACGACGGCTATCTTTGCCTCAATGACCCTGCCACGACTTGCATCGGCGCAATCGTCGCTGGTCGTCCCGACCTATGGCGGGCTGTGGGCGAAGTTCTGGGAAGAGAACCTCCTGCCGGGCCTTACCACTGCCACCGGCATCCAGCCGCAGCTCGACGTCGGGCTTGGCAAGGACTTTGTCGCCAAGATCCGCGCCGGCGGCGATCGTTCGCCCTACAGCATCTTCATGGGCAACGAGAACATTGCCGCCGTGCTGCGCGCGGAAGGCTTCTTCGAGCCCTTCGACCTCGCCAAGGTGCCCAACGCCCAAGAGACCTTCCCGCAGTTCATCAACAAGGACGCCAAGGGCATCCGAGCCATCGTTTCGCCGATCGGCCTCGCCTACCGCACCGACCTGGTGAAGACCGCGCCCACGTCCTGGCACGATCTGTGGGAGAACCCGGAATTCAAGGGCAAGACCGGTCTCTACCAGATCGGCAACACCGGCGCGGTTCTGTTCCTGCGCCTTGTCGCCGAGCTGTTCGGCAGCGGTCCAGACGATTTCGATACCGCTTTTGCCAAGATCAAGGAGTTGCTGCCCTTCACGCAGGCATCGTGGAGCGGTGAGGTGGCAACAGCACTGATCCGCGGCGATGCGATCATCGCTCCGGTCGACTGGACCGAGATCATGACGCTGCAGGACAAGGGCGCACCGGTTGCGATCATAGCACCCAAGGAAGGCGTGCTCGCTTTCGAGCAGTCGTTCAACCTGGTTGGCACCGGCGCCGAAAAGGATGCCGCGCACGCCTATTTGAACTACATCCTCGACGCCAAGGTGCAGCAGGACATGGCCAAGGCCTTCTACACCTCGCCCAGCAACAGCTCATCCGTCGCCGATGCGGCAATGTCGGCGCGCACGCCGATCGTCGGGCCGCGCATGGCTGAGATCAAGAGCTACGACTGGGACAGCTACGTCGACAAGGCGGCCGAAATCGCCGACCGCTGGAACCGGGAAATGGCCTGAGGCCACCGGCCTTAGCAACCAGCCCGCAAACGCGTGACCAGGAGGCGCCCCCGCCTCCCGGCAGGGAAAATGCGCGAGGACAACGGATGACCGCACTCACCATCGACCGTATCAACAAGCGGTATGGCAATCTGCACATCCTTAAGGACATTTCGATCCCGATCGGCCAGGGCGAGTTCGTCTCACTTTTGGGGCCAAGCGGCTGCGGCAAGACAACGACCTTGCGCTGCATCGCCGGCTTCGAGCGGCCCGATAGCGGGCGCATCCTGTTTGGCGAGCGCGACGTCACACACGCTTTGCCCGAGCAGCGCGACATCGGCATGGTGTTCCAGTCCTACGCGCTGTTTCCGCATATGACGGTGGCTGAAAACCTGAGTTTTGGCCTCGAAGTGCGCAAGGTCTCGGTGCCTGATCGGCAGCGCCGCATAGCCGACGTGCTGGCCATGGTGCGCCTTGAAGGCTACGACAAGCGCTATCCGCGCGAGCTCTCCGGCGGCCAGCAACAGCGCGTGGCGCTGGCGCGTGCGCTGGTCATCGAGCCGTCCGTGCTCCTGCTCGACGAGCCGCTTGCCAATCTCGACGCCACCTTGCGCGACGAGATGCGCTTCTTCATCCGCGACCTGCAGCAGCGCGTCGGCATCACCAGCATCTATGTCACCCACGACCAGGCCGAGGCGATGGTCATGTCGGACAAGATCGTGGTGATGAACGCTGGCACGATCTCGCAATTCGGCTCGCCGCGCGAAATCTATGAACGCCCGGCCTCGCAATCGGTAGCCGGCTTCATCGGCCGCTCCAACACGATCGGCGGCAAGGTCGCCGAAGCATTGGGCGGCGACAGCTACAAGGTCGAGACCGCCAGCGGCAGCATCGGCGCGACCGGCCCGGCGGGCCTCGCCAAGGGAGCTTCCGTACAGGTCATGATCCGGCCGGAGAACATTCGTACCCGCAAGCAAGGGGCAGGGGAGGCGGGCAAGGACGAAAACGTGCTTGCCGGCGCTGTGGTCAACTCGGTCTACCAGGGCAGCGCCAACCAGCTCGCCGTCAAACTCGCCAGCGGCGACCGCGTCATCGTCGACGTCAATGGCCGCAATCCACTCGAAGTCGGCGAACAGGTCGCCTTGGGCTTTGCCCCGCGCGACACATGGCTTTTGGCGTCATGAGTGTGGTCGAAGCAGCGCCGCGCCTTGAAAGCCGCGGCAGTCGCGGCAGCGCTACCTGGATGATCGTGCCGGCACTTGTGCTGCTGATCGGCTTTTTTGCCCTGCCATACCTGACCATCATCACCATGAGCCTGCGCGAGGCTTCGACCCGCGCCGTCTATGGCGAAGGCTTCACGCTGGCGCACTACACGACAGCACTTGGCGACTTCTACATCTGGGGCATTCTCGGCCGCACCTTGCTGATCGGCGCAACCGTCACCGTGCTATCGCTGCTTCTCGGCTACCCCGTCGCCTATCACCTCGCTATGTCGCGCTCGCGCTGGACGAGCCTGCTCTACATCTTCGTGCTGTCGCCGCTGCTTGTCGGGCTGGTGGTGCGCACCTTTGCCTGGATGATCATCCTGTCCAACAACGGCGTCGCCAACCAGGCGCTCAAGGCCGTCGGCCTGATCAGCTTCCCGCTCCAGCTGATGAACAATTCACTCGGCGTGACGATCGCGCTGACGCATGTGTTCTTGCCCTTTATCATCCTGCCACTGCTCGGCAATCTGCAGGCGATAAGCCCTGATCTCGCCATGGCGTCGCGCTCGCTTGGCGCCTCGCGCATGCGCACCTTCTTGAAAGTCACCTTGCCGCTCAGCATGCCCGGCATCCAGGCCGGCACCATTTTGGTGTTTGTGCTTTCGATCAGCGCCTATGTCACGCCCGCCATGCTCGGCGGCACTGGCGGGCGCACCATGTCGGTGCTGGTGGTGCAATATCTCGTCGACAATTTCCGCTGGCCGGCAGGTGCCGCACTCGCCATCATCATGGCGGCGGTGGCGGTCCTCTTCGTCGGGCTCTATCTCAGGCTTACGGCGCGCGCGATGCGGAGGCTGCCATGACACGCGTATCGAGCGGCGTCGAAAAGACGATCTGGGACCGGCTGTTCACGACCCTTGTCGCGGCGATCTACATCTTCTTGATGTTCCCGATCGTGCTGGTGGTCTTGCTGTCGTTCAATTCGGGCGAGTTCCTGGCTTTTCCGCTCGAGGGCTTTTCGCTGCGCTGGTTCGAGGCGCTGTTTTCAAACAAGCGTTTCCTCGAGGCCACGCTCTATTCGATCCAGATCGCTGCGGTGTCGACAATCGTCAACGGCGTGATCGGCACACTGGCTGCGATCTACGTCGCACGCCATGCAACCGTCGCACGCGACTATATCCGCCTGATCATGACCGCGCCGCTGCTGGTGCCGGAGATCCTGACCGCGATTGCGCTGCTGTTTTATTTCTACGAAATCCGGGTCGGCACCGAGTATTCCATCGGCATCCAGATCGGCCATATCGTCGTCACCTTCCCTTATGTCTTCCTCAATGTTTCTTCAGCGCTGTTCAATTTCGACCGCTCGCAGGAAGAAGCAGCGCGCAGCCTGGGTGCCGGCGGCTGGATGACGTTTCGCCGTGTGACGCTGCCGGCGATCAAGCCGGGCATCATCACCGGCTGCCTGTTTGCCTTCGTCATCTCCTTCGACATCTTCAACATCTCGCTGCTGCTCAAGTCGATCGGCAAGAACACGCTGCCGCTGGAACTGTTCGATTATCTGCGCTTCAATTTCGATCCGACGGCAGCCGCAATTGCCTCGCTCAGCATCTTCATGACCTTCGCCGCGATCCTGATCATCGATCGAACGGTCGGGCTCAGATCGTTGCGCTTCTAAAATGGTTGCGCCATGGCCGCTGCATGCTGAAAACTGCCATGTTCGGCGCGATTTATCTGTTCGGGCAGGGGCGCTCGCTTGACAATTCATCGGCCGTAAAAATACATTTCAATATCAGAATTGGTTCTGACGTGACGCCCGCCAAACAAGAAGAGCGCTCCGCGCCGTTCGAGGGGAACAGGTCGCCACGAGGAAGAAGCCAGGGGCAGCAGCCACCGGTCGTCCCAGCATAATGAGGAGGGTTAAAGTGCATCATCTTTCGCTTCTGCGCGGCGCAAAATTTGCCGCAATCGCCGTCACGGCCCTGATCGCTGGCGCCGGCACGCTCACTGCCGCCGAACTGCCGAAGTCACCGGAGGTCAAGGAGACCGGCAAGCTGATCATGGCCAATACGCTCGAATACGCGCCGTTCGAGTTCATTGCCGAAGACGGCAAGCAGGTCGGGATCAACATCGAGCTCGCCCAGGAAGCGGCCAAGCTGCTCGGCGCCGAGCTTGAGGTCACCCGCATTCCCTTTCCTTCGATGGTGCCTGGTCTGGCAGCAGGCCGCTTCAAGGTCGCCTGGGAAACATTCGCTGCGACCGACGACCGTTTGAAACAGGTCGACTTTGTCATGTTCATCAAGTCGGGCATCGTTGCTTCGACCACGCCCGACAAGGCACCGTCGTTCCAGGGCGAGAACAATCTCTGCGGCAAGCGCGTCGGTGTCATTGGCGGCGCGGTCTCGGACTTCATCGCCGACCGCCTGAACGAGGAATGCAAGGCCAAGGGCAAGCCGGAACTCGTCAAGAGCATTTTCCCTGAGGGCAAGGACATCATCCAGGCCGTGCTTTCCGACCGTCTCGACGCGCGCCTCGACGACGCCACCGCCTCGGGCTATTTCGAAGTCACGAGCAAGGGCCAGCTGGTCGTCGTTCCCGGCCTCTATGACGTCGCACCGCTTGGCATCGCCATCCCCAAGGGCGACAAGGAAACGGCCGAAATGCTGAGTGCCGCGCTCAACGAGATGATCAGGAACGGCACCTACAAGACGATCATGGCCAAGTATGGCATGACGAGTGCGATGATCGAAGAAGCCTACGTCGTCGATGCGGCCGACAAGATCCGCAAATAATTGATCTGGCCGGCGAGGGGCCTTGCGCCTCTCGCCGGCCACCCAACTTTTTTCAAGAGGGCGGCTGAATGAACCGGGCCGAAACGCAAACACCGCCACCGGAGGCACTGGTCGTCGTTCCGCTTCGCCATTATGGCCTGTGGGTCGGCACGGCTGTCACGCTGGTCATCCTGGGCCTGGTGCTGAAGGCGCTCGCCACCAACCCGGCCTTCGACTGGCCAACCGTCGGCAAATATCTGTTTCATCCCTCGATCATGCGCGGTCTCGGCCAGACGCTGCTTTTAACGGTCACCATCATGGTGCTCGCCGTCATCATCGGCACCATCGTCGCCATCATGCGGCTGTCGCCGAGCCGCATCCTCAACGCCTTTGCCAGCGCCTATATCTGGTTCTTCCGTGGCGCACCCGCACTGATCCAGCTGATCTTCTGGTTCAACCTGTCGCTGATCGTGCGCGAGTTTTCGCTGACGCTGCCGTTTGTCGGCACGCTGTTTTCGGTCAAGACCAACGACGTCATGACGCCCTTCGTCGCGGCCGTCATTGCTCTTTCGCTGCATGAAGCCGGCTACATGGCTGAGATCGTGCGCGCCGGCATCAACTCGGTGGCATCAGGCCAGACCGAAGCCGCCGGCAGCCTCGGCATGAACCACCGCCTGATCCTGCGCCGCATCACGCTGCCGCAGGCGATGCGTTTCATCGTGCCGCCAACCGGCAACGAAACGATCAATCTTTTGAAAACCACGTCGCTGGTGACCATCATCGCCGTCAACGACCTGCTCTATGCCGCGCAGAGCATCTATGCTCGGACCTTCGAGACCATTCCGCTGCTGATCGTGGTTGCGTTCTGGTACCTCTTCGTCGTCACCATCCTGTCGATCGGCCAGCACTATATCGAGCAATATTACGGCAAGAGCGACCAGCAGCAGGGCGTGTCGATGGGTGGCATGCTGAAACGCGCCTTCAGGTTCGGACGGGTGGCACAGCCAGCATGACATCGAAAGCAGAAAACCAGGCCCGCTTCGGCGTTCCCGAAAACTCCATGGTGTTCGCGCGCGGCGTGCGCAAATCCTTCGGCGCTGTCGAAGTGCTGAAAGGCATCGACCTCAACGTTCCAACCGGCTCGGTCGCCTGCGTGATCGGCCCGTCGGGCTCAGGCAAGAGCACCTTCCTGCGCTGCATCAACCATCTCGAAGAGGTCAGCGGCGGCGTGCTTCTGGTCGACGGCGAATTCGTCGGCTACGATTTGCGCCACGGCAAGCTCTACGAGGTCAACAACAAGCTCCTGTGCCAGCGCCGCGCCGACATCGGCATGGTGTTCCAGTCGTTCAACCTGTTCTCGCACATGACGGCGCTCGAAAACCTGATCGAGGCGCCGATCATGGTGAAGGGCCTGTCCAAGGCCGAAGCCAAGGACAAGGCCCACGCACTGCTCGAACGTGTTGGGCTTTCGGCCAAGGCCGACGCCTATCCCCGCCAGCTCTCCGGCGGACAACAGCAGCGCGTGGCGATCGCCCGCGCGCTGGCGATGAACCCGAAAGTGCTGTTGTTCGACGAACCGACCTCGGCACTCGATCCCGAACTCGTCGGCGAAGTGCTGGTGGTCATGCGCGATCTGGCCGAAAGCGGCATGACGATGGTCGTCGTCACGCACGAGATCGGCTTTGCCCGCGAAGTCGGCGACCAGCTGATCTTCATGGATCGCGGCGTCGTCGAAGAGCGCGGCGAACCCAGGGAAATGATCGCCAACCCGCAATCGCCGCGCACACGTGAGTTTTTGTCTCACGTGCTGTGAGCGGTAGCGTCAACTACTGGAAAAACGGAAAAGGGCCCGGCATATGCCGGGCCCTTTTCGTAGGCTCGCATGCATCAAAAGCTTGCCGTCGCTTTGCGGTTTGCCTGCTCGACGTAGATTGACGGGCCAATGTGTATACAGTAATGGATAGACAAGAGAGCAAACTTGCTCTCGCATGTCAGTTCCGTTCTGGCCGTGCCCGGGCGGGGTCCAGGAGATCCAGATGGCCAATCCGGCAGTTTCGCTCGACGACAAGTATCTGCTGGACGACGGGCGCATTTTCGTGACCGGCACCCAGGCGCTGGTGCGCCTGCCGATGGTGCAGCGCCGGATTGACCGTGCCGCCGGTCTCGACACGGCTGGCTTCGTCACCGGCTATCGCGGCTCGCCGCTCGGAGGCATCGACCAGGCATTCGGTCAGGCACGCAAGTTTGCCGAAGCCAATGAGATCCGTTTCCAGACAGGGCTCAACGAGGACATCGCCGCGACCGCCATCCTTGGCACCCAGCAGATCAATCTGATGGAAAAGGCCAACAAGCAGGGCGTCTTTTCGATGTGGTACGGCAAGGGCCCCGGCGTCGACCGCTCGGGCGATGCCTTCCGCCATGGCAATCTCGCCGGTTCGGCCCCTTTTGGCGGCGTCCTGCTGCTCGCTGGCGACGACCACACCTGCAAATCCTCGACCACCTCGCACCAGAGCGAATATGCGCTGATGGACGCGATGATCCCGGTGCTCAATCCGGCAGGGGTACAGGAGATCTTAGACTTCGGCCTCTATGGCTGGGCGCTGTCACGCTATTCCGGCTGCTGGACAGCGCTCAAGCTGATCGCCGAGACCGTCGATTCCTCCGCCTCGATCGTCGTTGCCAGCGACCGCATCGCTTTCAACACACCTGGCGATTTCGAGATTCCGGCCGGTGGGCTCGGCATTCGCTGGCCAGATAGCCCGCAGGAGCAGGAACGGCGCCTGCATAATCTCAAGCTGCCGGCAGCCCTTGCCTTCGCGCGCGCCAACCGCTTCGACCGCGTCGCACTGGGCGGTCCACGCCGCAGGCTTGGCATTGTCACGACAGGCAAGTCTTATCTCGACGTGCGCCAAGCGCTCGACGAGCTCGGCATCTCCGAAAAGCGCGCCATCGAGCTTGGCCTGTCGGTCTACAAGGTCGGCATGGTCTGGCCGCTGGAGCCCGAGGGCATCGCTGCTTTTGCATCAGGGCTGGAAGAGCTTTTGATCGTTGAGGAAAAGCGCCCGTTGATCGAGGGCCAGGTCAAGGACATCCTCTACAACATGCCAGCCGAGCGGCGGCCGCGCATCTTTGGCAAGCGCGACGGCGAAAACCGCATCGTCTTGCCGGCGCATGACGACCTCACCGCAATCCAGATCGCCCGCGCAATCGCTGCACGCATCCTGCCCTTCATCGAAGACAAGGATCTTATTGAGCGCATCGGCAAGCTGTCCGATATCGACGGCGCCAAGCTCGCGAGCCTCGCGCCTGTCCAGCGCACGCCCTATTTCTGCTCGGGCTGTCCTCACAACACCTCGACGCGTGTGCCCGAAGGCAGCCGCGCGCTGGCCGGCATCGGCTGCCACTGGATGTCGCAGGCGATGGACCGCAACACCGCGACCTATACCCATATGGGCGGGGAGGGGGCCAACTGGATCGGCCAAGCGCCGTTCGTGCCGACACGCCACATCTTCCAGAACCTAGGCGATGGCACCTATTTCCATTCGGGCCTGCTCGCCATCCGGGCAGCGGTCGCAGCCAAGGTCAACATCACCTACAAGATCCTGTTCAACGACGCGACGGCGATGACCGGCGGCCAGCGCCATGACGGCACACTCAACCCGCAGCGCATCACCCATCAGCTTCGTTCGGAAGGCGTCGAGCGCATCGCCGTCGTCTCAGACGACATCAAGAAATACCACGGCCAGGAGCCGTTCGCGGCCAATGTTTCGATCCACCACCGCGACGAACTCGACGCCGTGCAGCGTGAACTGCGCGAGATCGAAGGCGTATCGGGCATCGTCTACGACCAGACCTGCGCTGCCGAAAAGCGCCGCCGCCGCAAGCGCGACCCAAAGCCCAGGGTCGAACGTCGCGTCATCATCAACGAGCTGGTCTGCGAAGGCTGCGGCGACTGCTCGAAGAAGTCGAACTGCCTGTCGGTGACGCCGGTCGACACCGAGTTCGGGCGCAAGCGCCGCATCGACCAGTCGTCCTGCAACGAGGACTTCTCCTGCGTGAAGGGCTTTTGCCCTTCCTTCGTCACCGTCGAGGGCGTGAAGCCGCGCCGGCCAAAAAACATCGACCCCAAGGCGATTGCCGCGCGGCCGATCGCCGAGCCTGCACCGTTTGAACTCACCACACCCTGGAACGTGCTGGTCACTGGCGTCGGTGGCACCGGCGTCATCACCATCGGCGCCATCCTCGCCATGGCGGCTCATCTCGAAGGCAAGGGCTGCTCGACGCTCGACATGGCCGGCATGGCGCAAAAGGGCGGCCCGGTGACGACGCATCTGCGCTTTGCACCGACGCCAAACGATCTGCATGCGGTGCGCATTTCATCGCGCTCAGCCGATGTCGTGCTCGGCTGCGACCTTGTGGTTGCTGCCGGCAAGGAAGCGCTCAGTGCCATCGCCAATGGCAAGACGCGCGTCGTGCTGAACTCGGAGGAGACCATCACCGGCGCCTTCATCCGCGACCCCAATTTCCGCATCCAGGGACTTGGATTGGCGGGCGTCGTCAAGGATATCGCCGGTGCGGACCAGGTCGAGACGATCGCCGCCACCCAGATCGCCACGCAATTGCTCGGCGACTCCATCGGCACCAACCTGTTCATGGTCGGTTATGCCTGGCAGCGCGGACTGATCCCGCTGGCTGCAGCAAGTATTGACAAGGCGCTTGAGCTCAATGGTGCGGCGGTCGAGATGAACCGCACGGCCTTCCGTCTCGGCCGCCTTGCGGCAGCGGACCGTGCGGCCGTCGATGCCTTTCTGCCCAGGACGCAAGTCAACTCGCCGATTGGCCATCGCGTTGCATCGCAGTCGCTCGACGAGGCTGTGACCCGGCGCGTGGCATTCCTCACCGCCTACCAAAACGCCGCTTACGCCGGCGAATACCGCGCCTTCGTCGACAAGGTGCGTTCCCGCGAGAAGACGGTGATGGGTGCCGAAGGAAAGCTCTCCGATGCCGTCGCCCGCTATCTGTTCAAGCTGATGGCCTACAAGGACGAGTATGAGGTGGCGCGGCTTTATTCCGACGGCACCTTCCGCAAGCAGCTGGCCGAGACCTTCGACGGCAAGGGCAAGTTGACCTTCCACCTGTCGCCACCGCTTTTGGCCAAGAAGGATCCCAACACCGGCGAACCGGCCAAGATGACATTTGGCCCGTGGATGCTGGGCGCCTTCGGGGTGCTGGCAAAGTTCAGGCGCCTGCGCGGCACAGCACTCGACCCGTTCGGCTACAGTGCTGAACGCCGCACCGAGCGCGCGCTGATCGCGGAGTACCGCGCTCGCATCGAGCTTCTGCTCGCCAGCCTGACGCCGGACAGGCTGGCAACCGCAGTCGCCATTGCCGAAGTGCCGGAAGAAATCCGTGGCTACGGCCCCGTCAAGGAGCGCAACCTGAAGCTTGCGCGCCTCAAGTGGACATCGCTTGAACAGGCACTTGAGCAGCGCCCGTTAGCGATTGCCGCCGAATAGTATCAGTCGGCCCCACCTCGTCAGATCGGGCCAATCATTGTGCTTCCAGGCGACGCTTCACGCACCCGAAAAAGTGCTGCCAAAACGCTTCGTCGGCTTGTGCACTGCAGCACAAAAACCCCTCAGGAAGCCTGCAAAACTGGGCTTTTCAGCCGCCGCGCAGATAAAACGACAAGTGCATCATTATGTGTATTCACTTCTGAAAAATTCTGTGTCTACATATCTTCATCAAAGAGGGGACCGGGCGCCACGTAGCGGCCCGGCCGACAACGAAACAAATGGAGATGAAAATGCACAAAGCCCTACTGGCTGCTGCTTGTCTTGCGCTGAGCAGCCTGCCTGCATTGGCCCAGGAAGTCGTTCTTGGCGCCGTGGTGCCGCTGTCCGGCGCGAGCGCGACGCTCGGCGACGACCAGCGCCGCGGCATCGAGCTTGCCGTCGACAAGATCAATGAGAATGGCGGCGTGCTCGGCGGCAAGAAGCTGCGCGTCATCATCGAGGATTCCGGTGGCCGCGCGCCATCCGCGCTCGATGCTGCCAAGAAACTCGTCACCGTCGACAACGTGCCGGTAGTGATCGGCGAATACTCCTCGGGCATCACCATCCCGGTCGGCCAGTATCTGGTCCAGGAAGGACGCGTGCATCTCAACATCGGGTCGTCCAGCGGCAAGATACGCGGCCTCGGCGACGGCTCGTTCTCGCTGATCGGCCTCGACAACGTGTCCTCGGGCTTCGCAGCCCAGGACGTGGTCGACAACAAGTGGAAGAAGGCGGCTGTGATCGTGCCGAACAACGCCTATGGCCAGGGCGTCGCCGAGCAGTTCCAGAAGGCATTTGCGGCACTTGGCGGCGAAGTCGTCACCACAGTGATGTACACTGAGGGCCAGACCACCTATCGCCGCGAGCTGCAGCAGATGGAGCGCAGCGAGCCCGACGTCTATGTCTACTCGGCCTATGGCAAGGAAGCCGCGACCATCAACCGCGAGTCCTTCGAACTCGGCATCAACTCGACGCCCTGGTATGCCATATACCTGTCGATGTGCACCTCCGACGCCGACCCGAAATTCGTCCAGGGCCAGTATGGTCTCGACCTCAACTACATCGGCCCCGATGGCGCGGCTTATGAAACCGCCTACAAGGCCAAGTACAACGAGCCCTTCAAGACCAGCTTCAACGGCTATGGCTACGACGCCGTCATGATGGCCGCTGCCGCGATCGAAAAGGCCGGCTCGGCCGAGCCCAAGGCGATCAGTGCCGCGCTGAAGGAAATCGGCAACGGCTACAAGGGCGCCACCGGCGACATCACCTTCGATGCCGATCGCCAGCGTTCCAAGCAGCCCTATCTCAAGCTGAAGATCGAGGACGGCGTCCAGCAACGCTAGGGTCCCGACCCTTGTCCTCTCGGCAGGCCGGAACTGGCGTCCGGCCTGCCTTTCCGCACCAGCGCAGCCGCTGTGTGACGAAGTCACCTTACGAGAAAAGAGCATGGTCCAGTTTGTCGTCGACGTCCTGATCCGCGCGGTCGACCTGGCGCTGATCGCCATCGGGTTGAGCAGCGTCTATTCGCTGATCCGCTTTCCCAATGTAGCGCTTGTGCAATATGCGACGACAGGTGCGCTTTTGGCGCTTGGCCTGCAGATGGCTGGCCTGCCGTTGGTGGTTGCGGCCATCGCCGCCTGTGCGCTGGTCGGCATCATCGCGGTCGTGCTCAACGTCGTTGTTTTCGAGCGCCTGTTGCGCGCCGGCTCGGCCATCGCCATGATCGGCTCGCTGGCGCTGTCCATGGTGTTTTCGGCGATCTTCCTGGTCACTGCTGGCCCCAGGCCCAAGCGCTTCGAGCTGGAGATCAACCCGCCGCTGCGTTTCTTGGGCGCGCGGCTGACCGAGCATCAGCTGATGTCGGTGGGCATCAGCGCGCTCGCCATCATAGTCTTCGCGCTCATCCTCTTCCGCACCGACCTCGGCCGCTGTATGCGCGCCACTGCCACCAATTCGGTGCTCGCCAGCGCCACCGGCATCGACACACGCAAGGTCACCAACACCGTCGTCTTCCTGTCGGGCGTCATGGCGGCACTCGGCGGTATCGGTCTGTCGGTCAAGGGTGAGATGAGCGCCCAACTCGGCCTCGATATGCTGCTGCCGGTGTTTGCTGCCGCAATCCTCGGCGGGCTCGGCAACGCGCTTGGTGCTGCCGTCGGCGCCGTCGTCATCGCCGCTGCCGAAACCATGGTCACCAATGTCAATTTCGGACCGTTGTTCGGCGAATCCGTGCTGTTCATTCCCGCCGCATATGCCACCGCCGCGTCCTTCCTGCTGCTTGTCGTCGTGCTTCTGATCAAGCCCTACGGCCTGTTCGTCTCGGAGGTGAAGCGTGTTTGAGTTCCTCATCCATGTCGCGATCATGGCCTGCCTCTACGGGCTGTTGTCGCTCAGCCTTAATCTGCAGGTCGGCTTTGCCGGGTTGGTCAATTTCGGCCAGGTGATCCTGTTTGGCTGCGGCACATACGGTGCGGCCATCGCCTTCTCGCACCAGCTCGGCCCGGTCGCCGGCATCGCGCTCGGCATCGTCTTCGCCGTGATTGTCGCCGCTGCCTTCGCCCGTCTAGGCCGCAATCTCGGCGCCGACTATTGGGGCATCGCCACACTTGCGGTCGCCGAAGTGCTGCGCATCCTTGCCAACAACGAGGCCTGGCTGACCGGCGGCGCGCAAGGCGTCGGCGGCATCCCGCTTTTGTTCGGCGACATGCCGCGTCCCTTGGGTCCGCTGATGACGCTTGGCCTGTGCATTCTCCTGCTGCTCGCCGCCTGGTGGCTGTGCCAGCGCCTGACCACAAGCCGCTACGGGCTGGCGCTCAAGCTTATGCGCGAAGAGCCGCAGCTTGCCGCCTCGCTCGGCTATGATCTGGCAGCGCTAAAGACGCAAACACTGATGGTCGCTGCCGTCCTGGCCGCCGCCTCGGGCTTCGTCTTCGCCCACTACATCACCTTCGTTGGTCCCGACCAACTGGTCAGCTCCGAGACCTTCCTGATCTGGGCGATGGTCATCATCGGCGGCTCGGGCAACCATCTCGGCGCCATCGTCGGCGCCATCCTGATGCAGTTCCTGTTCGCCTTCGTGCCCTTCGTGAAGGATGCGCTAGGCCTGCCGTCGGAATATGTCGCGGCCATGCGCTTGACGCTCGTCGGCGGCGGCCTGCTCGCCTTCCTGATGTGGCGCACGCAGGGCCTGATCCCCGAATGTATCGGAGGCAAGCAAAATGGCTGAGGCTGTCCTGACCGCCGAGCGCGTCGCAAAGGCCTTCGGCGCCCACAAGGTGCTGAGCGACGTGCGTTTTCGCATCGGCGCCGACGAGATCGTCGGCCTGCTCGGGCCGAACGGCTCGGGCAAATCGACCCTACTCAACATCGTCTCGGGCTTTTCGCGCCCCGATGCCGGCGATATCCTTTTCCTTGGCAGATCTGTTGCCGGC
This sequence comes from Aminobacter sp. 01T433, assembly GCF_056398585.1. Classification (NCBI taxonomy): domain Bacteria; kingdom Pseudomonadati; phylum Pseudomonadota; class Alphaproteobacteria; order Hyphomicrobiales; family Phyllobacteriaceae; genus Aminobacter; species Aminobacter sp. 01T433. The sequence continues at coordinate 280,365 of NZ_JBFTPR010000006.1, forward strand.
ATGCCTTCCTACAAGATCGCCCGACAAGGCCTGGTCCGCACCTTCCAGTTGCCGTCGATGCCACACCGCATGACCGTGCGCGAAGTGCTGCGCGCCGGATCACGCGACGGGGCAGGGCTGCTCGACGCCTTCACCGGCAAGGGCAGCGACGACGCCGAGGCCGAGGAGCTGATCGAACAGTTCGCCCTCGCGCCTGTCGCTCACCAGCCGGCAAGTTCGCTGTCGGGCGGCCAGAAGAAACTGCTCTCCATCGCGGTCGCCTTGCGCACCAGGCCGAAACTGCTCTGCCTCGACGAGCCAACGGCGGGCGTTCATCCGCAGCTGCGCAGCCGCATGGTCGAGCTGCTCAAGGCGTTCAACAAGCGCGGCGTCGCCATGCTGGTGGTCGAACACGACATGCATTTCATCCGCGAACTATGCAGCCGCTGCATCGTGCTCGACCGTGGCGAAATCATCGCCGATTGCGCCCCGCGCGCGCTCACCGAAAACGAACGCGTCGTCGAGGCCTATCTCGGCAAGTCGGTCGCCAAGCAGAAGGTGTCGGCATGATCCGCGTCAACAAAGTGCGCGCCGGCTATGGCGACGGCCCTGATATCCTGCAGGGCATCGACCTTACGGCTTCCGGCGGCGAGATCGTCACCATCCTCGGCCCCAATGGCTGCGGCAAGTCCACGCTGCTGAAGTGCATCGCCGGCTTCGTCAGGCCGCGCGGCGGCGCTGTCGAGATGGAGGGCCGTGATGTCAGCGCGGTTGCCGTGCACGACAAGGTCAAGCACCACCGCATGGGCTTCGTGCCGCAGACCGACAATGTCTTTTCGACCCTGAGCGTTGCCGACAACATCCTGCTTGGTGCCCGACATCTGCCAGTGGCCGAACGCAACGAGCGTTATGCAGAGCTGATGGCGCAATATCCTTCTCTGGCTTCCAAGCAGGAGCGCAAGGCCTCGGCTCTGTCAGGCGGCGAGCGCCAGATCCTGTCGCTGGCCCGTGCCCTGATCTCCAACCCCAAGGTGCTGCTGCTCGACGAGCCTTCGGCGGGCCTGTCGCCCTTGATGATGCACGACGTATTTACCGCGATCGCCGAAATCCGCGACCGCACCGGCATGTGCATCGTCATGGTCGAGCAAAACGCCTTCGAAGCGCTCAGCGTTGCCGACCGCGCCTATGTGTTGTCGCTCGGCAAGGTGGCGATCGAGGGCAGGGCAGCAGACCTTTTGGCCGATCCGGCGATGCGCCATCTCTACCTCGGCGGCGAGCCCCCGGCCGTCGAGCCTCATCCCCGGCTCGCGGCAGTCAGCTGACGCAGCATCTCCCCAGACATAGAAGGGCAAATCATGACCATGGCTGCACAGCCGGCCGGCCAGGCCGGTCTCGTTTCGAACATCGAAAACATCCCGTTCGACACCGACAACGGCATCGGCCAGACGGCCAATCTCGGACTTCTGGTGTTGCGCACCGACCAGACCATCGAGGACGAGTTCCGCTTCGCCTTGCCGGAAGGCGTAGCACTCTACGAAGCGCGGCTGCACTCGCCCGTCGAGATCACGCCAGACAATCTGCGCAAGATGGAAGCCGACATTCCCGGCACTGTCCGCCTTTTGCCCGACGTGCGTTTCGACGTGATCGGTTTTGGCTGCACCTCAGGCGCGCTGGTGATCGGCGAGGCCCAGGTCGCCAAGCGCGTCCTGGAAGTCATGCCCGAGGTGAAGGTAACCGACCCGGTGACTGCCGCACTCGCCGCCTTCAAGGCAATGGGCGCCAGGAAGATCGCGCTGCTCACGCCCTATATCGCCACCATCAACCATTCGCTGCGTGAAGCCTTCATGACGCGTGGGCTTGAAATCCCGGTCATGGGCTCGTTCAACGAGCCGGACGACAATCTCGTCGCCCGCATCACCACCGAAGCGATCGAAAAGGCAATCCTCGACGTCGGTTCGTCGGACGAATGCGAAGCGGTGTTCGTCTCCTGCACCAGCTTGCGCGTCGCACGCATCGCCGAACGGGTCGAGGCCAAGCTCGGCAAGCCGGTGACCTCGAGCAACCATGCCATGGCTTGGCACATGCTGCGCCTCGGCGGCTACGACAAGCCGATCGAAGGCCTCGGCAAGCTCTATCGGACACCGCTGGCAGGCTGACAGCCGGCCTTCCAAATGCAAGAGCCGCGGCGTTACCGCCGCGGCTCTGGTTTGTTCAGTTTAGCGCGGGCTCAGTTGATGGCTGCAATGTTGCCGAGGCGCAGGAACAGCGTCTCGCCGGAAGAACCGTCGACACCGTCATTGTCGGTGACGACAAAGGCCTCGCCCGATGCGTCGATGGCGAAGCCCTCGACCTTGTCGACGACATAGCCGTTGGTCGCCGCCTTGAGGTCGGGCAGCAGGTCGCGCACCAGCGCCTTTTCCACCAGCGGCAGCTCGCCGCCGAGCTTGGCCGGCTTAAAGCCGTCGAGCGCAACCGCATAGATGCGCTTGTTTTTGGCTTCCTGGGCGATCAGATTGTCGCGCTCGATGACGAACAGCTTGCCGTCATGGGCTGATATCTCCGACAGGCCGACCCAGCCTTTTTCGGCAGCGTCGAGCGGGTAGCGCACCGCCGACCACTCCTTGTCCTTGGGCTTGTAGGCCAAGAGCTTGACCTGGCCCTTGGGATCGTCGGCCCATTCGCGCTGGATCGCCATGACCAGCGTAAGATCATCGCCTTCGCCAAGCGTGGTGATGCCTTCGAGACCGAAACGGGTCTCGTGCGCCAGAAGCTCGGCCGGGAATGCGATCTCTTCCTTGATTTCACCCTTGGCGTTGACGTTGTAGATGGCGTGCGGAACGAGCTTATCGGAACGGCCTTCCGACGCGAGCCAGAAACCGCCCTTGCCGTCACCAACGATGCCTTCGAGATCGAGCTTTTGGGCAGGCTGACCGTCACGCGTGACGATTGTCTTTTCGGTGATCAGGGCAGGGGTCTTTGACGTATCGATGGTGAAGATAGCCGGGGCCGAGCGATAAACCGAGTCCGACACGGCATAAAGCTTGCCGGCTTGCTTGGGATCGGCCGCGAGACCCGAAAGCGCGCCCCAGCCAAGCGGGGTGCCGTCATCCTTGAAACTCGAAGTGATCTGCGGGTAGGCGGCTTCACCTTCGCCGAGTTCGTAGACCATGACATGCGAACGCGCGAGGCCGTCTTCGACAAGGTCGGTCTCGTTGGCGGTGACCAGCAGGTTGCGCTGCGGGATGGCAACTAGGCCTTCCGGGCCGATGCCTGAGGGCAGCAGCTGGAGGAATTCGGGCGCGGCACCGGTATCCTTATAGACGCCGATCAGCGAGGCGCGCTCGGCGGCAACGAAGATCAGCTTCTGGTCGCCGAACGTCGCGAATTCGAGACCTTCTGGCTCGATGCCCTTCTTGTTGCGGGCGTCGGGATAGTGGCCGGCAGAAGCCGCCTGATATTCGAAGGACGGGCCGGATTCATAAAGCACATCGCCAGCCTTGGAGAAGATGGTGAAGCCGCGCGCGCCGCCCTTGTAGTCGCCCTCATTGGCAACGACGAGGCGGTCATTGTCGAGCCACTTCACGGCGTCGGGCTCGCGTGGGGCGTTTTCGACCGTGCCGGTGAAATTGAGCGCGCCGTCCTTCTTGGTATCGACGTTTTCGAGCGTCACTTCGCCTGCCGGAAAATGCGCAACGATCTTGGCGGTCGCTGCATCGACAATGGCGATGTGGTTGTTTTCCTGAAGCGTGACGGCGATCTCGCCCTTGTCGTTGAAGGCGACGAATTCCGGCTCGGGATCTTCCGGCGCGACAGTGGCGATGCCGGTCAGGTCGACGGTCTTGATCGAAGCGCAGTCGGGCGCGCCATCCTTGAGGGCGACGATCTTGAGGTTGCCAGCTGGCAACTGCGGCAGGGCACCGTCATTCAGTTCTTCGTCGCGCTCGTTTTCGATGGCCACGGCGAGGAATTTTCCGTCCTTGCTGAGCGCCACCGAGTCAGGCTGGCCGCCGAGATCGCATGACGCCTCGATCGCCTTGGAAGCGAGGTCGATGATCGTGAGGTTGCCCGAAGGCTCCTGCTTGTTCTTGGAGGTGTTGACACCGGCCAGCGCCTTGTTGCCGGCAACGATCACCGAGGTCGGCTCGCCGTCGATCTTGACGATGCCTGCGGCCTTCGGCGCCTTCGGATCGGTGATGTCGATGAAGCCGACCGCACCCAGCGGGCTGTCGGAATAGACCAGCGTCATGCCGTCTTCGGTTGCCGCAATGATTTCCGACGAGGTCGGGGTCGCTGCGTCGACATCAGCCGGCAAGTTGGTGGCGACGGGAAAAGTGGCGATACGGTTGAACGCCTGGCCGGCATGAGCGGGGAAGGCCGCTGACGCAGCGAGCGCGGTCGTCAAAAGCAGGAGCTTGCGTGACATGGAAAACCTCTTTGCCTGAACGGAATTGCGGGTTCCGTTTGGGGCAACGAGATTTCAGCGCGATGACAGCTGGATGATGGTTTCGTGACAGTGCCCATGCAGTTAGCGGGCACGCCAGCTGGTGTTTCGAACAAGGCCCGCGTGGCCTGTCTCTTCAGAAAGAAAAAACAAAGCCGCGCAGCAATGCTGCGCGGCTCAAATATCTCAAGGCTGCTTCAAGGCGGACTCAGGCGTTGAGCCCGGCCCTTTCGTCATTGCTGGAAAATTCGGCGAACTCTACGCGATTGCGACCGCGTGCCTTGGCCTCGGAGAGGCGACCGTCGGCTTTGCGGAACATCTCGTCGAATTCGAGCTGATCTTCAAACAAGACAGCCCCGACGCTGACCGTCAGCGGGCAATTGCGTCCGCCCGGTTCAAGGATGGTGTCGGAGATCGAGCCGCGGATGCGTTCGGCGACACGCTCGGCATTTTCCTTTGTGGCGCCAGGCAGGAACACACCGAACTCCTCGCCACCGATGCGGCCAACGAGATCGCCGGTACGTACGGAAGACTTGATGGCGCCGGCGACGATCTTCAGCACCTCATCACCCCAGGCATGGCCGAACCTGGCATTGATCGCTTTGAAATCATCGACATCGACAACCAGCAGCGCACCCTGCCGGCGTCCCGATCCAGCCGAACCGCTGCGAAATGCATCGATCAGGCTCGCGAAAACACCCCCATTGAGCACCGAGGTCAGCGCATCGACCGAAGACAGCCTGCTGACTTCGGATTTCAGGGCGCCGAATTTGCGCCGTTCATTGGCGACAATGGCAAGCAGCGGAGCGGCGACCACGCCAGCAACAACCCCGGCGCCGATCACGGCGCGCCAGAAGATGCCGTCTGCCTGGCCATGAAACAGGATAGCCGCAGCTCCTGCAGCGACCGCAACGCAAGCGGTCGCACCCAAAAGCGCGTAGCGGGCGACTGGTGCCCAGCTACGCCCTGCATTTCCTGTACCCAAATTGTCCACGCCAGATCCCTCCGCTCTCATGTCGAACCGATCTACCCGTGGAGAATGAAACATTCCTTGTGCGAATGCGAACAGTTTGACGAATACCGCAGAAATTCGAGGACTTTTCCGAATTTCACGATCCCAAAGCCTTGGCGCGCCGCGGTTTGCCTTCTCAGCCCGGGGGACCGAACACACCCATTTTGGCCTTCCGCGCGACCTCCTCGGCCTTTTCATAGCCACCGCCCGATTTGGCGTACGCCCAGCCGTTTGAGACCAGCCACGCGCCAACATCCTGCTTGCCGAGTCTGCAGGCGGCAGCCACGGCTTGCCTTTCTGCCGGCGGAAACACCTGGCACGAAGGCGCTCGACCGCGCAACCAGTATCTAAAGGCAAGCATGGCCCGCTCGCCGCAGTTCCAATTCGTACCCTCGAACTCGCATGTCCGATCGGGACTGAGCGCCTCGGTGCCAGCAATAAGTATCGTGTAGCCCATCGACTGGAACGAGGCCGAGGACGTCACCGCCGGACGATAGAGAAGCGTGCCCTCCCAATCGTCTGGTGCAATCGGCTTGGGTAGCGGGGCGAGCCCCAAGTCACCGAGCGGTGGTCTCGCCTCGACGCGTTCCAACGTCTGCCCAGCAGCTCCAGGCGGTACGACGACATCGGGGGCAATCGCTCGTGTCGCGTCGCGCTTAGTCGCTCCTAGGTCTCCGGAGGCGACACTGGGCTTGTTTGCAGAGTCCGCAGATATGGCACCTGGTGAATCGGCTTCGAAAATCGGCTGTTGTGGTGTATAAACGTTGCCCTGTGCAATGACGGCCAATGCGACCGCGCCAATCGCGGCGAGCGCAACCAATGGAACAAGAATTGCACGCCGCGAGGTCACGTCGCTTTCGCTCTCACACAACACTGCACAACGTCCTGACGGCGCGGCAAAGCATTTCACCATCGAACAGATGGATATGGATTGCATGGCAGTGCCAGTCTTGGAAGAGACGCACTGTGAACGTCGAAAAATTGCGTAAAATTTTCTGAAAAGTATATCTCGAAGATTATACTGCAGTTACCCGTGTTTATTTCCGATAATTTGAGATGATGTTGTTAGCCTCCATCAAAATAGGTGGGCGCAATGAAAGCAACAGCGAGCAACGTTTCGAAACTCGGATTGAGGAGCCTTGCAGCGGCAGCGCTTCTCGTTGCGGCGTTCAACGGAGCCAGTGCAAGCGAGCGAATTGATGCGGCGTCGCTGACAGTCGCCCAGACTCACGCCGCGCCGCTTCTTGGGGGCTTGCTGCTTGTCGAACCTGCGGCACCCACAATTGCCGCCAAGCCCTTCCAGTTTGGCCGGGATTTCGACGGCTACGGTCTTGCCTTGCGCAGCACACCCGACAACGACACGGCGGCTGCAGGTATCGACCAGATGAAAACAGCTGCCATCATTCCCGGTGTGTTCGGTTCGGTTGCCATTCCGATGCGCAATTTCCCTGTCGCGGGGCGCTGGGCCAAGGTCTATCGCCAAATCAGCGACTGTGCTGATCAGGCCGCTTGCGGCAAGAACGGCGCGATCCTTTCTGCGCTGGCCGTGCGCAGCCGTGACGGCAAGTTCCTCGACAAGCTCGTCGCCGTGAATCGCGCGGTCAACACCATGATCGCCTACCGCAGGGATGAAGCGGTCTACGGCAACCTCGATTACTGGGCCAAGCCGGCCGAAATACTTTCGCGCGGCGCCGGTGACTGCGAAGACTTTGCCATTCTCAAGATGGCCGCACTGATCGAAGCCGGCGTACCGGCGCAGAGCATGTCGCTTGTGGTGTTGCAGGACAGCAGCCGGGGCGTCTTCCACGCCGTTCTGTCGATTGCCACCCAGAGTGGAACCTTCATTCTCGACAATTTGAGCAACGATGTCCTGCGCGACGGCGCGCTGAAGAGCTATGTTCCGCTTTATTCCTTCAGCACCGATCGTGCCTGGATCCATGGCGCGAAACCCGGCTCGGAACAAATCGCGGCTGCAACAGGCAGCTTTGCCGCAATCGCGCCCGGCGAGGGCCCGCTACAGCAATAAAGTGACTGCAAAGCGGCCAGGATCGAGCTCGCGCATGGCGAATCGACGGATACTGACCTCACGGCAATTGCAGGTTGACCCGCCGCCTCGATCCGCGAGGTGGCATCGTCGGTGCATAACCTGCGCGCTGATCATGCCGAGGCAGCTTTAGCAGCCAGAAATGTAGCATTTTTGCATCAGTGCTTTAGTCAAATTGCTCGAATCGTTGGATTCAGAGTAGGGGCATGAAATTTACTGTCGATTTTCTTCCGCCACTGGATAATTGCTCCTAGTGGATGGGTTTGGGTTTTCGGTTGCTGCGGGGCACCGGAAGGTAGTGGGGGAATGTTTATGCCGATGGGTCTCGGACGACTGGCGATGCGGCTTGGGGTATTGCTGACGGCAACCATGCTGTCGGGCAATGGCGCCAACGCGCTGACGCTGAAGGAGGCGATGGCGGTTGCCGTCGAATCCAACCCTGAGATCGGCCAGGCCATCGAAAACCGCGAAGCGATCGAATTCGAGCTGCGCCAGGCGAAGGGACTTTACCTTCCGAGCGTCGACTTCGAAGCATCGACCGGTGCGCGCCGGCTCGACAACTCATCGCGGCGCGCCCTTTCGATTGAAGACGACAGTCTGTACCCGTCAGAAGCGGGTGTGGTCGTGACGCAGAAACTGTTCGACAATGGCGCCCGTCGTGCCGAACTGACGCGCCAGGCCTCGCGTGTCGATGGTGCGTCCTTCCGCGTGCTCGAACGCTCCGAATTCATCGGGCTTTCGGTCGTCCAGGACTATCTCGAATATATGCTCCAGGCGCAGATCGTTGGCGACGCCAAGAGGAACCTCGGTGTCCACCAGTCGATCCTCGGCGACATCCGCGAAGGCATCCAGGGCGGCGCCCTGACCGATGCCGACCGACAGCAGGCCGAAGAACGGCTCTATGCCGCGCAGGCCCGCTTGCAGGAAGCAAACGAAGAACTGGAAGCAGCGAAGATCAGGTTCTTCAAGACTGTAGGCAAGCCGCTGACAAGCCCGTCGAAGCCCGGATCGGTGGCCAAGGCGCTGCCACGATCGCTTGACGACGCGATCGGGCTTGCTCGCCGCAACAATCCGCGCGTTCATATGGCCGGCACCGACATTGATGCAGCTGCATCGCTTGTCGATGCAGCAAGGGCCAAGTACGGCCCCGAGGTCGTTGCCGAGGGCCGCGCCCGCGTCGGTACGGATATCGACGGCGACGCCGACGATACCAACGACCTGCAGGCAAGGCTGGTGCTGCGCTGGAATCTGTATCGCGGCGGTATCGACAAGGCTAACGAGCAGGAGCAGATCCGGCGCGTGAGCGAGTCACGGCTTGCACTTAATCAGGTCCAGCGTGAAGTCGATGAGGCTGTGCGCATTTCGTGGGAACGTCGCTTCCGCCAAGCCGAACTGACCAAGACGCTGCGCCTGCAGACGGCTGTCAACGACCGACTCGTCGTATCCTATCGCGAGCAGTTCAAGGTCGGCCAGCGCTCGCTGCTCGACGTGCTCGATGCGCAGAATACGCGCTTCAATTCCGAAACCCTTGCCAACACCGCGGCTTTCGCATCATTGTTTGCCGAATATCGCCTCCTGGCAGCAACCGGCCAGCTGTTGAAGACGATGGACATAACGCCGGCAAAGCAGACCACCGCCTATGCCCGCGGCGAGTTCAACGTACCAGCGACAGCCGATACCGACACCTATGCGCGGACGCCTTCGGAGCAGGTAAACAATATGCCGTTCGACCTCCTGGCCCCGGTCAGAAAGAAATAGGGTGGCTGCCTGACGGCAGCCCCCGCCCGTCATGAACCAGCAGATTCATATCCAGACGCCGGTAGAAGCGTTCAAGTCCTGCTTTTCAGCGGTTGCTGCCTATCTTGGCCGCCCGAGCGCTGAAACAGTGCTATTTTCCGGCGTGCCAATCTCGGCGACGCGTATAGAGGTGCAGGAAATCAGGCATCTCGCCGAGCGCATCGGCCTGGAAACGACGGAATTCGAGCATCGCGACTTCGCACGCGGCCGCTTCGACCTGCCAGCGATCATTTTCCGCCCCAACCGCTTGCCCATCGCCATTCTGGCGGAGCAGCGCGACGGGGCCGAGTTTCTGACGGGCCCTCAGGAAGACGGGCGCACGTCGATCTCGCGCGCCGAGTTGATGGCCGCACCGATTGCCGGAGGCGTCGGCTTTTCGATCACCTATGCCAATACCGCCGAGGACATGAATGTCGGCAATGCCGCCAGGATCGAACGGCCGCACTGGCTGTACGGCACGCTGGGCATGTTCTGGCGCTCCTACTCGCGCGTGGCGCTGGCGGCGATCTTCATCAACCTTCTGGCGATTGCCTCGCCCATCTTCACGATGAACGTCTACGACCGCATCTTGCCCAACAAGTCGATCTCGTCGCTTTGGGTTCTGGCGATCGGCGTGTCGACCGCGATCCTGTTTGACCTGCTGCTCAAGACCGCGCGCGCCGCACTCATCGACCATGCCGGTCGCAAGGCCGACCTGCGCATCTCCTACATGCTGTTTGAGAAGGTGTTGAACACCTCGCTCAGCGCGCGACCCGCATCGACCGGCGAATATGCCAACCGTGTCTCGCAATATGAATTCGTCCGCGAATTCTTCACCTCAAACACCGTCAGCACCTTCATCGATACGGCATTCGTCTTCATCTTCCTGCTGGTGATCTACGCGATTGCGGGCTGGCTGGTCATCGTGCCGATCATCGCCTTCATCGCCGCAGTCATTATTGGGCTCGTGGCGCAGCACCGTATCGGTAAGCGCGTGGCAGCATCGATGAATGAGGCCTCCCAGCGCCAGGCGCTGCTGGTCGAGTCGATCTCGACCGTCGAGACGATCAAGTCGCTGCGTGCCGAGGCCTATCTGTTGCGGAAGTGGCGCGAGCATTCCAAGAATGCCGCCAACACCTCGGAAAAGATCAAGGAACTGTCGTCGGCAGCCGCCAACATGACGCAGTTCGTGCAGCAGCTGGTTACCGTAGGGCTGGTGGTAGCGGGCGCTTATGCGTTCGACAGTGGTGCCGTCTCGACAGGCGCCATCATCGCCGCCGTCATGCTTTCGGGGCGCGCCGTGGCACCGCTTGGCCAGCTTGCCATGACCATTTCGCGCTTCCGCCAGGCGATGCTGTCGCTGAGGGTACTGAACTCCATCATGGAGCAGCCCGAGGATCGTCCTGATACAGTCGGCTTCGTCAATCGCCCCATCCGCGTCGGCGCGCTGACGCTGCGCAATGTCGGCTTTGCCTACCCAGGCACGGAAACCGACGTACTGACCGGCATCAACCTGTCGATAAATCCAGGCGAGCGCGTCGGTATCATCGGCCGCATCGGCTCGGGCAAGACGACCTTCGGGCGTCTGGTCGGACGGCTGTACCTGCCGACCACTGGCGAGCTGCTGCTCGATGGAATCGACGTGCGCCAATACCACCCTTCCGAAGTTCGCGCCGCCGTCGGCATCGTCGCCCAGGCAGGCGACCTGTTTTCCGGCACGATCAAGGAAAACCTGTTGATGGCGCGGCCGGAAGCGACCGACGAAGAGATCATCGCCGCGGCGAAGGCGGCGGGCGTCGACGAATTCATTTCGCGCCATCCGCGCGGCTATGACATGAATGTCGGCGAGCGCGGCACCAACCTGTCTGGCGGTCAAAGGCAGGCCGTGGCAATCGCCCGGCTTTTGATGACGAGGCCCAAGATCGTGTTTCTCGACGAGCCGTCGGGCTCGATGGACCTGGCCTCAGAGCGGCAGCTGATAAAACAGCTCAAGACGGCCTTCAACGACAAGACCACACTGATCATATCGACCCACCGCTACAGTATGCTTGAAATTGTCGACCGCCTTATTGTGGTCGAACAGGGGCGTATCGTTGCCGACGGGCCAAAGGAAAAAGTCATTCAGGCGCTGCAGAAGCCAAACGGCTGAAAGCAGATGTCTGACGGCATGATTATATTGAATTCGTTCAATATAATGGGGCATTGATGATATCAAAAGAAGATAGACCGCCATTCTTTGCATCGGCAGCCGTGTGGATCATCGGCGGGCTGTTTGCGGCGTTCGTCGTGTGGGCATCGCTTGCCGAAGTCGATGAGATCGCGCGCGGCGAAGGCAAGGTCATTCCTGCCTCAAAGACCCAGATCGTGCAGGCCAGCGAGGCAGGGATCGTCGAGGAGATCGCCGTCAAGATCGGTCAGGTGGTCAAGAAGAACGATCTCATCGTCCGGCTCGACGACACGCTCAACGAATCCAGCCTCGGCGAACAGCAGGCAAAGGCGCGCACGCTCTCGGCCCGCATTGCCCGGCTCAAGCAGGAACAAGAAGGCCGGATCGGCGAGCCACTCAGCTGTCCCGAAGATCTCATGCGCACAGCACCCCAGATCTGCGAAAACGAGCAGAAGCTGCTCGTGGCCAGGCGGCAGAATTTCGACATCAAGCTCAATGTGTTGAAGTCGCGGCTCGACCAGCGCGAAAAGGAACTGAACGAAGCAAAGGTCAATGTGCAGCGGCTGACGGAGAGCCTGGCGGTCAGCGACAAGGAGGCCGAGCTCATCACCTCCATGGTCAAGCGCAAGCTGATGGCCCAGACCGAACAGATGCGCGTCGATCGCGAACAGACCGAACTCAGGGGCCAGCTCAATCTGGCCGAGGAAACCATCAAGCGGACCGAGGGCGCGATCGTCGAGGCCAAGCTCCAGGTCGACGAATTCGGCCTGCAGCTGCAGCAAGAAGCGCTCGACGAACTGACCCAGGCGCTGGCCGAGCTTTCGGTGGTCGACGAAACCATCCGCGGCGCCACCGACCGTGTCGCGCGCACCGACATCCGCTCGCCCGTCGACGGCATCGTCAATACGCTCGACGTCAACACGCTGGGCGCCTTCGTGCAGCCCGGCGCGGTCGTGGCGGGCATCGTGCCGACTTCCGAGACCTTGCTCGTCGAAGCCCGTGTCTCGCCGCGCGACGTTGCTTTCATCCGCCCCGACCAGAAGGCGCTGATCAAGGTTTCGGCCTATGATTTTTCGATTTTCGGCGGCCTCAACGGCAAGGTGCAGACGATCACCGCCGACTCCCTGGTCGATCAGAACACCGGCGAGCCCTATTATCAGGTACGCGTGTCGACCGACCGTTCCACGCTGGAGAGGGACGGCATGTCCTATTCCATCATTCCCGGCATGATCAGCACGGTTGAGATCATCACCGGGCGCAAGACCATCCTTGCCTACCTGCTCAAGCCCATCAACAAGGCGCGCAACGAGGCGCTTCGTGAGCGATAGCGCGCCTTCGCCAGATGACCTTGGCATCAACGTCTTTTCGGTTGACGATCTGACGACCGATTTTCGCGTCGTCGTTCGCCAGGGGTCGCGGCGCGGCATCAGGCTCGAGCGCCTGTTCTGGACTACGCTGAAGCAGCTGGCCGAACACAACCGGCTGACCATCGGCGAGATGGTCGAAGAGATCGCTCGCGCAAACGACGATACCAGCAACCTCGCCTCGGCTATCCGCGTGGCCTGCTTGCGCTGGATTGCCGACCAGAATGCGTCACTTGGCAAGTTGGCCTCGCTGCGCACCATCAATGCCATTTTGGGCGCCTGCCCGGCACCGGCCTTCGCCCTGTCGTCGATGAAGAAGATCCTATCGCTCAATTCGGCATTCCAGAACCTGGTCAAGCGGCAGCTGCCGGTCGGCTTCGGCGACGAGACAAATCGCGACCTCAGGCTTTCGCTCGACCTTAACGTCGCCGACATTTTCGCCAGGCTCGATGCCAATGGCGGCGTGCCGATTGCCAGCGGTTTCGTCATCGGAGCCGGCGAGCGGCGTTACCACGGCCAGCTCAATATGGTCCGCGCGCCGATCAGAGCGCCGGAACTGCTGCTTTCGTTCGTGGTCACCTGATAAACCCGCGAGCAGGCGTGCCCGATCCTCACCATCGTCTTGGCTGATCTTTGGCCCGCTGGCGGGCAGTTCAGCGCATGTGGAAACGTTTCACAGGCAGACCTTATACCCTTAAGAATTCGCCAGAATTTACTTGCAAAATTTGGCCGCGATTTCTCTGCCAGTTAACCACTCGAAAACTTTTCGAGGGAGCAGCATATCCTGATATGCATTCGGGTTCTCGTCACAGTTGTGTTTGCTGACGGCCCATTGTTTCAGTGTCGCTAAATTACGATTTGGGGATGGGCAATGGCGACCTCTGTTGATTTTGAAAATCTGTCTGCTTCCGTGGCTGAAAATGCAGCCCTGCCAGAGGGCGCGGTAGCCCAGCCTACGGTTGAAGGCCAGATTGTGGCCCAGGCAGCCGATCCCGTTCCCGTCGATGCCGGTTCCGGTGAGCCCGTACAGGCAGCGCAGCCCACGGCCGCTGCACCTGCGCAGGCGACGCCTACGGAATTTGTCGCGGACGCTTCAAACATCGTCCACCTGCCCGCCAGCATCTCCATCGACAACATAAAGGTCGACGGCAACAATCTGGTCCTCGAACAGGCCGATGGCACCCTCATCGTCATCAAGGACGCCGCCGCCAATGTGCCGACCTTCCTGCTCGGCGATGTCGAGGTGCCGCGCGTTGCCCTGATCGCGGCCCTTGAAGCCGGCGGCATCAATGTCGCCTTCGGTGCCGATGGTTCGTTCTCTGCGGGTGCGGGCGCGGCGCAGGGCTCGGGCGGCAACTTCGAGATCCAGGCCAACGGCATCGGCGACGGATTCGACGTTTCCGACCTGCTGCCGCCGACAGCACTTATGTTCCCGCAATATGCAGGGCGTGAACTTGATGCCGGCATTAATGCCGAGCCCGAGTTCCTGAGCTTTTCCATCCGCCTGTCCGAAGAGGGACTGAGCGGCGGCAATCGCGACAACGGGCCCAATCCGTTCGACACCACCAATGAGCGCGTGTTCACCGGCAATTTCGGCGCGACCGACAGCAATGGCGATCCGCTTACCTACAGCCTCGGCCTGCCGAACCCGGCGACCAATGCTGGCATCACATCGCATGGTGCCGCGATCACGTGGAATCTGGTCAACCCCAACTTGCTTGAGGGCAGGGTGGGAGACGTCGTCGTGGTTCGCTTCGCCATTACCGATCCGAACACCGGTGCCTACAAGGTCGAGATCTTGGGCCCGATCGACCATCCGAGTTCCGGCATCGAAGACGTTGTCGGCATTGTCATTCCGGTTACCGTCAAGGATCCGTTCGGCGGATCGGCGACAGCGGATGTGACCTTGCAGGTTGAAGACGACAGCCCTGAAATTTCCGGGGTCCGTCTCGGCGCAACCGCCATTCTCGACGAAACGAGCGCGGGGACGCCAGGCGGTTTCCCGATCAACGTCACCAGCGCCGGCTCGATTCTCTCATTCAGTTCGACCTTCGGCGCCGACGGCGCAGCGGCAGGTGGTGGCGTTGTCTACGCCCTTACGCTGTCGGGCAATGCCGCCACGAGCCTGAAGACGGCGATCGGCGATTTCCCAATCACGCTGGTGCAGACGAACTCGACCACGATTACCGGCACTTTTCAAAATGGCGGCACGCAAATCGCCTTCACCGTCAAGATCAACGCCGACGGTTCGCTGACCGTCACGCAGAACGTTCCGCTTGAGCACAACTCGGATGGTTCGACGCCAGCGTCGCATAATGACTCGTTGAACCTTGCCGGACTGGTCAACGCATCGGTGACAATCACCGACTTCGACAATGACAGCGTCTCCGGCGGCGCCCAGATCGGCGGCGCGATCATCTTCGAAGACGACGGTCCGAAGGTTGTCGGCGAGTCTGCGGCGATCACCGTCGACGAGGATGATATCTTGACGTGGCTTTCGGTAGGCACGTCACCGAACGATGGTACTGGCGACGGTTCAAGCAGCGACTTCGAACTGCCGTTTGGCTTTGGCGCGACTGCAACTGGATCGGTTGCCGGCTTGGTCAATTTTGGTGCTGATGGCGCTGCTGCCGGCGGTGGCTTCGGCTTCACGTCGTCGGCCGTCGCCGACATGGCCGCGATTGGCCTTCAGTCGAAGGGCGTTGTTCTTAGCTATGTGGTCAACGGCAACACCATTGTCGCATATGCCGACAACGGCAATGGGAGCTACAGCCAGATCCAGGACCGTACGATTTTCACGCTGACGCTCGATCCTGCGACGGGCAATTTCAAGTATCAGCAGTTCGACCAGCTCGACCATGTTGCGCCGCCTGCGGGAACGAGCGAAGAAAACACGCAGCTGAAGACTGCCGGCGGGACGGTGTCGTCGATCGACTTCGGCTCGATCATCAAGGCGACCGACGGCGACGGCGACTTCGTGGTGCTCGCTGGCAAAGTCAACATCACCATTCGCGACGACGTTCCTGAGGTCGAATTGACGACGACAGGTCGTTTGCTCGTGCATGATGAGACGTCGGGCAGGCAGTTAGACGCCGACGACGTTTTCGGCTCGCTGTCGCTGTTCGATGGCATCACCAACAAGGGCAATGATCCGGATGTTGCCGGCAACGACCCGATCGGCTTTGCCAAGCAGAACGGCCTGATCGATGCCGATGTTGCGTTTGGCTCGGATGGCGCGGCAGCGCAGGGCTCCAAGGTGTTCTCGCTGGTGCTGAAGGGCGGCGACGCCCAGGATTCCGGACTGCGCACGACCGAAGGTTATGTGATCCGTCTCTACCTTGAAGGCGGCCTGATCGTTGGCCGTGTCGACGGCGGTACGTTCAA